>CAZQLE010000034.1:0-24062 GCA_964593905.1 uncultured Anaerolineaceae bacterium | reverse complement strand
CAATTGATGTGCGTATGCTTCATGAGACTGATGCGACCGATGAACAACTCTTTGATCGTTTTTGCCCCAAAAACAAGCAGGGAAAACGACAGTTTGCCCGTGGGATGCGCTATCGCCTGGAAAAGCTGGGGATCACAACGACGGATCCGGATGAATTGACTGCGGATGAAAAGCGGCGTATGTTCCGTCTGGATATTGATCCGCAGACGATTACCTGGCGGCGGGTTATTGATACCAGCGATCGTTTTCTGCGCGGGGTTACGGTTGGCACCGGGCCGAATGAGAAAGAATTCAGCCGCGAGACCGGTTTTGATATCACTGTCGCCAGTGAAATTATGGCGGTGCTGGCGCTGACCACGGATATTAATGATATGCGTGAGCGGTTTGCCCGCATGGTAGTGGCGCTGAGCAAAAATGGTGAAGCGGTAACTGCCGGTGACCTGGGAACGGCCGGGGCGTTGACGGTGTTGATGCGGGATGCCATTAAACCGAATTTGATGCAAACCCTGGAGGGCACGCCGGTCTTTGTTCATGCGGGACCGTTTGCAAATATTGCACATGGCAACAGCTCGATTCTGGCGGATAAAATTGGCCTTAAGCTGGCCGATTATGTGATCACCGAATCTGGTTTTGGCGCTGATATGGGCATGGAAAAGTTTATGGATATCAAATGCCGCTATTCAGGGTTAAAGCCCGCTGTGGTTGTTCTGGTGGCTACGGTGCGGGCTTTAAAAATGCATGGCGGCGGCCCCAAAGTGGTAGCCGGGAAACCTCTGGCGGCTGAATATACCCAGGAAAATCTGGGTCTATTGAAAAACGGTCTGGAGAATATGGTTCACCATATTCACAGTGCCCGGAAATATGGTATTCCGGTTGTGGTTGCGATCAACAGCTTTTTCACCGATACCGAAGCCGAGCTTGAGATGATTCGCACGGCAGCGGTGGATCTGGGCGGTGCCGAAGATGCTGTGGTGTGTCGTCACTGGGAATTTGGTGGTGAAGGAGCGGTGAAACTGGCTGAGGCAGTGGTGAAAGCTGCCAATCAACCGGCGCAATTTAAATTCCTCTATCCTTTGGAATGGTCGATCAAAGACAAAATTGAGACGATTGCCCGAGAAATTTATGGCGCTGATGGCGTAGATTATTCGCCCGAGGCTGAAGGGCAAATTGCCGAATATACCCGGCTTGGTTTTGATCGTCTTCCGATCTGCATGGCAAAGACCCATCTTTCCATCAGTCACGATCCCAATTTAAAGGGTGTGCCGAAGAATTTCCGCATTCCGGTACGCGAGCTGCGCGCCTCGGTGGGGGCGGGTTTCATTTATCCGCTGCTGGGCACAATGGCCACCATGCCAGGGCTGCCAACCCGCCCGGCTTTCTTTGATGTGGATATTGACCCTGAAACCGGGCTGATCACCGGGCTGTTCTAGGCAGCCGGTGCGGGCTGCAAGACGATCTGCGGTAAATTGAACTGGAGGAGGGCGTTGATTTGAACAATCAATGCCCTCTTTTTGATTTTATTACGATCAATCCCACTGGCGCGGCCAGAATCGGAGTTTATAGTAGAATGAGGCTGGAGGAAGCAGCGCGTGTTTATCTTTTTGTCCAAATTTCTGCCACAATTCGTCTACCCTCTCGGTCTGGTTACCCTGCTTGTTGCGGCAGCGTTGTTGTTATCTCGAAAGCCAAAACTTCAACGCTGTCTGCTTATTGCCGTGTTGGGGGTGTTGTTGATTGGTGGGAATCGTTGGACGACGGCGTTTTTAATTCGCTCTTTGGAACAGCAAACGCCGGTGAGTGGAGAGCTGCCTGAGGCGGATGCGATTGTTGTGCTGGGCGGGGGGACCGAGCCTTTGCAGGCCCCGCGCCAGATGGTGGAACTGAACAGCGCCGGCGACCGCGTAGTGTATGCCGGCAAACTATGGAAAGATGGAAAAGCGCCGGTGATTCTGGCCAGCGGCGGTGCAATTGAGTGGATGGGCAGGCGCGGGATGACCCCGGCGGAAGAATCGGTTGCCATTTTGCGTTTGATGGAAATTCCTGCCGACCGCATTCTTATTCAAGACCAATCCTTAACCACTTACGATGAATCTGTTCTGGATCAAAAGCTGCTGGCCCAAAGGGGGATGAACAAAGTTTTGCTGGTTACCTCGGCCATGCATATGCCGCGGGCGGCCGCGCTCTTCCGCGCACAGGGTCTGGAGGTGATCCCGGCGCCTACAGATTATAAAATTAGCGCTGTTTACTGGGAAGACTTGCTGCACCCCAGCCTTGAAACGCTGCTGATCGGGTTCATTCCATCTGGTGATGAGATCGGGTTATTTTCGGTGGGGTTAAAAGAATATATTGGTCTGTGGGTTTATAAAATGCGCGGCTGGGTTTGACCGTGGAGGTTGATCTTGGGCTTTGGGGGGCAAAAAATGGACATAGATTTAATTTGTAATTCGGAATTTCAAGGTATACAATGATTGTAGTGACAATCGAATAACCTGGTTTCGACGGAAGGAAAGGTGCACATGGAAAGAGATGCAACCTACGACGTCGGTCAGCGCCTCAAAGCGCTGAGAGAAGAACGGGGGATCTCAATGCGGGAACTTGCAAGGCGCAGCAGCCTATCGGCGAATGCGTTGAGCATGATCGAGCGTGGGTTGACCTCGCCTTCAGTCAGTACCTTGAGTAAACTGGCGTCAGCGATGGGCGTGCCCATCACGGTGTTTTTTCGACATGAGCCCGAACGGTCTCCGGTGGTGGTCACACGAAGAAGCGAGAGAATTCGTGTAGATATCGCGAAAGGATACTGGGAAGGATTAGGGGGAGATGAATTTTTAGGCAAGCTGTTTGGAATGGAATTTACTTTAGAGCCTGGCGCCACTTCTGGTCCCCATATCTGGGTTCATACCGGCAATGAATTTTTGTGTTGTCTTGACGGTGTTCTGGATTACGAAATTGACGGAACGCTGTATCACCTTAGTCCGGGTGACACGGTGTTATTTACCCCGGAACTGCCGCACCGTTGGGGGAATAGCAGTTCGGCCCCTTGCCGGGCATTGTTAATCGTTTCGAACTTCAATTCAGGAGAACGCCCGCCGGGCTTTCATCACCTCTAGCAGAACTTATTCCACCAGTTTAATACCCGGATTGTTTTTAGGGTAATCCAACGAGATGGTTGGCCTACTGTTTCGATGGGAAAATAGATTTTCCCTGAATAACGGCGGGCCAGTTTCCATTGACCTGTTTCGGTCATTTTGCCGGTCAGGATGTTTATTGCATCTTGCATGGCTTCGACCGGGGGCTGATTCCATTTTTGGAGATGATCGAGCATACGCAAAATATCATAGCGCCAGTAGGCGGGAAAGGTGAAGTTGATCATCTGCGGATCGATGATTTCGCCGGTGCGGTGCGAACGGTAGAGCCGGTGCGCGCTAACAAAATTGAGCGCGCGTTGGTGGGCCAGCATGATTTCATCCACCCGCTGCTGGAAGCGGTGTTGATATTCCTGGAGCCCTTCAATGACCGACAGGGTGCTATGCAGCGAGCTGTGGGTGGCTCCCTGAAAAATATTGCAGTTCCAACCGCCGTCGGGCATCTGGGTGCGCAGTAAAAAATCGGCTAGTTGATCGCAGCGGTCATCCTGCACACCGAAAAAAGCCAGCATACTGAGCAACATGCCGGTTACGCACACTTCGCTGTGTTTTATCGAACGCCAAAAATTGATGCCCCCATCTTGCCAGAGACCTTTTTCAAGCAGCAGCAGACAGGAATCGGCGATTTCTGGCAGCGGCTGAATTTCAAGGTCTTTTAAAAGCAGGAGCGAGTAATGGGTTGAAGTCCATTTGGGAGAATAAAGGTGGCCGCTCCACATTCTGTCGGCCGGGCTGCGCTGACTGAGCAGTTGTGCACCCCAGCCTTCGAGCGCGATGCGGGCACGGGTTTGTTCAAGTTCAGCAGCAGGTGCTTGAAGCAGATCGCGCCGGGTTTGATATTGTATGGCAGGGTCGCCCTCCAGCAGCCAGGCAATGACCTGATCGTGGACCGGTGTGGCAAGTTCAAACCAGTTTCCCGGACCAAGATGCATGTTCTTTAAAGCTCCACGTGGATATCGCCGGTTGTATGCGCGGCGCGGTTGACCAGCAGTTCAAATTCTTCTGTGGAAAGGTCTGCCAGCACGCTGAGCAGGTGGTTTTTCATGGCTGCTTCGGTCTCGACGGCGTTTTTGGCTTCGATGGCGTTTAGAATGGTCTGGTGTTCGAGGATGGATTTATCGAGCCGGCCGGATTGGAAGTTTGACAGAATGCGGTAACGGCGCAGGTGGTCATCGATATTGGCAAGCAGTTGGTTGAGCCGGGTGTTGGTGTTGTGCTGCAAAATTAAATCGTGAAACTGGCGGTTAACCCGTGAGGCCTCGCTTAGATTGCCGGAGTTAATGGCCTGATAATGCTCGGAAACCAGATTTTTCGCCTGCACGATGGCTTCGGGGGTGAAGTTTACGGCCGCAATGCCGGCTGCCAGGCCTTCTAGCACGGCCCGAATTTGAAAGATCTCGATCATGGTCTGGGGGTTGATATCGGCGACATAGGTGCCTTTATAAACCTGTTTCACCACCAGCCCTTCTTTTTCCAATCGCAAAAGGGCATCACGGACGGGTGTTTTGCTGGTGCCGAGCTGCGCAGCGAGGTCGTTTTCGACCAGGCTTTGTCCGGGCTTTAATTGAAAATTGAGAATGGCTTCTTTAATCGCTTCATAGGCCAAGCGCTCACGCGAGACCGGACCGCCAACAGGAGAAAGTGTAGGTTCTACCATATGCTCCCTTTAATCGAGAAGGCAGGATGCGGTTAAGCCAGATCCTGTGGGTGCTTAAGCCTGACCGTTGGTACGCGGGTCAAACGCATCGCGGACGCCATCGCCAAAGAAGTTAAACCCGAGCACTACACTTAAAATTGCCAGACCCGGAAAAGTTGTCATCCACCAGAAATAGAATTTGTAACGCCCCAGTGAAATCATGGCGCCCCATTCGGCGGTGGGCGGCACAGCCCCCAGACCGATAAAGCTCAACGCCGCAATATTCAGGATGGCGCTGCCGGCATCGAGAGAGGCCTTGACCAGGATGGGCGCAAAAGTGTTGGGAAGGATATGCCGGAACAGGGTGCGGCTTCCGGATGCGCCAAGCACATTTGCAGCAGTGACATATTCATTATTCCGGACGCTAAGCACCTGGCCGCGCATCAAACGCGCATATTCAGGCCACCAGACCAGGATCATGGCGATCAGCGCATTGGTGATGCTGGGACCCAGTACGGCTGCAATGGCCAACGCCAGGACGATGGATGGAAAGGCCATGGTAATATCGGCCAGCCGCATGATGAGCAAATCATAAACCCCGCCAATAAAGCCGGCCGAGGCGCCAATTAGACACCCGGCAAACATGGCGAAAATGATCACGATCAACCCGATGGGCAAAGAGATGCGGGCGCCGTGCATCACGCGGCTGAAAACATCGCGGCCAAGCTCATCGGTGCCAAACCAGTGGGTGCCGCTGGGTGGTTTCATGCGATGGGTGATATCCTGGTCCAGCGGATCGTAAGGAGAGATTAGCGGGGCAAAAATGGCAATGATTGCCCATACAAGAATGATGCTTAGACCGACCATCGCCATTGGGTTTTGGCGGATCGAGCGCAGACGGCGCATCCACGGATCTTCAGATTTTTGTGCTGTGGTGGTTAATTGAACCATGCTCATGCCTCCCGGATGCGCGGATCGATGAAACCATAGGTAATGTCTACAATTAAATTCATAAACATGTAGAGTACTGCAATGACAAGCGTTGTTCCCATCAGGGAGGGGAAGTCTAGATTTACGGAAGACTCGACCGCATACCGCCCAATTCCGGGCCAGGCAAAAATGGTCTCTGTCATGATGGCACCGGTTAATAACCCTGCAAAAGCGAGCCCCATGACCGTGACCAGGGGGATCATGGCGTTTTGGAGGGCATGTTTCAGAACCACGGCGCTTTCTTTCAGGCCTTTTGCCCGGGCGGTGCGGATGTAATCTTGTTGTAAAACTTCAATGAGCGAAGAGCGGGTGATGCGCGCCAGAAGGGCCAGCGTGAACCACCCGAGAATTATCGAAGGAAGAATCAGATGTTGTAATGCATCCCAGAACACTGGCATATTACCGGTGGCCAGGCTGTCGAAAAGATACATGCCCGTAATTGTATCGGGCGGGGTGAGGCGCGGGTCAAGGCGCCCCGGCGCGGGGGCTATTTTCAGCTTGTAATAGAAAATGAAAAGTACCAGCAAGCCCGACCAAAACGGCGGCATGGATGCCCCAATTAGAGCAAACACCCGGCTGAAATGGTCCATAAACTTTCCGCTTTTCAAGGCTGCAATAATCCCCAGGGGAAGCCCAAGCGTTATCGCAAACAGGAATGACATGATCGCCAGTTCGATGGTGGCGGGTAAGAAGGTGAGAATATCCTGGGTAACCGGGTTCTTGGTTTTAAAAGAAACCCCCAGATCACCGCGGGCAACATTTTTTAAGTAGACCCAGTACTGTTCGGCCACCGGGCGGTTGAGACCCCATTTTTCTTCTGCCGCTTTTACCGAAGCCGGATTGTCCATTGATTTCTCGTTTAAAATGACGGCCAATGGGTTTACAGGAATTACCCTGGTGACAATAAACAACACCAGCGTAATGCCAATAATCATGGGGATCATCAGCAATAGTCTACGGAGGGCATATGCAGCAATATTATTCATACATCACTCCTAAAGGGAGCCGGCAAAGCGCAGCGAAAGGCTGTTTTGGTTTTAAATTTAATTTGCAGGTCGATTTATTTTGAGCGTACGGTTATTTTTGAAAAGCAGTGTGCGCCAGCGCACTGACCGGCGCACACTTTGTTTTGAATGAGCAGAAGAAAGTTCAACAAACGCCCGCTGCAAGGCAAGCCGATCACGGGCGTTTGTTGATCGTTTATGTTGGCGTTACTCGGCCGGAGCCATCATGGAGAAGTCTACAAACCAGACCGGATGGAATGCAAAGCCGGTGACTTCAGCGCGGTTGGCATGAATGGCCTGTGTCTGCCATAACATGGTATAGGGCATGTCATCGATGAAGATATCCTGGATATCTTGAATGGCTTTTTCGCGGACGGCGCGGTCCATATTGGTGCGGATCGTCTGGGCCAGCTCGGTGGCCTTCGGGTTTTGATACCACATACGGAATGCAACCGAACGATCTCCCAGGCCAAAGTAGTCGGTCCACATGGTCGGGTCAAGATAGTCGGGGGTCCAGCCGCCCTGGGCCATCGGCAGTTTTTGGGCGCGCATTTCAGAGAGGTAGACGCTTTGTTCCATCGGGTTGAGGGTCAGGTCAATCCCAACTTCGGCCAGGTCGCTCTTAATTTTCGCAGCCACAATTTCGCGGGTGGGGTTGGATGCGTAATAGTAATCCAGCTTGATGCCATCGGGGTGACCGGCTTCTGCCAGAAGGGCCTTCGATTTTTCAACATCCCGCCCCCATGTCTTGCTCTCATCCACACCCAGAATACCCAGGGGGATGATGCTCGGAGCGCGGGTTCCGTACCCGTTCAGAACGGACTGGATCAGACCGTCATAATCGATTGCATAGGCCACTGCCTGGCGGATTCGCTTGTCGCACAGCAGCGCAGATGATTCGGTGCTGAGTTCGGTTTTGCAGCTCGAAGTCATCGCCAGATAATTTTCATCGAGGGTCTGATCAACGGTGATGACGATATTGGGATCGGCTTTGGCGATCTCTACCAGATCGCTGTCGAGATTGCCGATCATATCGGCGTCACCTGTTTGCAGCATCTGAAGCTGCGTGGTGGGGTCTTCGACGTGCTTGATGACCACTTTGGCGTATTTGGGTGCATCTTTCCAGTAGTTCGGGTTGGCTTCCAGAACGATTTCAGATTTAGGGGCCCAGCGGGTCAGAACATAGGGACCGGAACCAGCGGAATGCTGATCGAGCCAATCTTTGGCGGTGTCAGTGGTGGCCGCGTCTTCGGCATCGGTTCCGCCATGCTCTTTGACGAGTTTGCTATCGAGAATGCCCAGGCTGGGGTTGGCAGCCGATGCGTAAAACGCAGGCAGAGAGTCGCTGGTGGTGACTTTAACGGTCAATTCATCCACTGCTTCCACGGTGGCGACGCCGTCCAGGTTCCATGCCGGTGCGCCGGCCAGTTTCAGCATACGAGTCCACGAGAAGACTACATCTTCTGCGGTCACCGGGTTGCCGGAAGCAAATTTAATTCCGGGGCGGAGTTTGAAGGTGAACTCGGTAAAATCGGCGTTATTTTCCCAGGATTCTGCCAACCGACCCACGATGGTGGTAAGGTCATCGGGGCGCACGTCGGTGAGGGTGTCGTATGTGTTGATGTGGATCATCAGATTGGTGGTTTCACCGGCCCAACCTGGATCGAGGGTGACCACATCATCCAACCGCATCGCAACCACCAGTACTGCCGGTTCGGCCGGTGCGGCCGGTTCAGCAGGGGCAGGGGCCTCGGTGGGGGCGGCCGCGGCCGGTTCGGCAGGAGCGGCCGGTTCAGCGGCGGCAGGGGCAGCGGGTGCGGCTGGCGCGCAAGACACCATGCTGACAATGAAGATCAACGCCAGAAAAACAGATACAAACGTACGGGTTGCTTTCAAGGTATCCTCCTCTTAAGGGTTGGGGTGAAAAGAAGCTCTAATTGGAAATTTATAAATTTCCAGACTCCTGATTGAAATCCTTTCCATCAGGAGAGCGCTGCCAATTTTTGATTAAAAGAAATAATGTGTTCGTGGAATTACTGGTCAAAGAGTTTTTTCCATCTGCCAAGGTGGAGATTGATGAAGTTTGACCGGTAAAAGGGTGGGATACATTTACCAATAGATATAATATACCGTATATTATTTTAAGTGGTTTTTAAGAAAAAGCAACAGGGAATTGGAATGATAATTTCGAATTTTACCCAGGGATGCCCAAAAAATGAAGGTACACTGGCCCGGTTTGCTCTATTTGCTTTAGATGTTTAACCACCGGGTTGCGCTGGCCGGTAAATCTTGCATGGAACCGACTTTGACCGTGCAGGTAGGCAGAGAGGCGATAAATTCTTTGCCATACCGTTTGGTTAGAATCCGCCGGTCCAAAATCGCCACCACGCCCCGGTCAGACTGGGTGCGGATTAAACGCCCAAAGCCCTGGCGGAAGCGCAAAATGGCCTCTGGGAGGCTGTACTGGTTGAACGGATCGTCAAAAATTTCGGAGCGCGCTGCGACGATTGGATCGGAGGGGACATCAAAGGGTAATTTCACGATGACCAGGATGGATAGCGCTTCACCGGGGATATCCACCCCTTCCCAGAATGCGCGCGTGCCCAGCAGAATGGCCTTATCCGCCTCGCGGAAGGTTTCCAGCAGGCTGTTGGGTGAAGCGCCTTCACCCTGTTCATATACCTGAATTCCCGCCTCGGCCAGCGCGGGGCCAATGTTTTGGGAGGTGCGTTTTAATTGCGCATACGATGTGAAGAGCGCCAATAAACGGCCGCCGCTGGCTTTGCTAAGCCGGATGAGTGAGCTTTCTACACTGCGTTGATAATTGTTTGCATCTGCCGGTTCGGCAATATCATTGACCAGGTAGAGCAGGGCAGAGCCCTCATAATCGAATGGCGATCCCAACGCCAACTCATTGGCTTCATCTGCATACAGGCGTTCGCGCAGGTAGTCAAAACTCTGTTCGGTGGTCAGGGTGGCTGAAGTTAAGATCACCGCAGCTTTCTCGTGCCAGAGATACTGTTCGACCAGGGGGCCAATTTGCAGCGGGGCAATGTTAATGGCCAGGTTGTTATTGACCGGGCTGATCTCAAACCAGTAGATTTGATCGGTGTTGGGGGTGCTGACCAGGTTGTGCAAATTGACATCCGCTTCACCCAGCCGGCGGTAAATGTTTCCCAACCCGCCGTGTGCATCTTCCATCTCTTCGGCCAGGTCATCCATTTCGGAGATCGATTTATAAACCTGGGCGACAAGATTTAAAACCAGTTGCAGGGTCTCATGGGCGCTGTCCCAGGCAATCTCCACCTCGCCCCAGCCGGGCTGAGTGCGTGTGGAGGGTAAGATTCGCTCCTGCTGGCCGTAGGGGCTTACCGGCTTGCCGTCGCGTTGTTCGGTAAGAAAATAATCGACCACCTGGAAAAATGTTTTGATATCGTGCTCACAGCGGAAGGCCAGATCGGTGATACGGTCAAAGGCCTGCCGGTAAGCAGCCAGATCGGCGGGCGAGAGCATTTCAGCCAGATACTGGTTAATTCGCCCAATGATACCGCTTCCAGACCCGCCCAGTTCGCGCAGTGAGCGCGCCAGATCCAACTGGGTAAGCCGGTAACTTAATGCGCTGGTGGTGGCCGATTCAAGATGGTGGGCTTCATCAATCACGAGATGATCGTAATCGGGCAGCACACGGCTGCCAGTGGCAACATCTGCCAGCAAGAGGGCATGATTGACAATTAACAGGTGGGCGCTCTGGGCGGCCTGTTTGGCGCGGTAGAAGGGGCAGATCCCGCCCATGCGCGCAGCGCAAGTCTCACCTTTGCAGCCTTCATCTTCGGCGCATAATCGCGACCAGATGTCCCGTTCAACCGGTCCATTGAGGTTAATTTCGGTGCGGTCTCCATTGCCATCTTGAGCCAGCCAAACCAGCACTTTTGCCAGAACCCGCATCTCTTCGGCCGAATCGGGTCCGCGGCGGCGAAGTGAATCTAAACGCCGGGGGCAAAGATAATTTGAGCGGCCCTTTAAGACGGCGGCCCGCAGGGGAAGGCCCAGGGCGGCGGAAAGATCGGGGATGTCTTTTTTGATGAGCTGATCTTGCAGATTGATGGTATTGGTGGAAATAATTACCCGTGATTGGGCGTTGAGCGCCCACAGCGCGGCCGGAACCAGATAGGCGAAAGACTTTCCGGTGCCGGTGCCGGCTTCGACCATCAGGTGTTGGTGATCGCTCAGCGCCACGGTAACAGCGCGCAACATTTCAACCTGCTGGGGGCGTTGTTCGTAACCTTCAAAGTAACTGGAGAACGGCCCGCCATATTCGAGAATGGAGGCTACTTCGTCTACATTCAACGCTGGCGGGTTTTCGATTGGTGTCAGCGGCGGGAAAAGCATCTGCTGCGTCGGGTGGAATAACATGCCGAACGTGGGGTGCAAGTTGCGCTGGTTGAAGACCTCGCCCTTTTTTACCCGTTCAGCGATCACTGCGCGGAAGATGCCTGAAGCGCCCCATTCAAAGGGTTCGCTTAACCGCACAAATTCTGCCAGTAATTCCAGCGGAAGGTCATACACCATCTGATACAGGCGTAAGAAAACCCCGTATGTGGCGCGCGAATCTTCCAGGGCGCGGTGTGCGCCATTTAAAAACACCCCCAGGCGCTGCGCCAGCGCACCGAGGTTATAGCGGCTGGCAGTGGGCAGCAACACCGAAGCCAATTCGTACGTATCAAAAACTTCGTTATCCAGCAAGATTTTCTGCTTGCGCAGAAAAGACAGATCAAACTGAACATTGTGGCCGATGACCGGGCGGCTGCCTACAAAATCGGCAAACTGTTGAATTACGCTGCCCAGTGTGGGCGCCGAACGGATCATATCATTTGAGATGCCGGTTAGCTGTGTGATCATGGGTGGAATCGGCCGACCGGGATTGATCAGTGAACTCCATTCATCTTCTATTCGATTGCCGTTGAAACGGACAGCGCCGATTTCAATAATCGCGTCGCGATTTGCGTCCAGACCGGTGGTTTCGATATCGAGGGCAACGAATGATGGCATGGCGTTGATTATACCATTCGTATTTCATGCACTCTGACCAGATATCTTTCTAATTGCCCTGTTTTGCCCCCTGCAGGGCAAGCGCAGCTAATTTTTTTGTTGTGTTTTACCCATTTCCCGGTCCCTTTCCAAATTGGGATGGGGAGTAAAAAGCGGTGATTTTCCGTTCCTTGCAGAAGATGCGATTGCTCTGTTTTGCCCCCACTGCCGCGGTCGAAAAACCCGGCGACCTGTGCTAAGATAGAAAAATGGAAACTCTACAAAACAAAACCTTTACCTGGGAACTGGACGCAGCACAGTGGCAACTTGGCCTGACCGACCGGCGAAACGGAACGCAGGCCCTTGCGCATATTCAACCCGGCCTGGCGGTCTGGCGCGGGTCGGCGACCCAATGGTTTTCTGTTTTGGATCAAGGATTTGAGGTACACCCGCAAGACCGGGTCGTTGACCCGCAACATGGCCTGTTGCAGGTGCTGACGATCACCCGCGATGATCCGGTTACCGGCTTGCGGATGGGTCTGGAAGTTGGGCTTGGAGAGCAGGAGCCTCTGGCGCTTTTGCGGCTGTGGGTGGAAAACCGGGGGCAGGATGCGGTGAACCTGGGCCGTTTTATTTTCTTTGACCAGGCGCCGATCGATATGCGCGGACCGGTCAACGGACAGGCGTTTTATGTGAATGGCTGGCAGTCGTGGTCTCGCAGCGGTGTGTATGGCGTCAAAGACCGGCCGCGGCGCTCGCGACTTGGCCCAATGCAAAAGCCGATGATTTGTAATCCTGGCACACCCGAACCGGGCCGCCCGGGCCATTTCAGCTCCGATTTTTTCTGCGCCTTTGGCAACCGGCAGCAGCAGCAGGGTTTTGTGGTGGGCTTTTTAAGCCAGAAAGAGCAATTTGGCAGTTTTGAAGCCTGCCTTGGTGAAATGCCGGTTTTGTCTTGCTGGGCGAATGCCGACGAGGCGGTTTTGTTACCCGGACGGCAGATGAAAACAGACTGGTTGGCGGTGGCCCCGCTGGATATGGATTCTGCCGACCCCATGGAAGTTTATCTGGATGCGGCGGCGCGCGAAAATGAGGTTCGTTTACCCGAAAAGACGCTGACCGGGTGGTGTTCGTGGTATCACTTTTATCAGAACATTAGCCAGGAAAAAATTTTGACCAACCTGGATGCACTGGTCGGTTTGCGCGAGTGGCTGCCGGTGGACCTGGTGCAAATTGATGATGGGTTTGAGACCCAGATTGGCGATTGGTATACCTTCCAGCGTGGTTTTCCCGATGGTGTGGAAAAACTGGCGGTTGAAATTGCCCGGCAGCAATTTATGGCCGGGATATGGCTGGCGCCTTTTATTGTTCATCCCACGGCAAAACTGGCGCGCCAACACCCCGAATATTTGTTAAAAACACGATCCGGCCGTTTTGCCAATGCCGGGTTTGTCTGGAATCGTTTCAATTACGCGTTGGATTTAACCCACCCCGGTGTTTTGGATGAATGCCGTGCTTTAATTTACACTGCCGTGGAGCAATGGAAATTTCCCTATTTGAAACTGGACTTTTTATATGCAGCCGCCTTAAAGGGGGTGTATCACGACCCAACGATGACCCGCGCGCAGGTTTTGCGGCAGGGGATGGAAGCGTTGCGTGAGGCCGCGGGGGCAGAAACCCTGCTGCTTGGGTGCGGTTTGCCGTTGGGTTCAGGTTTGGGGTTGGTCGATGCCATGCGAATTGGGCCGGATACGGCCCCCACCTGGGACCCCACTTACTCTGGGGTTGGCTTTCTGTTTCGTGATGAACCCAGTATGCCGGCCGGGCGGAATTCGCTGCAGAATATTCTATCCAGGGCGATGCTGCACCGCAAATGGTGGATCAATGATCCCGATTGTGTGTTGCTGCGCCCTGAGACCGATTACAGCCTGGATGAAATTCGCGCGATGGCGACGGTGATCGGCATGACCGGCGGGATGCTGCTGCTCTCTGATGATTTGCCGGCGCTGACGCTTGACCGGTTGCAGATTGCAGAGGTGTTTCTTCCCCTGCTTGACCGGCGGGGTGAAGTGTTGGACTGGTTTGAAAAAGAAACACCAGAACGCGTGCGGTTACCCTTAAAAAATGACACCGGTGACTGGTGGCTGGTGGCCTGCTTTAACTGGCGCGATCAAGCCCAAAAGGTCACTTTGCGCTCCGACGATTTTAAGCTGCCGCACGGGCGGTACTGGGTGCGGTCATTTTGGGATGGATCCCCGGCGCGAATTCATTCCGGTGAGATTCTCTTTGAGGGTGAAATTGCGGCTCATGGTGTTTTGTTGCTGGCAGTTCGTTCGGCTGAGCTTGATGAAGCGCAATATCTGGGCAGCAACCTGCATTTTTCACAGGGTATGGAAGTTTCTTCGTGGCAGGCGGAAGAGAATCGCATTACCATTTGCCTCGAATTAAAGCGCAACTTTAAAGGCGTAATGGCTGTTTATTTGCCTTTGGAGCCGATGCGCATTAAAGTTGATGGTATGGACACTGCCTGGCAGTCTTTTGGTGAAGGGCGTTATCGAATTAACGTTGAAGGAAGCGGCTCGGCCGAGGTTGTCATTTTGTTTCCGGCAGCGGCGTGATTTGCGGCGGGAATATAAGCGAAGATCAAAAAAAGAGCGGCCAAGATTGGCCGCTCTTTTTTTGATCTCGACGTGCGGTTTATTTGTTGTTTTCTTTCTCGTCGCCAGCCGGTTCGGCGATGACTGCTGCTTTTTGTGATTTCCGGCCGCGGTTCCATTTTCGGATGCCGCGAACAATAAAGAAGATGGGCAGCCCGATCAATAGCCCGATGGGCAGGCAGAACAGGGTGGCCCAGATGGCGGCGTTGGCAATGAATTGCAGGGCGTCGAGCAAAGCCTGGACGGCATCTCGCGCCACGCCCACCGGTTTCCAGCCACCCACCGTCAGCGGTTGAACGGCTTCTTTGGACTGCATGTTGACGCTGATGGCCGAAAGAGCGCTGGCTTCATCGTAATATTTGATCTGTCCCTTGATGACTTCAATTTGCTCGGTGACACGCGTCAATTCGTTATAAACTTGCAGCACATCTTCGGTGCGGGTGGCTGAAGCCATAATTTCTTTTAACCGCGCCTCGGCGTTTTGCAGGTTGGTGAGCCGCGACTGTAAATCGGTATATTCGCTGGTTACATCCTGTCCGGAGATATTTTCTGAAAGGACATCGGTGTCAATATCCGAGGTGAGGGCTTTAATCCGGTCCAGGCTCTCGTTTAGCCGTTCTGCGGGAATACGAATGGTGATGGTGGCGGCCGGAACTTCGATGCCCTGGCTGGTTGTGGTGCGGTAAAGGTTTGAAGAAACCACAAACCCTTTCATCTCCTCGGCCATTTTGGTAATGGCGGTCATCGAAACAGAGGGGTCATCCACTACGATGGACAAATCGGCATTCATCAATACGATCCGGCGGGCCGCGCTGCCGGCGCCAGCGGCAGGCGCAGATGGCTCGATGGCCTGTGCAGCGGCGGGCGCCTCAGCCATATCCATCATCGGGGCCGGGGCAACCCCATAAGCGTTTCTTTCGGCCTCAAAACCCTTGGATTCTTCGGTCGAGGGCATGATGGAAGCTGCAGGGGAACAGGCAGTTAACAACATTGCAGCCAGAATTAAGATACTGATCCAACGAATTTTCTTCAGGGGGGCGGCCATAATTTTCTCCTTACCGTATTGTTGAAAGTGCATCAGGTTTGCTTTCCATGTTTTGATGACGGCTGCGATGCTGGTTTTGTTCCAATTATTTACCAGCCCTGCACCAGGCGCATGGCGTGCCGATAGGGCAAACCGGCATCTGAAATTCGATCCTGGACACTTTCGATATCATACACCACGCGCTGTGGGTTCCAGGTTTTTTGCTCTGAATCATAAATTGCAAAAGCAGCCCGTGGGTCATGATCACGTGGCTGCCCGACAGAACCGGGGTTAAGGATGGCCTTCCCATTTAATCGAATTTCGCTTACGTGGGTTAAAACACGGAATTGTATTTCTCCGTTTTCTTGCTGTGCATAGGCCACCGGCAAGTGGGTGTGACCCACAAAACAATACGGTGTTGAAAAATACTTAAAGCTTTCTCGCGCAGTGTAAACATCGAGCAGGTATTCCCAGACCGGGTTGCGCGGGCTGCCGTGGGTGAGCGTGATCTCTCCGATCTCAACCCGATCGGGGAGACTGCGCAAATACTCAAGATTGTCTGCCCGGAGGGTGGATTTCATCCACTGTGCTGAGATGCGCGCTTCACGGTTAAACGAATCCAGATCAATTTGGCCCAGCGCGGCAGCATCGTGATTGCCCAGCAGACAAACCAGATTGGAGACCCCTCGTATGCGGTGGATGCATTCATTGGGGTCGGGACCATAACCCACCAGGTCGCCGAGACACCAGACCGAATCAACCGCGCCGGCGGCTTCAAGCACTGCATCCAGTGCGGATATGTTTGCGTGTACGTCGGAAATTACCAGGATTCGCATTGTTATTTACGGGATATTAAAGTCTAGCTCCCATTCCCCCATCTTGGTTTGTTCAATTATGGAACTGTTACCGGCAATAATTACCCAGGTGTTTCCCGGTTTGAGTGCAAAGGGTAGACCTTCTTGATTATAAAACTGAAGTGGCTGATTTTGTTGGTGACTTCGCCAGTAACCCTCATATTTCATGCCATCGCGAAAAAAAATGGCCGGTTGACCACCGGTATTCTCCCGGATGTGGATCTGGTGCAGCGTGGGGTTATGCTCAATATATTCGGTAAAGATGATGACGATATTTGAAAATGAAATTATCTCGCCATTTAATTGATCGCCAAGCGGTTCCATATTTTCGCGGTTCAGATCTTTTTCTTGCCAGCGGTTATATTTTGTGGTCTGAGGGTCGTACCGCCATTCACCGCGATCAAACCGTGCGTAAGTGACCCCTACCTTAATGGCAAAATCTTCACTGGTCTGTGCTGCGGGGTCAAACAACATGCCGCGCAGCACGGGTCTTTCTTGCGCCACACCATGTTCAGCGGCGAAACGCGTGATTCTGGCGGTATCTGCATACATCCAGGGGGCAAGATGCGTATCTTTGGCGCCGCAGATCGCGGGGCAGCCCGCTTCGAGATGGCTGATGGCGCGCTCGCCCAGCTCTTTTTCAATCACTTCATCCACCCTGGGGTCGGCGCTGCCATAAACCAACACCCCCTGATACATGGGGGTGAGCTGGGCATCGACTAGCCTGCCAGAGCGCAGTGATCCGGCGCGAATAACATCATTTCCGTAGAACACCCCCAGAAAGCGATTCATGCCTTCCCCAATATAGTATTCAAAGACCATGTCTGCATAAGAAAGGCCGGCCTGTGGGCGAACAGAGGGTGGATAATTGGAGATTTTTACCAGCACGGGGCGGCGGTTGAGCCGGGCTGGCTCTTCCACCGGCAGCCCGGTGAGCGGGTTGATGGGGTCTGTATTTTGCGGTGCTGGCGATTGAGCCCCCACTGGTCGGGCGCTGAGGCCCAACAGGATTGCGATCAGAATAATTTTTTGAAAAATTGACCGGGTTAGTCCCATGCAATGACCTGTGCGATGATGGCTTCGGCAACCTGGCTTTTTTGCTGCTGCGGATATTCACGGCGGGACCCATCGGCGAATAGAAAAGTTACGCGATTGGTGTCGACCTCAAAACCCGACCCCGGTTCCGAAATGTCGTTGGCAACAATCAGATCCAATTTTTTGGCGTGCAATTTTGCGACGGCATTATCGACAAGGTTCTGACTTTCGGCCGCAAAGCCTATGGTGTACTTTGGGCCGCTGGCGTGCAGTTTTTGTGTGGCAACTGCGGCGAGAATATCGTCGGTGGGTTCCAATTCGATGACATTGAAACCGCTGCGCTTTTTTATTTTTTCGGCGGCAGCCGTTTTGGGGCGAAAATCGGCCGGGGCGGCAGCCATGATGAGCGCGTGCGCCGACTGGCTCTCCATCAAAACCGATGTTAATAATTCCTGCGCAGTGTGGAGGGTGATCACTTTGCAGCCATGGGGCGCTGTCAACCCCACCGGGGTGGTGATCAGGGTGACTTCGGCGCCCGCATCGAGCGCAGCCTGGGCGATGGCATAACCCTGCCGGCCGGATGAGCGGTTGGTGATGACGCGCACCGGGTCAATGGCTTCCTGTGTTCCTCCGGCCGTGACCACAATTTTTTTGCCGGCAAGCGGCCCATTGCGCCCGAGCAGCCAGCGCGCAGCCGATAAGATTTCCTGCGGTTCGCTCATGCGTCCCACCCCGCTGAGCCCTGATGCGAGATGGCCCGCGGCTGGACCGATGAACGCTACAGAGCGGCTTTTGAGCTTTTCAAGATTATCCTGTGTGGCCGGGTTTTGATACATTCCGCCATCCATTGCCGGCGCCACCAGAACCGGGCAGGTTGAAGCCAGTGCGGCCACTGTCAACAGATTATCTGCAATCCCGTTTGCCAGTTTGGCCAGCGTGTTGGCCGAAGCCGGGGCGATTAGCACCAGGTGGGCGGCGTGGCCGATGGCAATGTGGGTGACGTGACCTTCACCTCCCCACAGGTCGCGGTCGACATAAGCACGGCGGCCCGTGACCGATTGAAAAGTCAGCGGGAGGATGAATTTTTCAGCGGCCGGGGTTAACACCACATCGACCAGCGCACCAGCCTGGGTTAATTTGGATGCCAGGTCGGCGCCTTTGTAAGCTGCAATTGAACCGGTGATCCCCAGCAGGATATTCTTACTGTGAAGCGGGTTGTGTGTCATCCTGATTCATCTCCCAGATCAAGCGTAATCCATCCAGCGTCAACCAGGGGGCGATAATGTCAATAACCGGGGTTTCAGTGGCGACAATTTCAGCCAGACCGCCCGTGGCAATTACCTTCATTTCTTCCCCAAGTTCAACCCGAAATCGCGCCACCATTCCTTCAACCATGGCGACATAGCCAAACAGCAGACCAGATTGCATTGCATGAGTGGTATTGCGGCCGATCACCGAGGGGGGACGCTGCAGATCGACCCTGGGCAGTTTTGCGGTGCGCTGCACCAGTGCATCGGCGCCAATGTTGATGCCGGGAGCGATTGCGCCGCCAAGATACCGGCCTTCTCGATCGATGGCATCGAAGGTGGTCGCAGTGCCAAAATCTACCACGCAGGCAGGCCCGCCATAAAACGCTTTTACCGCAGCAGCATCCACAATGCGATCGGCCCCAACGGCTCTGGGGTCTTCATAGAGAATTTCAATCCCGGTATGGGTGCCGGAGTCGACATTCAGAATTTTTTGACCGAGATAATGTTTGCAGGCCTGCGTGATGCGGGTGGTTAAAGGGGGAACAACAGATGCCAGGCAGATGCCGCTGAGTTGTTTGGGGGCGCAGCCGCCGTGCTGCAATAACCCCAGAATTTGCAGGCCGTATTCATCCGCCATGCGTTCGTGATCGGTTGCCAGACGCCAGCGAGCGCCCAGCTTGGAACCTTCATATAACCCGATGGTGATATTGGTGTTGCCGATATCAATGGTCAGCAGCATAGAGATCCTTTTATTCTGATTCGCGCACGGCTTCAATAATTTCGGCGCACGAATCAAAGCGATTAAAGGCCGGCATCAAATAAACACCCTGCACGAAGGGACGCATTGCCTCTATCAATTCTATCGCAATTTTGATCCCTTCATGCGTCCCCTTTTCGCCTGCGTCTTGCATGCGCTGCCCGGTTTTTTCGGGGATGACGATTCCGGGAACTTCGTGATGTAAAAATGCTGCATGACGGGCGGATGCCAGCGGCAAAATGCCCACCAGCAGCGGAATTTCCAGGGGGCCAAATTCGGCCTGATAGGTATCGAGGAAACGCTTCAAGTCTTCGGGGTTATACACTGGCTGGGTAAGCAGGAAATCTGCGCCGCTGCGCATTTTTCGGCGCAGGGTTTTGATCTCCTGGTGCAAGTCTTCGGGGCATAGATTTAGCGCGCTGCCCACAAAAAACGAGGTGGGCTGTCCGATATCGCTGCCAGCGTGATCGATCCCGGCATTAAAACCCTGCTTGATCAATTTGATCAAACCGGAAGGGACCAGGTCGTAATTATCCATCGCGTTGGGGTAATCGCCAATGGCGGTGGGGTCGCCCATGACTACAAACACATTGCGGACATCCAGCGCATGGGCGGCCAGCAGGTCGCCCTGGACGCGCAAGAGATTGCGCCCCCGCGTTGGAAAGTGAAGCACGGTTTCGATATTGGCTTTGCGCTGGATCAGGCTGCATACCGCCCAGGGGCTCATGCGCATACGCGCCATGGGGCTGTCGGCGACGTTGATGACATCTGCACCGGCTTCAGCCAACAGGCTTGCCCCGGCGAGCAGCTTGTGCGCCGACAGGCCGCGCGGCGGGTCCATTTCGACCGCGATGACAAACCGGCCAACTGCCAATTTTTGTGAGAATTCAGTGGGTTGGACCGTATCCTCGCGATCTTCTGATTCAACGGTCGCCGCCTGAAAAACATTGTTTACCTGATCCAAAGGGGTGTTTTGGACGGTTTCGGAAATGACCGAGATATGGCGGGGGGTTGTGCCACAGCAGCCGCCGATGACGTTTGCGCCCGCGTGCCAGAATGCCAGCGCATATTCCTTAAAATATTCCGGCGCGGCCGGATACATGATCCGTCCGCTGACCTGCTGCGGCCAGCCGGCGTTGGGCATGACCGAGAATTTGCCTTCGGGTACGGCGGCGCGTATTTGCTTGAGAATGCGTAGAATCTGGTTGGGACCGCCGGAACAGTTTACCCCGATCACCGTTGCGCCGTATTCTTGCATGCGACGGGCAACCTTGGCGGGGTTATCGCCCAGCAGGGTGCGGTCGTCGCGCGTGAAGGTCATGGAAGCCACAATGGGAAGATCGGGCGATATTTCGTGTACTGCGGTAATTGCCTCGCGGATTTCGTGTAAATCGGTCATCGTTTCGATTATGATCAGATCCACCCCGGCCTGGATCAATGCGCTGGCCTGTTCATGAAACACCTCACGCGCCTCTTCGGGTTGAACGCGGCCAAAAGGCGCCAAACGCACCCCCAGCGGGCCCATATCTCCGGCGATTAATACCGGCTTGAAAGAGGCCAAAACCACCCGCCGGGCCAGATCAACCCCGGCGGTGTTGATCTCGTTCAGACGGTTTTCCAGCCCGTGGCGGCTGAGTTTATAGCGATTGGCGCCAAAGGTGTTGGTTTGAATGACCTGGGCGCCGGCCTCAATGTACTCCCGATGGATATCTGCCACCCAGGCCGGGTTGGTGAGGTTAAGCGAATCGAAGCACTGGTCAAATTCGACACCCCGCAAATTGAGCAGGGTGCCCATTGCGCCATCAAACACAACCGGTCGATCACCGGAAATCATCTGGTGGAAAGCCTGATTGTTCATTTTTTTACCGTGTTAGTTGTTCAACCCGGCTTTCACCGGTGTTGTAATATCTGGCCTGCGGATGGTGAACCACGATGGCTGCGGTCGATTGTTCGGGAACAAGCTGGTAGGCCGCGGTGAGCGACATGCCCAGTTCACTTTCGACCGGCAAAAGCTGAAACACTTTTTCATGGTCGCTCAGTTCGGGGATGGCCGGATAACCCCATGAATAGCGCTTACCCTGTTCCGGCTGCAGACCCAGTTCCCGGCGAATGTGGCGATGAAGATACTCAGCGGCGGCTTCGGCGGTCTGAACGGCCAGGCCATGAGTGAAATAGGCTTCGCTGTAATCGGCGGCATTTTGCAAAATATCAAAATGTTTGGTGGCTGTTTCACCCACGGTTACCACCTGAAATGCAACGACATCGATCTTGCCAGAATCGACCGGTAGGAAATAATCGGCCAGACAAAGATTGTCGCCGCCATCCTGACGGGGAAAAGTAAAGCGCATGTATTCAGCCGGAGAACCTTCTTGCACTGAACCGGGTTCGTAAACGATGAGATCGTTGCCATCTGCCTGACAGGGGTAATAGCCATATACACCCTGCGGTTTAAGCCAGCCGTCGGCCAGAACCTGACGCCGCATGGCATCCAGACGGGCTTCATATTCCGCCTGAAGTTTGGCCCAGGCCTCGCCATGGGTGTTTTTGGCCCCCCACGACAGGCGGAACAATTCATTCTTGGCCAGGTACTGAAAGACGATTTCCAGCGGCATGCTGCGCACCAGACGGGGCCCCCAGCCGGGAACGCGTGGAATGGAAGGAGCGGGTGGAACACTGCGCACGAGTACGGTGGGGGCGGCTGAAGCGGGCTTTTCGTTTATCCGCCCAAGTTCCATTTCGCTTTCATGGCGGATTTTCTCAAGGAGGGCGGGTTTTTGTTCGGCCTGGTTGAGCGCATCCATGGTTGCCAGCCCCTCAAAAGCGTCTTTGCAGTAAAAAACGCCCGGATCATAAAAGGTCTGGCTGTCGGTGAGCAAGATGCGGCGGCCAAAGCGTTTGTTGATGGCCGCACCGCCGATGAGCACCGGGAACTTCAACCCGCGGCGCTGCAATTCGTTGACGATCAGCGGCATTTGCTTGCTGGTACTGACCAGCAGGGCGCTGAGGCCAATGGCGTCGGCGTTTAATTCAACTGCTTTCGAGATGATGGTCTCGGCCGGCACCTGTTTGCCCAGATCGACCACGGTGTAGCCGTTGTTGGAAAGAATGGTTTTGACCAGATTTTTGCCGATATCATGCACGTCGCCGTATACTGTCGCCAGAACGATGGTGCCTTTGCTGACGCCGGCCTGTTTTTCAAGATAATTTTCAAGATGGTTGACGGCTTTTTTCATCACCTCTGCCGATTGCAAGACGAAAGGCAAAATTAACTCGCCAGAGCCAAATTTATCGCCGACTTCTTTCATGGCGGGCAGCAGCACCTGGTTTAGAACGACAACCGCGGTTTCGTGGATTGGGGCGTTGGGGTCGCGATGGATGATCTCATCAATATCTTTTTCGATATCCTCTTTCAACCGGCGCACAATGCGCTGATGCAGCCGCTGTTCGGGGCTTAAAGCTTGCAGCAGCTCTTGATTGGCATCGCTTTTTGATTTGGCAGTGCCGCCTGATTTTTCGAAATACTCAATCAGACGCTGCAATGCATCGGGGCGGCGATTGAAGAGCAAATCGTCGGCAAGCTCACGCTCAACCGCCAACATCTCACCATAGGGGGTGATATGGGCCGGGTTGACAATGGCCATATCCAGCCCGGCCTGCACGGCATGGTAAAGCATGGCGCTGTTGAGCACTGCACGTGCGTTTTGTGTCAGTCCAAACGACACATTGCTGACCCCCAGCGAGGTTAACACACCGGGCAGCGCGGCTTTAATTTTCTTGATACCTTCAAGTGTTTCAACTGCCGACAGGCTAAATTCGGGGTCGCCGGTGGCCAGGGTGAAGGTCAGGTCATCAAACACCAAATCGTGGGGTTGCAGGCCATATTCTTCCACTGCAATCTGATAAATTCTGCGGGCAACCTCCACCTTGCGGTCGACGGTTTTGGCCATGCCCTGTTCATCGATGGTGAGTGCAATGACGGCGGCGTTATATTTGCGCGCCAGCGCCAGAATGCGGTCTGTTTTGGCCCGTCCGCCTTCCAGATGGATGGAATTGATCAAACAGCGGCCGGGGGCGGTTGTCAGGGCGGTTTCCAAAACATCGGGCTCGGTGGTATCGATAACCAGGGGGGCGCGCACCACCGGTGAGAGGGTCTTGATGACCTTGCGGATTGTGGCGGCCTCATCGGCCCGTTCGGTGAGCGCCACGCAAATATCCAGCCCGTGTGCGCCGTTTTCTACCTGTTGGCGGGCAATGGCTAACATGCTGTCATAATCTTCAGCCAGGATAAGGTCTTTGAATTTTCGGCTGCCCTGGGTGTTTAAACGTTCGCCAATCAAAAACGGACGCGGTTCCTGCAGCATGGAGGTGGCCTGAATGGCAGATGCCAATTTGGGGGCGCTGTTCTGGGGGCGCGGGTTTTGCGGCACATTGCGCAGTTTTTCAACCAGACATTTAAGATGTTCCGGGGTGGTGCCGCAGCAGCCGCCCACCACGTTGATTTTGAGCTTTTCGACGTATTCGGCCAGCGTGTTCGAAAATGGTTCGGGTTCCAGCGGATAGACGGCCTGGCCGTCCACATTCAGCGGCAGCCCGGCGTTGGGAATGCAGCTCACCGGGAGGCGTGAATGGATGCCCAAAAACGCCAGCGGTTCACGCATATAATCGGGTCCGGTTGAGCAGTTCA
>CAZQLE010000033.1:0-24079 GCA_964593905.1 uncultured Anaerolineaceae bacterium | reverse complement strand
GCGCTGTTTGTGGCGCTGCCTTCGGGCGGGGCTGCGGCGGGTGAAGCGGCCCGCGCCGTGGTGGAGGGTCTGGCGGCTGAAAATGGGATGCAGTTTGAAGCATTGCCTGCTCTGGCGGCCGGCGATTTGAAACCCGAACACCGGGTGGTGGTTTTTGCCGGCGCGCCCGATAACCTGGCCGAACTGCTGGCGGCTGCCCCGCAGACCCAGTTTTTGGTGATTGGCGCCGGAGAATTGCCCTCGGCGGCGAATTTGAGTGTGGTGCGGTATAGCCCCGAAGAACAATTGTTTATCGCGGGCTTTTTGGCGACCATTCTGGCGGGCGACCGGCGGGCGGCGGGTCTGGTGACCAATGACGGGCCGCTGGGCGCGCGCGCAGAAGAGGTGTTCATTAATGGCGGCAACTATTTTTGCGGCACCTGTTCGCCGCAGTTCGCGCCTTTTGTGCGCTTTCCGCTGACGGCGGCGCTGCCTTCGGCTGCAGACCTGACCGCCTGGCAGGGCGCTGCCGATGCCCTGCACGCGAATGTTGTGTATGTGTACTATGTAACCCCTGAAGCGGCTTCGCTGGATCTGCTCTCGTATGTGGGTCAGAAACAGGTGGCGTTAATCGGCGGCCAGACCCCGCCCGATGAGGTGCGCGGGGTGTGGGCGGCCACGGTGCGGGTGGACCCGCTGCCTGCGCTGCGTGAAATCTTCGCGACGCTGGCAAAAGGCCAGGGCGGGCAGCAGGTGAGCGCCAGTCTTGAAATTACAGATGTCAATAATCAGATCTTAAGCCCCGGCCGCCGGGAATTGGCCGAGCGGGTATATGCCGATCTCAGCGCCGGGTTAATCAGTCCGTACGATCCTCCGCTCCAGTAGTGGCAGCCGGACTTCCCTGAAATTCTCGCATGGTGGCTTCTCCGGGGGCGCTGATGCCTTCCCGTTTCAGCACCTTCCAAAAGGTCAGCGCCAGAATTTTGATATCCAGCGCCAGTGACCAGTGATCCACATACCACACATCCAGGGCAAAGCGGTCTTCCCAGCTTAATGCATTGCGGCCGTTGATTTGCGCCCAGCCGGTGATGCCGGGCGGCATATCGTGGCGGCGCATCTGTTCGGGGTTGTACCGGCTGAGGTAGGCCACCAGCAGCGGGCGGGGGCCCACCAGGCTCATCTCACCGCGGATGACATTCAACAATTCGGGCAGCTCATCCAGACTGGTGGCGCGCAGAAATTTTCCCAGGCGGGTCAGCCGCTGTGCATCGGGCAGGGGCCTGCCCTGCGCATCGCTGGCCTGGCGCATGGTGCGAAATTTATACAGGGTGAAGACCTTGCCGTGCAGCCCCGGCCGCGGCTGGCAAAACAGCACCGGCCGTCCTTCGCGCAGCCACAACAGCAGCGCCACGCCGCCCAGCACGGGCGCGAGCAGGATCATTCCTGGCAGGGTTAGCAATAGATCAAAGGACCTTTTAAGCCACAGGGGTTTGCGCTTTGGCATACCATCATTTTACC
Organism: uncultured Anaerolineaceae bacterium; assembly: GCA_964593905.1. Lineage (GTDB taxonomy): Bacteria > Chloroflexota > Anaerolineae > Anaerolineales > Anaerolineaceae > CAZQLE01. The sequence continues at coordinate 22,582 of CAZQLE010000033.1, read as the reverse complement.
AAAAAGCGTTTATAATTTATAACGGCTTGAGAATGCCAGAGACAAACCGAATCCGGGGCTGGGACGTGACTGCCTGAACCGATATGCTCAACGCCAGAGGGAACACTGATGAAAATATCGATCGCGTATTGCGCAGTTTGACACTATACCGTGCGGGCCGTCGGTGCGGCGGCCGAATTGTTGAACAGTTTTGAGGAAAAAATTGAGTCGTTGACCCTGATACCCTCAGAGGGTGGACGGTTTGAACTGGTGGTGGATGGTCATTTGCTTTATTCAAAATTAGCCACCGGCCGGCATGTTGAAAATGGCGAAGTGTCGCGCCTGGTGAAAACTTATCTTCAGGAAGGCAAGTAATGGCAGCAAAGAAGGGTCGTGTTTTTTCTGGAGCTCGTCCTACCGGACGGCAGCATTTGGGCAATTATCTGGGCGCGATCAAAAATTATGTCGCCCTGCAGGATAATTACGAATGCGTTTACTGCATTGTGGATCTACATGCATTAACCACGGTGGAGACCACCCGCGATTTGCGGGAGAATACCCTCGACATGGCCCTGGATTGGTTGGCTGCCGGGATTCGCCCGGAAGAATCGATTATGTTTATTCAGTCGCAGGTGCCCCAGGTGACCGAGCTGCACACCATTCTTTCAATGGTGACGCCGCTGGGCAAGCTGACTGACCTTCCGACCTTCAAAGAGAAGATTCGGCTGCACCCCAACAACGTCAACTATGGCCTGGTGGGCTACCCGGTGTTGATGACGGCCGATATTGTGCTTTATCGCTCTGATCTGGTGCCGGTGGGGGTGGACCAGGCGCCGCATATTGAGTTTGCCCGCGAAACGGTGCGCTCTTTCAACTACCGCTACAACACCAATGTGTTGATTGAGCCGCAGATGAAGGTGACCGAAGTGCCGAAGGTGCTGGGCATTGACGGCCAGCAGAAGATGGGCAAGAGCCTGGATAATCATATTGAAATTGCCAGCTCCCCCGAAGAGACCCAGAAACGGGTGATGATGATGGTCACCGATCCGGCGCGGATGCGCCGCAGCGACCCCGGCAACCCGGATGTGTGCAATGTGTTTACCTTCCACAAAACTTTCTCACCCCAGGAAGAAGTGGATATGATCAACCGTGAATGCCGCATCGCCGGAATTGGCTGCGTGGATTGCAAGAAACGCCTGGCGGCCAACCTCAACCAGAATCTGGCCCCCTTCCGCGAGCGGCGTGAAGCGCTGGCGCAAAAGCCCGAGCAGGTGTGGGATATCCTGCATGACGGCGCAGCCAGGGCGCGCGTTCTGGCCGAAGAGACCATGACGGCTGTGCGAGACGCCGTGGGTCTGCCCCGGTAAGCGAAAAACTAACCAAAAAGCGGAGGTGCGCTGCAAAGTGCGCCTCCGCTTTTACTTTTAAAGCCGATGGACCGGGGGGGGTTAGCCCCAGTCGCCCAGCCCGGTGGGGATGATAAAACTGCCATCTGGCTGAGGCATCAGCACCACCAGGGTGGTGACCGCCGAGGGGTTAATGGGGCCATAAATATGAGGGAATAATTCTTCGCCTCCGGTGGTGTTCTCATACTTTACCGGCGCGGTCAGCCGCTCTTCATCGATGCACAGCAGCACCAGACCGCTCTGCCCCTGATAATAGCGATTGGCGGTACATTGCAACTGTTCGAGTTTGGAGCAGTGAATAAAACCTTCACTGGTCAGGCTGTCTGCGGTATAACTGCGTGCTTCCAGCGCTTCTTCCCAGTTGCTTTGATGGGTGATGTGATAGATCAAGATGAAATCTCCTGTTTGGCCTGGGCACGTTCGGGCAGCAAAAACACCAGCGGCGCACCGAGCAGCATTGCGCCGGCGCTGATGTAAAAAGCGGTGGTCAACCCCCAGTGATCGCCGATGAGACCCACAATTACGGTGGAGATTGCAGAAGTGATGAAAAACAACAGCAGCGTCATTCCGTTGGCCAAGGCCCGGTTCTCGGGAAAATTCTCTTGCATAATTGCCAGCATGACCGCCGGCATCGACAGACTGGTGAAGCCCAGCAGCGCCAGAAAGAGGGGCTTGATCTGCATGGGCAGGGTGAGGAACAGCACCATAAACACGGGTGTGGTAAGGCAGGCCGCCACCAACAGCACCCGCCGCCCCAGTTTGTCGCTGAATGTGCCGCCCAGCATGGCGCCAACCACCCCGGCAGTTTGCATAATGGAGAGGGAAAGCCCGGCAAACCACAGCGAGGCGCCGCTCTCGGTCATATACGTGGGTAGATAGGTGGCCGTGCCGGCAATGAGCAGCCCGCGGGCAAAGATCAACCCGGCCATCGAGACCAGCAGGGGGCCCATTAAGCGCAGGGCCTGACCAACCGGCATGGGTGGGGTGGCGGGAATGGTGTTCATGGGCACATCTTTAAGCCGGTAATAAAGCAGCGCTGAAGCGCCAAAGCCGCCCAGCATCAACCAGGGCAGGTTGATGATTCCAAACTGGTTGAGCGCACCCACCAGAACCAGCGGGCCAATGGCGCGTCCGGCTTCGCCCCCCACCATCCAGAAGCTCATTCCGCGCCCCAGTTTGGGGCCCGACAGCTTGCCGGCGATCACCGGCGCGACCGAATGGAAGACCGCCGAGCTTAACCCGGCGATGAACAGCAACACCCCGATCAGGGCATAGCGGTCGGCAATGCCGATCAGGCTCATCATGATTGCGGTCACGGCCGGCGCCAGAATGACCACCGGGCGCAGGTTTACCCGGTCGGCAACCTGGCCGAAATAGGGTTGCAGTGCCGAGGGTAAGTTGAGAAAGACCGAAAGCAGACCGGCCTGGGTTTTGCTGAGGACCAGGTTTTCGATTAACACCGGTAAAAGCGGAGGCAAAAAAGCCTGAAAGGTGTCATTGGCGGTGTGGGCGCCGGCGATGGTGGCGACTGCCTGGGTTTGAAAATCTTGGCTTTCAGCAGTGGGGGGATTTTTTTCAACAGAAAGAGCTTGTGAAGACATTTGAATTTACCTGCCAGTATTAAAAAAGACATCGAGACAAAAGGAACACCGGTATTATAAGGGAAGAAACTCGGTCTACATAGGGGGAAATTTCAGACCGCAGGGCTTTCATAAAGTCCAGCAGAACCCGCCCCGGCCCTTCCGACGGCGCGGTTTTCGGCGCCAGGAGGAGAAAAACTTTTCTGGACTGTTGTAAGGTCTGACAGCCCAAAAACCGGCCCTTACGGCAGACGGTTGGGGTACAATCAGGGCAGCAAGAGCGAATGACACGCCAGATTTTTGGGAGGTGAGGGTATGCGGGCAGTGATTCAACGTGTCCAACGGGGCAAAGTGACTGTCGAAGACAAAACGGTGGCCGAGATCGGTCATGGGCTGGTGATCTTACTGGGAATTGGGCCGGGCGATGACGAAGAAAAAGCGCGCGCCATGACCAAAAAGATTGCCCTGCTGCGCATCTTTGAAGATGATCAGGGGAAGATGAACCTTTCCGTGTTGGATCATCACGGCGAGGCGATTGTGGTTTCGCAGTTCACCTTGTATGCCGATACCCGCAAAGGCAACCGCCCTTCGTTTATCGAGGCGGCCCCGCCGGCCATTGCCAGCCCGCTGGTGGATCGTTTTGCCGATCTGCTGCGCGAGCAGGGTGTACCCACGCAGACGGGCGTGTTTGGCGCCTATATGCTGGTAGACCTGGTAAATGATGGTCCGGTGACCATTGAGATGGAGATGTAAAAAAAGCTTTCTTCAGGCGGCCCCGTCGTTTTGAGCCGAAAAAGTTTCGTTCCATAATACCGCGTCAATTTGCACGGCGGTGGCGCCGAGTTCGAGCAGCATTTGACCATCACTTAACGAATAAACCCCGCCTCCGGCGATGACGGGCAGCCCGCAGCGCCGGGCGGCGTTGACCGCTGCCGCAGCCAGCGGCAGCACAGCAGGCCCCAGCAGCCGTCCGGCCTGAATTTTGCCCGCCTCGTTGCGCACCATGCCGCGCGGCGGGCTGAGGGTGATGGCGCTGGCGCCGGCGCGGGCCAGACGGTTGAGCCACGGCTCTCCGGCGGCGGTTAAAGAGACGGCCGCAACGACCGGCAGTTCGCCCGCGGCAGCCTGAACCAGGCTGAGCGCGTGATCGCTGCGGCTGCCGGGCGGCAGACCCAGTTCGAGGGCCATTACCTCGGCCTGGCTTTGCTCAATCAGGCGCACCATTTCTTTCACCTCATTCGGGTGGCTGGCGATCAGGTGTAACCAGACCGGCGCTTCACTGCGCGCCCATTGCGCGGCATTTTCGCGCAGCACGCTGCGCAGCCCGGGGTTGGGCAGCCCGGAATGCAGCACCACTCCGGCCGGGGTGGGCGCCGCGCCGCGGTCGCGGGCCGGGGTGCGCGGGTTCAGGCTGACCGGGTTGGTCACAAAAGCGCCGGCAGGTTCGGGCCAGCTCCAGAAACGGCCGGGTGCAAAACCCAGCGTTCCGGCGGCATTCATCCACGGCGAAAGGGTGTAGAGATCCTGCCGGGGAGACATTTTTAGTTTTCCCTTTCGTGGGTGACTGCCCCTGATATGCGCAGCAGGTGGGCAATGCCATCGATCAACGGCCCGTTGACCGGCGGTGCGGCGCGATGCAGCGCCTCTTGCGCGATAATAACCTCGGGCACGCTCACCTTCTGACCGCGTTCTTCACTGGCACGGCGCACAAACAGGGCATTCTGAGTCTTGTGACACAGGGCGGCGTTGACCTTTTGTTCGAATACCGCTGAAATATCCAGCACCAGGTGGGCCGGGTCTTCGGGGTTGATCAGGTGTGGTTTGGGCGCGCCGGGATAGGTGGCCTGAACGGTGTAAAACAGGGGCGCGTTGGAACCCAGGCGGTTGATGGTCTGGCTGGCGGCGCGGTGGCACAACCGGTGAGCCGGATGACCATATTCGCCATTGCTGCCGTGGCTGATCAGCGCATCAACCCGGCGGCTGACGATCACCTTTTGCAATCTGGCGACCAGCTCTTCAAAATGATCGGTAAATGGAAATAATTCATTATCGGGGCCGACCACCGGATCGACATAGGGCAGGAAATCCAACCGGCCGCCGCCCAGCGCTTCAACCGCGCAGGCCAGTTCGCTGGAACGCAGCCGCCCGGCCTCGGCCCGCGCACACAGCGGCGGGTCGCCCAGTTCGCCGCCCTCGCCGCGCGTGGCGCACAGATAATCGATAGACGCCCCTTCGCGGGCCAACAGCGCCAGCGTGCCGCCGCACAACATGGTCTCATCATCGGGGTGCGCAAAAAACGCCAGTATTTTCATCCAACCTCCAGATCATCCAGGGCAAAAACCGGCCCATCTTTACAGGCGGCCTGCCAGCCCTGGCGCGTCCGCACCGAACATACCCCGCAGGCGGCAATCCCGCCGCATGGGAAGGGCAGGGTGATCAGCGCCTGGGCCGGGCAGGGCCAGTGCTGCCCCGGTTGGCGGCCAAAATAAGCATAGACTGCTTGCAGGTCGGGGTAGGGGATATCGAGGGCCATGAATTCGGCCCATTGCAGGGCCTCGGCGGCCTGTTCGCGGGGGATCAGCTCGACCGCGGCGGGCAGTTCGCGCGGCGGCGCGCTGGTTAGCAGCGCCACATCTGCGCCGCGTGTCATGGCCGCAGCCAGCAGCGGCAGCAGCCGGTCGGGTGGGGTGAAGGGCGCGGCCAGCAAGATTTTTAACTGATCGTCGGGCAGGTGAAATCCGTTGCCCAGCGGACCGCGCAGGGCGAGCATTTCGCCCGGCTGCCAGTCGGCTGGTAGCGGGCCGGCCAGTGGCAGCCCGTTGGTCATGCCCCCGGCAGGGAACAACACGGCCGGCAGCGCGCTGACCGGAACGCCGCCGCGTATGGGCTGGCCGAGCAAATACTGTCCGGGAGCAGGCAGAATATTCTCGGGGCAGGCAATCGTTCCGCAAATTTGCCCGTGTTCGTGTCGAATTTCGAGTAATCTTCCCAGTGATTGCGCCATGAACTCCCGCCTGTACAATCTGATTTATATTTTCAAACCCCGTCAAGTATAATGGAGAAGCTCGTTTCTGCGCAAAGATGTGCACTCGGGGTGAAACCAGAACGGCGGAGTTTCGTATATTAGGTGTATTGATATCAAAAGAAGTGTTTGGTTCTTAAAGGAGAATCCGGTATGAACGTCGCTTCAATTTTGTCTATTTTGTCAGCCGCAATTTGGATGGGCTTTTTTGCGGTGCTCGTCCTGGTGATTGTGCGCGCTTCGCGCAACCGACCGATTCGCCGCGGGGGTTTTATTGTTCTGGGTGTGCTTGTGGTGGCAATTGTGCTCAGCACGGTCAGCTCGGGCCTGGTTTTCATCAGCCCCCAGGAGCGCGGGGTGGTTGTTTCGGTGATCTCACCCAAGGGTTATCGCGAACTGCCATTGGAACCGGGGCTGCGGTTTGTGGTGCCGTTTGCCGAAAACGTGGTGATTTACCCGGTCACCAAACAGACCTATACCATGTCCATTGCCCCCAACGAGGGCGAGATTCAGGGGGATGATTCGATTGAAGCGCGTACCTCTGACGGTCAGCGGGTGCTGGTGGATGCCTCGGTAATCTTCAAAATTGACCCGACCAAGGTGGTGGATGTGCACCTGAACTGGGGCAACCGCTATACCAACGACCTGGTGCGCGCGGTGTCGCGCGGGGTAATCCGCGATGCGGTCTCGCAGTATCGCATTGAAGAGGTCTATAGCTCCAAGCGTGCTGAACTGGTTAAGCGCATGGTGGAGGAGTTGTTTGCAAAATTCTCCCAGAATGGCCTGATTATGGAAGATTTTGTACTGCGCAATATCTCTTTCTCAGACGAATACAGCGCCTCGGTGGAACAGAAACAGATCGCCGAGCAGCAGGCGCAGCAGGCCAAGTTTGTGGTGGAGCAAAAACGCCAGGAAGCCGACCAGCAGCGTGAAATTGCCAAGGGTCTGGCCGATGCCGCGGTGACAAAATCGCGGGGTGAAGCTGAAGCGCGGCTGATCGGCGCCGAAGCCGAGGCCAAGGCGTTGGAGTTGATCGCCCAGGTGCTTAAAGAGAACCCGAACCTGATCACCTACCAGTATGTCACCAAGCTGTCGCCCAATATTCAGGTGATGCTGCTGCCCTCGAATTCGCCCTTTTTGCTCAACCTGCCCCAGTCGGCCGGCCCGCTGCTGCAAGATTTGACGCCCTCCGGTAGCCAGCAGCCGTAAAGCGGCTGTGAAGAAATAGCGGTATATGTTTTGCCGGGAGCGGTGCTGCTGCACTGCTCCCGGTTTTGATTTTGCAATTTGCATTTCTGCAAAGGGTGCTTTACTTTCTGGCTGTCTGACCTAAAATCTAATGTAATTCAACGGTGAACATCGCTGTGTTTTGGTTTTTGCACCGCAAAACAAAATTGCCGCACTGGGTGTTCATCTGGCGGCTGAAACCCTTATAATGAAAACCATGGATAGTAAACCGGTACCAACATCTGGAAAACAGATTCGACTGACCAGCCTTTCTTCCTGCGCGGGTTGAGCGTCTAAGCTAAGTGCAGAAGCGCTGGCGCAGGTACTGCGCCCGATGGAAGGAATGTTCAATGCCGGCGATTGGCCGGATCTTCTGGTTGGGATGACCGACCCGGACGATGCGGCGGTGTGGCGGTTGGATGACCGGCGCGGTCTGGTGATCACCACTGATTTCTTTACCCCGGTGGTGGATGACGCCTATGATTATGGCGCGATTGCGGCGGCCAACAGCCTGTCGGATGTATACGCCATGGGCGGGCGGCCGTTTTTGGCGTTGAATGTGGCCGCGCTGCCGCCCGCGCTGCCCGGCGAACTGCTGGCCGAGATCATCCGCGGCGGGGCCGAGAAGGTGAAAGAAGCCGGCGCGCTGGTGGTGGGCGGGCATACCGTGCAAGATAAGGAGCCCAAGTTCGGCCTGGTGGCGCTCGGGTTTGTAGACCTGGATCATATTTTGACCAAGGGCGGGGCAAAACCGGGTGATCAGTTGGTGCTTTCAAAACCGCTGGGTTTTGGGGTGACCACCACTGCGCTGAAGCGCGATCAGGTAACCGAAGAAGATCTGGCCGAAGTGGTGGGCTGGATGAAACAGTTGAACCGCGCGGCCAGTGAACTGGCGGTGCAATTTGATGTGCGCAGCGCGACGGATATAACCGGTTTTAGTCTGCTGGGCCACGGCTGGGAAATGGCCGCAGCCAGCAAGGCCGGTTTTCGCATTTTCTTTGATCGGGTTCCTTTTGTAAGTTGTGCGCGCAAGTATGCCGGGTTGTGGGCTTTTCCGGGCGGGGCCGCAGATAACCGTCTGTATTTTGAGGAACATATTGATTTTGCCCCGCGGCTGAGTGATGCCGAACGGATGCTGCTTTTTGACCCGCAAACCAGCGGCGGCCTGTTGATGGCTGTGCCGGCCAATCGTTTGGATGCCATGCTGGCAAAAGCGGCGACATTGAAGGTGCCGCTGTGGCATATTGGTGAGGTTACGGGGGGAAGCAGGATTGAAGTGGTCTGAGCTGAGCTTTGATTCACATCGTTCGGCCGTGTTTGCCCTGCGCGGCATGGTCTGCACTTCTCAACCGCTTGCTTCGGCGGCGGGTGTCGAAATGTTGCGGCGCGGGGGGACGGCGGCAGACGCGGCTGTTGCTGCCGCGGCGGCTCTGGGGGTGACCGAACCGGGTTCCACCGGTCTGGGCGGAGATGCATTTACCCTGTATTACGAAGCAAAAACGGGCGCAGTGCACGCGCTAAACGGCTCTGGCCGCGCGCCGGCTGCGCTTTCACTGGCGCGATTGGCGCGCCAGGGGCTGCGCGAACTGCCGCGCCATCATGCAGATGCGGTCACCGTGCCGGGGGCCTGTTCGCTATGGTGCACACTGGTGGAACGCTTTGGCCGCCTGCCGCTGCGCGAGACGCTGGCCCCGGCGGAGGCGCTGGCCGAACAGGGTTTCGCGGTTTCACCCATCACAGCCCAGGCCTGGGATCTTTCGGCCCGTACCGGGGCGCTGGCGCATTCGTTGAACGGACACGAATTAACCGTGGACGGGCGCGGCCCGCGGCCGGGAGAGGTGTTTCGCAACCCCGGTCTGGCGCGCAGCCTGCGTTTAATCGCCGAAGGCGGCGCAGATGCCTTTTACCGTGGCCCGATTGGTGAAGCGCTGGTGGAGACCATTGGCCGGGCGGGCGGCTGCATGACCCTGGAAGACCTGGCCGCGCATACTGCTGACTGGGTTGAGCCGATTTCCACCCCTTATCGCGGGTTGCGCATCTGGGAATGCCCGCCCAACGGGCAGGGTCTGGCTGCTTTGCTGGCGCTCAATATTCTGGAAGGTCTTCCGCTGCAGGATGCGGCCCCGCTTAGCGCGCGCCGGCTGCACTGGCAGATTGAAGCGCTAAAACTGGCCTTTGCCGATGCACTGCGCTGGGTTTGCGACCCGCAATTTGCGCAGCTCCCGTTGGAAGAATTGTTAAGCAAATCTTATGCCGCACAGCGCCGCGGGCAGATCCATTCTGACCGGGCCAACCCGGCGGCCGCGGCGGGCCTTGCGGCGGGCAGCGACACGGTGTATCTGTGTGTGGTGGATGGTGAAGGCAACGCCTGTTCGCTGATCAACAGCACCTATATGCATTTTGGCTCGGGGATTGTGCCGGCCGGTTATGGTTTTAGTCTGCAAAACCGAGGTTGCAACTTCTCGCTCGACCCGGCGCATCTTAATGCCCTGGCGCCGGGCAAACGGCCCTACCACACCATCATCCCGGCCCTCATTACCCGCCCCGATGGCCGCCTCTACGGCCCGCTGGGGGTGATGGGCGGTTTTATGCAGCCGCAGGGCCATGTGCAGGTGATTGGCGGGCTGGTGGATGATGAACTGGACCCGCAGTCGGCATTGAATCGGGTGCGGTTTTGCCTGGACCCGCACCGGCCGGGGGTGCGCCTGGATGTGGAAGCGGGTATGCCGCCGGCAGCGCTGGAGGATTTGCGCCGCATGGGGCATGACCCCCGCCTGGTGAGCGGCGCAGGGCGGGCGGTCTTTGGCCGGGGACAGGTGATTGTGCGCGATGCCCTGACGGGGGTGTTGTGTGCCGGGAGCGATCCGCGCGGCGACGGCTGTGCCATGCCGCTGATTTAAGGCCACAGGTGCTATGAATTCTCAAGAGCTTCTCGCCAGAGTATCCTCGTTGCACGAAGCCGGAGAAAAACTCCGCATGGTAGACCCCGATGCCAGTCTGCAAAATTTGCAGCAGGCAGCGGCGCTGTTGTTATCGATAACCCCGCAGACCGCCGCCGTCGAACGCGCCCAGGCAGAAAACCTGATGCTCTACGGTGAACTGCACGGCACGCTGGGAGACCTGACCGGCTCGCTGGAGTTTTATTACCGCGCAACGGCAATTTTTGACCGGGTCGGCGGCAGCCCCAGGCAGATTGCCCAGTGCCGCATGGATGTGGGGGTGGGGTTGGCGCTGATGGGCCATACGGCCAAGGCGCTGCCGGTGTTTTTTCAGGCGCTGGATGAAGCCCGGCGCAGCGATCTTTATTGCAATCAGGTGGATATTTTAAATAATATCGGCTATGCCCTGGTGGAGATTGGACGCCCCGCAGAGGGGCTGCCGTATCTCGAAGAAGCTGTAAAAGTGGGCGGCCAAAACGATCTGGAGCATAAGCTGGACCATGTTTACGGCAGCCTGTGCGATGCGTATCTGGGGATGGGAAACCTGGAAGAAAGCCTGAACTGCGCCTGGAAGGCGGTGGAAATTTCCCGCCTGGCTGGCCGAAACGAGAGCATTGCCACGCATATGGAATGTGTGGGGCGGGTGTATGCCAGACTTGGCGGGGCCGATTGCGCCGTGGATTCGTTCAATCGGGCCATCGAGATTGCCCGACGGGGCGGTTTTCGGCAGGTGCTCATGTATGCCCAGCAGTCGCTGGGCAGGCTGTATAGCGAAGACAGGCAGATTCCCCGTGCGCTGGAGGTGCTGTACGAAGCGCTGGGACATGCCGAAGCGATGAACGCCCGCCTGCAAATGGCAAATATTTACCGCGATATTTATCTGGCTTATAAATCCCGATGTGATTTTGAACGCAGCCTGGAATTTCTTGAGAAGCATCACACCATTCGGACTGAAATTACCAACGCCGAGGCCGAGATGCGTTTGCAAAGCCTGGACCTGTGGTATCAGGTGGATACGGCCAACAAGGAAGCCGAGTTGAACCGGCTGAAGACCGAAGCGCTGGAACGGCGCATTGCAGAACAGGCGGAACGGCAGCGTTTTCTGGAAGAAATGGCGCATATCGACCAGCTCACCCGTGTGTATAACCGCCATTATTTTATCGAACTGGCCCAGCAGTGGTTGAAGCACCTGGCCGAGACGGGTGTTTGCCTGGGGATGGTGATGATAGACCTGGATCACTTTAAGCGGGTCAATGATACCCTGGGGCACATTGCCGGTGACCGGGTGTTAAAAGCCTTTGTGGAACGGGTGCAGATCTGTTTGCGCCAGACCGATGTGCTGGGCCGCTGGGGCGGTGAAGAGTTTACCATTCTGCTGCCAGAGACCCAGCTGGATGACGCGCTGCGCGTGGCCGAGCGGGTGCGCGCTGCGGTGGCCGGGCAGCCTTTTGTAATTGAAGACCATATTCTTTCCATCACCATCAGCCTGGGGGTGGTTTCGGTGTGCGGCGGCACGCGCATCACGCTGGATGAGCTGATTGACCTGGCCGACCACGCGCTCTACCGCGCCAAAGAAATGGGCCGCAATTGTGTAGAGTATATTGTGGGGGAGTGATATAATAGGGGTGCTCTGGGCCCGTAGCTCAGTGGCAGAGCGCGCGGCTCATAACCGCTTGGTTGAAGGTTCGAATCCTTCCGGGCCCACTTTTTGCCCTTTCTTAAGGGCTATTTTATTCCAGAAATCCCCTCAACTTTCTTTAACATTTCAGTAATCACCGTCAATTTTTGTAAAATTTCATCCTGCGGCAGTCCGCCCGAGGATATTTCTTGCCCTAAATTTGCAATTCGCCGACCCACATCCGCAGTAGATAAAATCCCATAAACCCCATCCGTAATTGTCAAACTGGAATGCATCATCAGGAGGGAGAATTTGGCAGAATTTAGAATGTTTCTAGATGAGAGCGGCGATCATTCACTTAACCCAATTGACGTAAACTTTCCGGTTTTTTGTTTAACAGGCTGCATATTTGAAAAAAACTATTATCACGAGGTTGCAAGGGGAAAAATAGATGAATTTAAGATGTTGTTTTGGGGTAGAACCGATGTAATTCTTCATTCGCATGAGATACGTAAACGAAAAGGCGATTTTTCAATACTAAATGATCCGCATATTCGTACTGGATTCTATGAGAAACTGAATGAGTTGATCAGTGGCCTGGATTTTAGGATACTGGCTTGTGTTATTTTAAAAAATGACCATAAAGCGAAGTATGGAAATCCGATAAACCCCTATTACTTATCTTTAAATTTCCTCATGGAAAGGTTTTGTATGTTTATGAGGAAGGAAGATGGCTTTTGTAGAGGTTTTATTACAGCTGAATCCAGGGGGAAACAAGAGGACGATTTATTGATCACTGAATATCAGAGATTAAGAAACAGCGGAAATCAATATCTTGATTCAATGTCAAATATAACCGGGCTTACAATGCAAAAAAAGATCGAAAATATTGCTGGTTTGCAGATAGCTGATCTAGCCGCCTATCCAATTGCGTCAAAAGTATTGCGGCCCGACACAGTGAATCAATCGTTTGAGATTCTTGAAAAGAAGATTGAAACTGCTCCTCCTCAAAAGGGGCGTGTAATATTGGGATATGGTTTAAAGATATTCCCAATGCCATTGGCTGATCATATACGCCTTTGGGTACATAAATAAAAAATGGGCTTTCGCCCATTTATTACGACCGGGACTCCCGATCCATCACTCAATATCATGTTACAGTTAAAAATGCTAAAAGTCAATATATACTCGAAGAATTAACATCTCAGTAAACAGCGTTGAGCAAAAAACAGGTTGTTCTGTGCAGTAATGCAGAGGAAAGACCCCAGTTATTTTATGCTCATTAGCCCTAGGCTGTCGGGGTAGAGATCCTTCGCCTCTGCCGCTCCTCACGCTCTGTGGGTCAGGTTGACAATTTGAGTTAATGAGAAATTTCTGTGTGCTTCGTTCTACTTGCTGGAAGGGTTTAACCCTTCCGGGCCCACAAAATGTCCCTCAAAAGGGGACTTTTTTATTTAATCATCCTCCGCAGAGAGGATTGGTTTGACCTGACCCGAACAGAACACCCCCGCCGCAAGCGAAATGGCTATAATGAAATCACCGATCTGTTTGTTTTCATGGGAGGTTTCGATGCCTGAAATTCGTAAGATCGTCAAGTTGATCAAAAGCAAACCGGTGATCGAAGGTGCGGGGGTGCACCTGAAGCGTGTGTTCGGGTTTCATGAACCGCATGATACCGATCCTTTTTTGCTGCTGGATGACTTCCGCGGTGATGACCCGGCCCTGTACCGCGCCGGCTTTCCGTGGCACCCGCACCGCGGGATTGAGACCATCACCTATGTGCTGCGCGGGGTGGTGGAACACGGCGACAGCATGGGCAACACGGGCGTGATTGCCAGAGGAGATGTGCAGTGGATGACGGCCGGCAGCGGGATCATCCATCAAGAAATGCCGGCCGGTGATGCCAGCGGTGTGCTGGAGGGCTTTCAGTTGTGGTCCAATCTGCCGGCCAGTCACAAGATGATGCCGCCGCGCTATCAGGAAGTGAAAGAGGCCGAGATCCCTGTTGTGCGCCTGGCTTCGGGCGCAGAAGTGCGCGTGATCTGCGGCGTGGTCGATGGGGTGGCCGGCCCGGTGAAGGATATTGTCACCGCCCCCGAATATCTGGATGTGTCTTTGCCCGCCCACAGCGAATTTGTGCACGATGTTCCGGCGGACCACACTGTTTTTGCCTATGTCATCGGCGGTCAGGGCGTGTTCTGTCATGAGCGGGATGCCTTTGCCTATGAGACCCAACCCGCCAATTATTTTGATTTGCAGCGCGACAGCCGCATTGGCAATACCAGCCTGGTTTTGTTTGGCGCTGGCGACCAGGTGGTGGTGTCTACCGGTGACGAGCCGGTGCGCTTTCTGCTGATTTCGGGCCGCCCGCTGAAAGAGCCGGTGGCGTGGTATGGCCCGATTGTGATGAATACCCAGGCCGAGCTGCGTCTGGCGTTTGACGAGCTGCAAAAGGGTACTTTTTTGAAGCAATAAGCCGGCCAGTTGGGCCGCATTTTGAAACCCGCTGTGGGCGGCAAACCCGGTTTGCCGCCCACAGCGTATGCTTGGGGCTGACTGAAACCCGGCTGCTTCTGCGCATGGGGAACCCTGTATAATAGGGGTGGCCTGTGGTTCCATTCAGAATTTCTGCCTGTTTTGGAGAAAAGCTATGCCTGAAAAAATTCTTGTAACCTATGCCACCCGCTTTGGCTCGACGGCGGGGGTTGCTGAAGCCATTGGAAAAACCCTGCTCGAAAGCGGTGCAGAAGTTGAAGTGCGCCCGATGGTGGAGGTTAAAGACCTTGGCCCTTATCGGGCGGTGGTGGCCGGCAGTGCCATTCAGGGCGGGGTGTGGCTGCCCGAGGCGATGCAGTTTATGCAAGATCACCAGCATGAACTGGCCCAAAAACCGTTTGCCGCTTTTCTGGTCTGCATGACCCTGACGATGGGAGAAGGCAAATATCGCGCCCAGGTTTCCGAATGGCTGGCCCCGGTGCGCGCGCTGGTGCATCCGTTAAGCGAGGGGTTGTTCGCCGGGATGGTGAATTTTCGCAAGCTGCCGTTTTCGTTCAAAAATTTAATGCTGCGCGCGCCGGTGCTGCTGGGCCTCTGGCCGCGCGGCGATAAACGCGATTGGGCCGCAATTCGCACCTGGGCGGTCAGCCTGCACCCGCTGTTGACCCGCTAAAAAGTTTTTTCTGGCGCGGGGGGGCGTAAAACAAGCTGTTTGCAAGGCCGGTTACACATGCACAAAACTGAACTGCTCACCCTGTTTGATTACAACTACTGGGCCAACGCCCGCATACTGGCAGCGGCCGCACGGGTTCAGCCCGAGCAATATACCGCTCCGGCCGGGTTAAGCCACGGCAGTCTGCGCGGCACCCTGGTGCATGCCCTGGGGGCCGAGATCATCTGGCGGCGGCGCTGTCAGGAGGGTGTTTCACCGCCCGCGCTGCCAGACGAAACAGCGCTGCCCACCTTTGCCGCGCTGCGCACCCGCTGGGAGCAGGAAGAACAGGCCATGCGCGCCTATCTGGCCGGGTTAAGCGAAGAAGATCTGCAGCGCCGGGTGCGGTATCGCACGGTTCGCGGGGTTGAGTATGAACATCTGCTGGCGGAAATTCTGACCCATGTGGTCAACCACGGCACCCAGACCCGCGCTGAGGCCGGCATTGCGCTGACCGCGTATGGCCAGTCGCCCGGCGACCTGGATTTGATCCTCTATATCCGTGAAGTGAATCCATAACCTTTAAATTTCCAATCTTTGTTCCCTCCGGGGAGGCGCGCTGTTTGAACAGATGCAGCAGCGTTTGATCTGGATGGTTGAAAAAATGAGGCCGAATGATCACAATTGAAGATTTCATCACCCACATGCCCAAAGTGGAACTGCACGTTCATCTTGAAGGTTCCATGCCGCCGCGCACCCTGCTGGAACTTGCCCAACGCCACCACGTGGCGCTGCCGGCAGACGACCTGGAGGGAATTCGCAAGTGGTATGAATTTCGCGATTTTGACCATTTCATCCAGATTTATATGGTCATTTCAAACTGTCTGCGCACCGCAGAAGACGTTGAACTGCTGGCCCGTGAATTTCTGAAGGAACAGGCGCGGCAAAATATCCGCTACAGTGAGGTAACCTTTACCCCCTACAATCAGTTTGTCAATAATGGGCTGGGTTTTGATGAGCAACTGGCGGCGGTCAATTGCGCCCGCGCCTGGGCCGGGCAGGCGCTGGGGGTGCAGATGGGGATCATCATGGATATCCCGCGCATGATCTCGCCTGAAGAGGGCGACCGAATTGCCGATTGGGCCATTCGGGGGTATGGGAATGGGATTATTGCTCTGGGCCTGGGCGGCCCCGAGGTGGGAAACCCGCCGGAAAAATATGCCCGGGCTTTTGAACGGGTGCGCGCCGCGGGCATTCCCTGCATTCTACATGCCGGTGAGACCGAAGGCCCAAAAAGTATCTGGAGCGCGTTGCAGGTGGCCGACAGCCGCCGGATTGGGCATGGTGTGCGGGCTATTGAAGACGAAACCCTGCTGGCCTTTTTGCGTGAGAAGCAGATTCCGCTGGAGGTCTGCCCATCCAGCAACATTTGTTTGAAAGTGTACCCGTCGCTGGCAGAGCATAGTCTGCCCCGCTTGATGGAGGCCGGGCTGTATATCACCCTCAACAGCGATGACCCGCCGATGTTTAACACCACCCTGAGCGATGAATTCCGGTTGGGTCACCGCATCTGGGGCTGGGACCGCAGGCAAATTGAGAAGCTGGTGCTAAACGCGGTGGATGCGACGTTGCTCCCGCTCGGAGAACGCTTCAGGCTGTGCGCCGAGTTTGAAGCCGATTTTGCCCGGCTTGCGGCCGGCGATTGAGCGACGGCGGTGTGGAGGGGCCATTCAAAGACCCGATGGTGGACGGCCGGCCTTGTCCGCAGGTTATTTTGCGTGAAGTGGCCGCGGGTGATCTGGTAATCTTCTTTGAGCAGCAGTTGGATGCTGAAGCCAACAAAATGGCGGCTTTTACTGCGCGCGACCCGGCCGATGCGGCTGCTCTTGAGGCCCACTGGGAGCGCATATTGAATGACCCGCTGGTGCAGGTGCGCACCATTGTGCATGAGAATGAGACGGCCGGTTATGTGGCCGGTTATGTGGCCGGTTTTGAGCGCGGCGGCGACAGTGAGGTGACGTACTGGCTGGGATGGGCCTTCTGGGGCCGGGGCATTGCCACCCGTGCCCTCAGCCTGTTTTTAGCGAACATCTGCCAGCGCCCGCTGTATGCCCGTGTTGCCAAAGACCATGCCGCCTCGCTGTGTGTGCTGGCGAAATGTGGTATTGTGCCGCTGCGTGAAGGTCAATGCTTTTCTTATGCCCGCGGTGAAGAAGCGGGTGAGTTTATTTTGATCCTGCGTTCGTTCCTTTTGTTGCCGGGTACATCATAATTTCGCACAACTGAAAATTTGCACTGCGTGCTATAATGAGCAATGTATCGTATACTATATACCATACATTGCATTTCTTGTTTTCTTTTTGTTCTCAGGCCTTTAGAAACTTCAATAAAATATTCGAGGTTATGAGATGGTGCGGCATCGCTGCCGAACACTCTCAAAATTTTGGCTATCGACGGGCATATCAGTTCGAGATAAGGGTCCGCAAAGAGGGCTTTTTCTCTAACCAGAGCCGAAGGTACAATCGCAATTTTTTGCAAGTTTAAATTTTTTCGGAGGAAGCGCATGACAACCAGGAAGATGGTCACGATTGATGCCAATGAGGCGACCGCCTATGTGGCGTACCGCACCAACGAGGTGATTGCAATTTATCCCATCACCCCCTCCTCGGGCATGGGAGAGCTTTCAGATGAATGGGCGGTGGCAAACATCCCCAACATCTGGGGCAGTGTTCCGCTGGTGGCTGAAATGCAGGCCGAAGGCGGGGCGGCCGGCGCGGTGCATGGTGCGCTGCAAACCGGCGCCCTGACCACAACCTTCACTGCCTCGCAGGGGCTGCTTCTGATGATCCCGAATATGTATAAAATCGCCGGCGAATTGACCTCGACCGTGTTTCATGTTTCGGCGCGCTCGCTTTCGTATCAGGCCATCTCGATCTATGGCGATCATTCAGACGTGATGGCAACCCGTGCAACCGGCTTCGGGTTGATGGCTTCGCGCTCGGTGCAAGAGGCCCATGACATGGCCCTGATCTGCCAGGCGGCCAGCCTGCGCGCCCGTGTGCCTTTTCTGCATTTCTTTGATGGTTTTCGCACCTCGCATGAGGTTAATAAGATTGAATTAATAGACGAAGAAGTTATGCGGGCATTGATGGACCCGGCGCTGGTGGCGGCGCATCGCCAGCGGGCGCTGAACCCCGAACATGCCTTTATTCGCGGTACGCTGCAAAATCAGGATGTCTACTTTCAGGGCCGTGAAGCTGTCAATCGCTTTTATCAGGCCTGCCCCGACCATGTGCAGGCGGCAATGGACCAGTTTGCGGGTCTGACCGGGCGACAATATCACCTGTTTGATTATGCCGGCGCGCCCGATGCCGAGCGGGTCATCATTCTGATGGGCTCGGGGGCCGAGACCGCCGAAGAGACCGCTCAGATTCTGGCAGCGCAGGGTGAGAAGGTGGGTGTGCTGACCGTGCACCTCTTCCGGCCCTTCTCGATTCGTCATTTTGTTCAGTCACTGCCCGCCACGGTCCGTTCCATTGCTGTGCTCGACCGCACCAAAGAGGCTGGCTCCAGCGGCGAGCCGCTTTATCTGGATGTGATGGCCGCCATTCAAGAGGGGCTGGCCGAAGGCGATGCCCCGTTTGCTGTCGCGCCGCGCATCATTTGCGGGCGTTATGGTTTGTCTTCCAAAGAATTCACCCCGGCCATGGTATGCAGTGTTTTTGCCGAGCTGGGTAAAGCCAGACCCCGAAACCACTTTACGGTGGGCATTAACGATGATGTCACCCATACCAGCCTGGACTACGACCCGACCTTCTCCATTGAAAGGCCCGAGACGGTGCGCTGTGTGTTCTTTGGCCTGGGCGCCGATGGTACGGTGGGCGCCAACAAAAACTCGATCAAGATCATCAGCGAAGAAGGCGGTAATTTTGGCCAGGGGTACTTTGTCTACGACTCAAAAAAATCGGGTTCGGTGACGGTTTCGCATTTGCGCTTCGGCCCCACCCCCATCCGTGCCCCGTATCTGATCGGTGAAGATGATGCCAATTTTGTGGCCTGTCATAATTTTTCGTTCCTCGAACGTTTTGACATGCTCAAATACTCGCGGCCCAACAGCGTCTTTTTGCTCAACAGCATGTATGCCCCCGAAGAAGTCTGGGATCATTTGCCGCGCGAAGTGCAGGAAACATTAATTGCCAAGCAGTTGAAATTCTATATGATCAATGCTCACCAGGTGGCCGAGCATTCGGGCATGGGCAGCCGCATCAACACCATCATGCAGACCTGCTTCTTTGCCATCAGCGGTGTGCTGCCGCGCGACGAAGCGATTGCGCGGATTAAGAAGTCGATTGAAAAGAGCTATGGCAAACGCGGCGAGACGGTGGTGCGCCAGAACTTTGAAGCGGTGGATAACACCCTCTCGAATTTGAAAGAGGTTGCCGTGCCGGGCCGGGTGAGCAGCAGTTTTGGCCGCCATATGGCCATGTCTGAAAATGCGCCGGCCTATGTACGCGAGGTGTTGGGTGAGATACTGGTCTTTAACGGCGATTCGCTGCCGGTGAGCAAAATGTCGCCCGACGGCACCTATCCATCGGGCACGGCGCAGTATGAGAAGCGCAATATTGCGCTGGAGATTCCACAGTGGGCGCCGGAACTGTGCATTCAGTGCGGCAAGTGCGCGCTGGTCTGCCCGCATGCCAGCATTCGCATGAAGGTTTATGCACCTGAAGCGCTGCAAAACAAGCCGGAAACTTTCCGCGTGCTGGATGCCAAATTCACTGAATTTCCAGGGATGAAATATACCATTCAGGTCGCTCCTGAAGATTGCACCGGCTGCGGGGTGTGTGTGGATGTCTGCCCTGCCAAAGATAAAGTGGCCGTCGGCCGCAAGGCGTTGAATATGGTGTCGCAGCCGCCGGTGCGCGAGGTGGAACGGGTTAACTGGGAATATTTTCTCACCCTGCCCGAAGCAGACCGCACCCGCTTTGAACCCACCACGGTCAAGAACTCGCAATTATTGCAGCCGCTGTTTGAGTTCTCGGGCGCCTGCTCGGGTTGCGGCGAGACGCCGTATGTCAAGCTGGTTTCGCAGCTCTTTGGTGACCGGGCGATCATCGCCAATGCCACCGGCTGCTCTTCTGTCTATGGCGGCAGCCTGCCCACCACCCCCTGGTCGGTCAACAAAGACGGCCGCGGCCCGGCCTGGTCGAACAGCCTGTTTGAAGACAACGCCGAGTTCGGCCTGGGGATGCGCCTTTCGGTTGAAAAACAGACCGGCTTTGCCCGTGAACTGGTGACGGCGCTGGCGGCCGAGATTGGCGGCCAACTGGTGGAAGGGCTGCTGAAGGCCGACCAGAGCAGCGAAACCGGCATCTGCGCCCAGCGCGAACGGGTGGCGGCGCTTAAGCAGCGCCTGGCCGAGATGCAGGATGCGCGCGCCGGGATGCTGCTGGGGGTGGCCGATGCGCTGGTGCGTAAGAGCGTGTGGTTGATCGGCGGCGACGGCTGGGCCTATGATATCGGTTACGGCGGGTTGGATCATGTGCTGGCGACGGGTTACAACGTCAACGCCCTGGTGCTGGATACCGAAGTATATTCCAATACCGGCGGGCAGGCTTCCAAAGCCACCCCGCGGGCGGCAGTGGCTAAATTTGCTGCCAACGGTAAGGGCATGGGCAAAAAAGACCTGGGTATGATCGCCATGTCTTACGGGCATATCTATGTGGCGCGGGTGGCAATGGGCGCCAATGATGCCCAGACACTGCGCGCCTTTCTGGAGGCCGATGCCTATGATGGCCCTGCGCTGATCATTGCTTATTCACACTGCATTGCCCACGGCATCGATATGAGCCAGGGCTTGCAGCAACAAAAGATGGCCGTGCAATCGGGCGTCTGGCCGCTGTATCGCTACAACCCGGCCCTGCTGGCCGAGGGCAAGGCGCCGTTATCCATCGACTCGAAAGCGCCCAGCATCAGTGTGCAAGACTATGCCTACCGCGAGACGCGCTACCGCATGTTGACCCACAGCAACGAGGCGCGCGCTGAGGCGCTGATGATTGAGGCCAATGAAGATGTGAAATATCGCTGGGAACGGCTGCAAAAACTGGCTGCGGTGTATGCCGACTTGAGTCAACGAACGGCAGAGTCGTAATTTACGGGTAACGATAAAAGATCCGGCGGCTGTCCAAACAGGATGGCCGCCGGTTTGCATTTAAATTCCGAACTGGAAGAAGCGCCAGGGGTTTATTTTTTCCAGGCGAATATCAGCGATGGCAGCAGGGCGATTTGTCCGGCCAGAACCACCGCCAATGACAGCACCTCGTTGCGCGAAAGCGCAGGGCCGGCCAGCCAGCCTCCGGCCAGGGCGGCTGCGGTTGCGATCATGGCCCAGGTGAAGAGCATCAACAGAAAATATGCCGCAGCGTAAGATTGGGCAATGTTTTTTTGCGGTTCGGCCAGTTCGCCGGTTTGTGTTTTTGCGCCGGCGCGCAGGCTGCCAAAATAAAGCAAACTGCCAGTGAGCACCCAGACGATGAGCAGGGTCAGGGTAAAGATGGAAGTGATGATCAACCAGGGCGTGTTCAACCCAAACCGGTTTTCAAGAAAAAGTGTAATTCGCTCGGTGAAACCCACCAGCAGGGCGCCCAGAAAGCTAATGTGTTCAATGACAACCAGCAGTCGCTGCTGGCTGTTCGTGCGGGTGGCCGAACTTGTTGTGGTGATGGTCGTCATAAATTTCCCTCCTGGATAGTGTCTTTTATAGAATAGCACAGGTTTTGAAAAAAGACTACCGGTTTGATGGCCTTGCCCGACCTGGTTTTCACCCGCTAAAACCGTACAAATTTTCTAATTTACCCTATTGACTTAATAGAATAAACGTTCTAAAATGGATCAAATTGTAGTACCCTGTTTGCGATGGAAAGGAGTTTGGATCATGAACCTCACCAATAACCGTTTCAACCCCTTTGGTGCCAACCGAAACTGGAAGCCGACCTCTGGTCTGGTGTTTGGAACCATCATTGTCACTGCCCTGCTGGCGTTTGAGATGTTCAACTACAGCACCACCGATTTTGCCCTGCGCGATTTGTTGGGCGATTTACGTTTTGCCGGAATTCGCTGGGCAACCATTCTGGCGGTGGCTTTTTGTGGGATCGATTTTGCCGGCATTGCGCGCCTGTTTACCCCTGAACAGGGTAACGAAGAACCCAAGGAAGTCTGGTATCTGTTTGGCGCGTGGATTCTGGCGGCGACGATGAATGCCGTATTGACCTGGTGGGGGGTTTCGATGGCAATTTTGACCCATAATGTGCAAAGCACCGCGGTCTTGCCCAGCGAAACAATCACCAAAGTGGTTCCCGCGTTTGTTGCCATCATGGTCTGGGTGATCCGCATTCTGATCATCGGCACGCTGTCCATTGCCGGCGACAAGTATCTCTGGAATACAAAGCGGCGTTCCAATTCTGTGCAGCGCGGCGCAAACATACCCGCCCCGGCGCCTTCTCTTGGCACCCCGGCTGCGCCGCTGCCCCGGCCCAGTTACGCGGCCGCGCCGCGCCCGGCCCCGCGCTCTGCCAGCCCCGCCGTAGATGCAATTTCGGTCCCACGACCCGAACCAACCTACCACAGCGTTTCGATGAATGCCCGCAGCACCCCCCAGGATAAC
>CAZQLE010000032.1:0-24458 GCA_964593905.1 uncultured Anaerolineaceae bacterium | reverse complement strand
TCCCTCGGCAGCGGCTTCAATCGCAGCCGCCTGCCCCCTCACCCCAAAAAAACCGGGCCAGCCCGGAAACCCCGAACTGGCCCAATTCTGATTCACACAAACCACAAAATTACTTGGCTAAGCCAACTTCAGCATTGAAGGCATCGATCAGCTTGTCAATTTCAGGAGCCTGAGCCTGAATTGAGGTCCAATAATCAGCATCGTACCACTGCGCCTGGATTTCTTCGTAGGTCTTGCCCTGCTGTTCGACCCAGGTGTAGTACTTAAGGTTGTGCACACGCTGGCGATCCACATAGCTCAGTTCAGCCATGTGATCGGTGCTCTCACCGTGCAGATCACGGGCGAAGGCTTCGGCAGCCGATTCATTGGAGAATGCGCCAAAGGTCTCGCGATATTCTTCGATGCGGGTGCCATAGAGCTGCATCGAATCGGTCAGGACGACGCCGACCACGTCATTGCTGGTCAGTTCATTCCATTTGGCAAACTTAATCGCAGAGAGCATGTTGGCAATGCCCGAGAAGCCCATCAGATCGAGTTGATTGACAACTGCTTCGGGAACGCCCTTCTTGACCAGATACTTGCGGCCTTCGGGCTCATTAAACAAGCGCATCACGTTGACCACAGAATTGTCATCGATGGCGGTGATGAAATCGGTGTTCTTCACATTGTGAATCCAGGGCACGTGCTTGTCGCCAATGCCTTCAATGCGGTGCGCGCCAAAGCCGTTGTTCAACAGGGTGGGGCACTGCAGTGCTTCGGAGGCAACGATCTTGCTGGTCGGGAAGACCTGCTTGAGATAATCACCGCAGGCGATGGTACCCGCCGAGCCGGTGGTCAGGGCAACGCCAGCGAAATTATCGCGCGGGCCCATGATGGCGCGGGCAGCTTCTTCCATGGCAGCGCCGGTCACGGTATAGTGCCACAGATAATTGCCGAACTCTTCAAACTGGTTGAAGATCATCAGATCCTGGCCGCTCTTGCGCAGTTCCCAGCACTTGTCAAAGATTTCTTTGACGTTCGATTCGGAACCGGGGGTGGCAATGACTTCGCCGGCGATCTTCGACAACCACTCGAAGCGTTCTTTGCTCATGCCTTCGGGCAGAATGGCGATGGACTGGCAGGCCAGCAGGGCTGAATCATAGGCGCCACCGCGGCAGTAGTTGCCGGTGGAAGGCCAGACGGCCTTCTGGGTGGTGGGATCAAACTGACCGGTTACCAGGCGGGGAACCAGGCAGCTAAAGGCTGCGCCGACTTTATGCGCGCCGGTGGGGAACCATTTGCCAACAATTGCCACGATGCGGGCATCGGTGCCGGTCAGGCTGCTGGGCAGCTCGATATAATTGACGCCGCCATACGCGCCGCCCTTGGCAACCGGCTCGTTGTGCCAGTTAATGCGGAACAGGTTGCGCGGATCCACATCCCACAGACCCACACCCTTCAGTTCTTCTTTGACCGAAGCGGGGATCAACGCCGGATTTTTCATCTGGGCGTAAGTGGGGACGACGACCTTCTGATCACGCGCGCGCTTTACAGCCCGCTTGAGCCGGTCTTCATGTACGGTTAAATCAATCCTAGACATAATGTTCCTTACTCCTCATTGGTTTTGGGTTTGGATTTTGGTGATATAGGCGCCTCTGACACAATGTACAGCGGTCGCCCTTTGACCTCGTCATACACTCGGCCCAGATATTCACCCAGAATACCCAGACAGATTAATTGCACCCCTCCCAGGAACAGGGTGGAAATCAAAGTCGTTGCCTGTCCCAGAAAGGCCTGCCCCCCCAGCAGTCGCAGCGAAACAACCACCGGAATAGCCAGAATTGCGATTCCTGCACAAATAAAGCCCAGGTAGGTGGCAATTTGCAGCGGCAGATAAGAAAACCCGGTGATCGCATTCACCGCCAGCCGCAGCATTTTGCGCAGCGGGTACTTGGTCTCACCGGCAAAACGCGCCGCCCGTTTGTAATGAACGCCAATTTGCTTGAACCCCACCCAGGCCGACATGCCGCGCAAAAAGCGGTGCCGTTCGCGCATGGTGTTCAACACATTCACCACCTTGCGGTCCATCAGACGAAAATCGCCGGTATCCAACGGGATCTTGACATCGGTAATTTTTAAGATCAGGCGATAAAAAAGCGAAGCGGTGTGTTTCTTAAACCACGATTCGCCTTCGCGCTCATCGCGCACCGCATAGACCACTTCATACCCTTCCCGCCAGCGTTCCACCATTTCAACAATCACTTCCGGTGGGTCTTGCAGGTCGGCATCTATGATGATCACCGCGTCGCCGCGGCTGTAATCAAGGCCGGCCGTCACTGCAATCTGGTGTCCAAAGTTGCGGGCAAAAATTACCGGCCGGACGTGCTCATCTTGCACAGCCAGTGCACGGATTTTCTCTGTCGAACCATCGGTCGACCCGTCATCTACGAGCACCAATTCCCATGTTTCACCGATCGAATCCATCACCTCTTTGATGCGCGGAAACAGCGCATCCAGACAGCTAATTTCGTTGAAAACGGGAGCTATGATCGAAATTCTCGGGGCCATTTTTTCCTTTTTCTCAACCGGGGCAAAAATTTCTAACCGGAAGCGAGTTAGAGACCCAGGTGCTTTTTCAAAGCCGCCATATTGGGTTCAATCACCGCGGCTTCCTTCACAGCAGCCATGGCAGCGCGGATATCCTTGAGGCCCGACCCTGTGCTAACCACCACCACCGGGTCGTCCGCACCAATCTTACCCTCAGAAATAGCCTTGAGCAAGCCCACATAAGCGGTTGAACCGGCAGGCTCCACAAAGATGCCGTACTTACCCAGTTCGGCAATGCCCTTGTAAATTTCTTCGTCAGCAATGGTGATATACGCACCACCTGTTTCGGTCGCGGCGCGAACAGCCCGCACACCGTCGCTGGGCATATCCACCGAGATCGAATCGGCAATGGTCGTGGCCGATACCGGGGTGATCTTTTCAGTGCCGGCGAAATAAGCGTTGGCAATCGCAGCCGATTTTTCAGACTGAATACCAAAAATGCGCGGCATGGTTTTCAGCCAGCCCAGTTCAAACAGGTCTTTGAAGCCCTTGTGAATACCCGAGATAATGTTGCCATCACCCACCGAAACAAAGACATTCACCGGTCGGTCCTGGTCTTTCATCGGCAAGATCACCGTCTCCCAGATCTCCAGCGCAGCGGTCTTTTTGCCTTCAGCCGTAAACGGGTTGTAGCCCGTGCTGCGGCAATACCAGCCAAACGCATTCGAAGCGTCAATCGACAGCGCCACTGCCGAATCGTAGTTGCCATCCACCAGAATCACCTGGGCATCAAAAATCAGAAGCTGGGCAACTTTTGCCTGCGGGGCGGTTTTGGGGGCAAAGATCACCGCCTTTTGCCCGACAGCCGCAGCCATTCCGGCCAGAGCCGCGCCGGCATTACCGGTGGAAGCCGTTACAACCACCTCGGCCCCAATCTCGCGTGCACGCGCCACCACCACAGAAGAGGCACGATCTTTAAACGAAGCAGTCGGGTTGCGACCCTCATCTTTAATAAAGAGCTGTTTCAGGCCCAACTTTTCGGCCAGACGCGGGGGAGCATAGGTCGGCGTCCAGCCGGCCCAGCGCAGCGGGGTACCATATCCACCGGGGTCATCCACCGGCAACAGGGGCAAATAGCGCCACAGCGAAGGGTCGCTGCTGGAAGTGATATCGCTGATCTTAACCTGGCTGCGAATTCCGTCATAATCGAGAACCACATTAAGGTTGCCGCCATCTGCGGGGCAGGTGTAAGTGGCCTCACCCGGCTGATAGAATTTGCCACAAAGCGAACATGTGTAACCCACAAATTTTTTAAACATAACGTCCTGTCCTATCCGTTGTTGTTAATTTGACTCCAATATCGGGCTAATCAACTTGTTTGAAGCCACATCGATCAACCCCATATCGGTTAAACCCAATTCTGGAACGGTGGGCAGCGCCGTAAACGAGAGCATCATAAAAGGTGATGTCAATCTGCCGCCCAGTTCTTGATAACGCTTTACCAGTTCTTTCAAAGTGCTGATCACTTCTTCAACCGGTTTGACACTTAATAAACCGCCCACCGGCAAAGGCAGCCGCCCGATCAACTCGCCATCGGCAATAATGACCAGCCCGCCCTGGGTCTCTTCAACCGCTGCAACCGCCCGCGCCATGTCGGCGTCATTTGTTCCAACCACAACAATGTTGTGGTTATCATGCGAAACCGAAGAGGCCAGCGCGCCGCGTTTAATCCCAAACCCGCGCGCAAAACCAATGCCAATATTGCCGTTTTTGCCATACCGCTCAACCACAGCCAGTTTAAGCACATCTTGCAGCGGCTCGGCCATTACCTGCCCGGCAACCACCGGCAAACGCGCCACCCCGGCAGCGTTGATGATCTGGTCTGGCACCAGGTCAATCACCCGCACCAGCACACTGTTGCCCTGTCCGGGCAACACAAAATCATCCGCAGTCTTCCCGCGCGTCACTTTAACCGTATTGCACAGCCAGCGCGGATACGCCGCTTCGGGAATTTCGACCCGCAAAATGCCATGACTGGCAACATGCTGCCCACGCGAAAAAACCTCCAGCGGGCGAATGCGGCTCAAATCTTCCACCAGCAAAATATCCGCCGAACGTCCCGGCGTCAGGCTCCCCACCAGGTGGTCCACCCTGAAATGGCGGGCCGCGTTGATGGTGGCAATTTGAATGGCCGTAATCGGCGGAACGCCCAGTTGAATCGCCCGGTTGACCATGAAATTGATATGGCCTTCTGCGCGAATATCATCTGCATGTTTGTCATCGGTGCAAAACATCAAATAAGGCGGATACACACCCGTTGCGATAAAGCCGCTCAACACCGCCGCGAGGTTACGTTCGGTGCTGCCTTCGCGGATCAGCACCGCCATGCCCTGCTTCAAACGCTCAACCGCTTCCTGATAAGAGATGCACTCATGGTCATCCGACAGCCCCCCGCAGGCATAAGCCGTCAGGTCGCGTCCGCTCAACCCGGCTGCGTGCCCATTGGCAATCTTACCCAGCTTATGCGCAGCCTCAATTTTGAGCATATAGGTGTCCATCAGGTTCAGAATCTTGCCAGGGTCCAGCTCACCCACCGAGACAGATTCTTCCCAATGCAGAATATCGGTCACTTCTTGCAGCCCCAGATCACCCCCGGTGGTTTCCATACCCGGAGCCGCCGGAACCCGCGAAGACACCTCCAGAAAGATGTGATAGGGCAGGCGGTCTTGCGATTGCAACAGCGCCTTCATCCCCATCATGCCGGCCACATTGGCGATCTCTTTCGGGTCAGCCATGACCGATATCGTTCCACAGGGCACAATCAACTCTGAAAGATTCTCCGGGGTGACCAGAGTGGAATCGAGATGGACATGCGTATCAATCAACCCCGGAATTGCGAACATGCCCTTTCCATCAAAAATGTTACGGGCTTTATAGCCTTCTGCGTTGGTGCTCACAATTCGCCCATTGATGATCCCAATTGCCCCGGAGAATACCTCTCCGTTATGCACATCCAAAATCTGGACGTTTTTAATGAGCAAGTCCAGGGGGGTGTGTCCCAGGGCAGCATGGATCAGGCTTTTGCGTTCTTCCAGCAGCAGCATAAACACTCTCTTGAAGGCGGGGTGAGGTTTTCCTCACCCCGCTTCCTGATTCTTATAAGATTACAAACCGCGTTGACCGCGTATATACGGCAGACCCAGCGCAGCAGGTGCGCCCATCCGTTTGCGGTTCGCCTCCCGCGACCCGATCACCAGCACAATTACGGTGAAGGCATAGGGCAGCATCTGAAGGAAGAACCCGTAATAGGGGTTGTAGTAGAAGGGATTGGTCAACCCCAGAATGGTTGTTGGGCCCTGAATATCCAAAATCAGACGGCGCAGTGCGCCAAACACATAAGACCCCGCCGCCGCGCGGAGCGGGTCCCACTGGGCAAAGATCACCAGGCCGACTGCAATCCAGCCCTGACCGGCCGAGGTCTTTTCGCTGAACCAGCCCGGCGAAATAGCCAGGCTGATGGTTGCGCCCGCCAGACCGGCCAACATACCACCCACAAAAATATAGAAGTAGCGCAGCCGGATCACATTAATACCCTGTGAATCGGCGGCAGCCGGATATTCACCCACAGCACGCAGATGCATGCCCGGCCGGGTGCGGTAAATGTAATACCAGGCCAGCGGGAAGAAAATATAGCCCACATACACCAGCACACTATGATTGGTGAACAAGACCCTGCCCAGAATGGGAATTTGGGAGATCAGCGGAATGGTGAAGGTGGGCAGCGTGGGAACATTTTTAAGGCTGTTCAGGCCCTCACCCAGCACCAGGCTGACGCCGGTCGCCAGAAAATTTAATGCCAGACCGCTCACAACCTGGTCAGCCTTCAATGTATTGGAAATATACCCGTGCACCTGGCTGATCGCTCCGGCCGCCAACATGCCGGCCAAAACGCCCAGCCACGGGTTGCCGGTCGACGCTGAAACGCTGTAAGCGCTCATGGCGCCCAACAGGATCATGCCTTCGACACCCAGATTGATCACACCCGACCGCTCTGCAAAAATCGCGCCGATGGTCGCAAATAAGAGCACTGTACCTGAGGCAACACCTGCCTGTAATACGATTAGAAAATCCATGCTAGTCCTCCGTGCGGCGCACCAGGCGAATCGTATTGCGGGTAAAGAAATCACTGGCGATCAGGCAGACCATGATCACACCCTGAATCAGGGTAGGAATACCCGCGGGCTGCAATTCGCGTCCGGCCAGGATTAACCCGCCAAACAAAACCGATACAATCACCACAGCAAATGGGTTCAGTTTGGCCAGCCAGGCGATGATGATGCCGGTAAAACCGTACCCCGGAGAAATTGCACCCTGCAGGCGGTGAACCACGCCGGTAATTTCCGACATGCCCGCCAAACCCGCCAGCGCACCCGAAAGCAGCATCACACCGACAATATTCTTGTTGATTGATATACCCGCATAGCGCGCAGCGTTGGGGTTATCGCCGATCAACCGAATTTCATACCCCCAGCGGCTCTTGAACAAAATCAGATACAAAACCACCGCTGCGAGCAGGGCAAACACCAACCCGAAATGGGTGGTCAAACCGCGAAAAACCGGGAACTCTTTGGCATAATCTGCCAGGCGCGGCAGCCAGGCGTTGCGCTGGAACATGCGCGACATCTGAAAACCGCCTTCAGACCAGACCGCATAAATAAAGAAGTTATTCCATGAAATGGCGATATAGTTCATCATCAGGGTTGAGATGATTTCGTTGACTTTGAACTTCGCCTTCAACAAACCGGGAATAACGCCCCAGATGGCGCCAAACAACATGCCCGAAATTGCGCAATAAAGGATGAACAGCCACTGTGGAGCGTCTTCAGGCAATATCGGCAGCAGCACAACCAGGCTGGCGCCCCAGGCGCCCAGAAAGAACTGGCCTTCAGCACCAATATTCCACAGCCGCATCCGAAACGCAATTGAACAGGCCAGGCCCACCAGCATCAACGGAATGGCTTTGACCATCGTATCTGAAAAGACCCCGACACTGCCAAAAGATGATTTGGCAATATGCACATAGGCTTTCCAGGGTTCGCCGCCCGCCATGGCGATCAGCAGCGCACCAACAAACAGGGCCAGAATGACCGCCAGCAAAGACAACATCGGCGAAAACCAGGCCGGGGGTTCCTTTAAGCGCGGCTCAATAATGAAACGATAGGGAAAACCTTTGGACGCACCGGGTTTAAGAGAAGTCCCTTCAGTCATTTTTACCATCTCCTTGCTGCGCCTGGATCTGGTCCAGCGTGGTGCCAGTCATCATGAGCCCGATCTTTTCCAGGTCTCCATCTGTGACCTCTCCCATAATTTTGCCTTCATAGATCACATAAATGCGATCGCTTAGCGCCAGCAGCTCTTCGAGTTCTTCCGAGATCAATAAGATCGCAGCGCAATTTTCACGTTGGGCCAGCAGCAAACGCTGCACACCTTCAATTGCACCCACATCCAGGCCGCGCGTTGGCTGAACCGCCACCATCAACACCGGCTGGCTGGAGATTTCGCGGGCCAAAATCACCTTTTGCAAATTACCACCCGAAAGCAGACGAACAGAAGTCTGAATCGATGGGGTCATGATGTCATAAGCATCTTTCAGGTTCTGGGCAAAAACATCGGCAGCGACCGCGTTTACCATCCATCCGCGCGCAATGGGCGTGCTTTTATACTTCTTCATGATGACATTGTCTGTCATGCTCAGGTTGGGCGCGGTGCCCACCTTGGTGCGGTCTTCGGGGACCAGAGATACGCCTGATTTAATGGTCTTGCTGATCGATTGATTGGTGATATCTTCACCCTGCACAATGATCTTGCCACGGCCGGCCTGGCGCAAACCGGCGATCACCTCTGAAAGCTCACTCTGACCATTGCCTGCCACCCCTGCCAGACCCACAATTTCGCCCGAGCGCACATTTAATGAAACGCCGCGCAGCGACGGAAGCCCTTTGTCATTTTCGGCATACACATCTTCCACCGAGAGCACCGTGGCGCCAGCCGAACAGGGTTTCTTATCAATGCTGAATACCACATCACGCCCTACCATTAACCGGGCCAGGTCTGCCCGGGTAACGCCTTCCATGCTCACACCCTGCGATGTCACCTTGCCCTTACGCAGCACGGTTACACGGTTTGAAATGGAAGTGATTTCGTGTAATTTATGACTGATAAAAACAATCGATTTACCGGTAGCCACCATCGAACGCAGGGTACCGAATAATTCATCAATTTCTTTGGGAGCCAATACCGCAGTAGGTTCGTCCATAATCAGGATGCTCGCACCACGGTACAACATTTTTAAGATTTCAACGCGCTGTTGTTCACCCACCGTCAATTGCCAGATCTTCGCACGCGGGTCAACCTTCAACCCGAATTTGTCGCTCAAATCGGCAATATCGCTCTCATATTTTTTGAGATTCATCAAAAAGCGCGGTTCTTTTAAACCCAGCAAAATATTCTCAGTAACACTTTGCGAAGGCACCAGCATAAAATGCTGATGCACCATACCAATTCCGGCAGAAATTGCGTCGGCTGGCGAGTTAAACAACGCCGGCTTGCCATTAACCAATATCGTGCCCGCATCCGCCCGATACATACCTGCCAGGATATTCATCAGGGTGCTTTTTCCGGCCCCGTTTTCTCCAAGCAAGGCGTGAATATCCCCTTTTTGAAGCGTAAAATCAACATGGTCATTCGCTAAAACACCGGGAAAGTACTTTACAATCCCGCGCATTTCCACAACATTTTCTACTGTCTGAGGGGTGCTCGTCTGATCCATAATTCAAATACCGCTTTCTAAGTGGGCCAGATCATCCGCCAATAAGCGAATAATATGGTGGAGAGTGATTGAAAGATTGGGGGACAGAACAGACGGGCTGTCTGTCCCCCAAAAAGTTACACTCTAAATCTTTTACTCAGGAAGTTCAGCGGTGATGCCTTCAGCCCACCAGCGCATGCAGTACTTGCATTCGAGGCCCGGGGCTCCCGGCGGGAACTGGTCGAGGTCAGCTTGCACCATCTTCTCGCCAGCCGGCACAACTTCATTACCCTTGTTGTCTTTGATCGGGCCAGCGAAGACATCGAAGCGGGTGAATTCACCCTTCAACATCTTATCGAGGGTCTCTTTGACCATCGCCAGATCAGCTTCAGGCAGTTCAGCCATACCCTTGGGCATGGTCTGGCCTTCCATCAGGCCATAAATTCCAACACCACCGGTGGATGCATCGAAGTAGTCCCAACCAACCTTGTAGGAACCGTCCTGGAGGCCTTTGATAACGCGCACAAACTCAGGGCCCCAGTTCCAGTAGGGGGCGGTCAGACAGGAATCGGAGGTGCAGGAGCCAGACCAGTCATAGGTGATACCAAATTTGCCAGGGCGGGCTTCAGCAGCCAGCGCCGGTGACGGGGTATCTGCACCGGTGAAGACGATATGAGCACCGGCATCAAACAGAGAGTCCGCTGCCTGACGTTCGATAATCGGATCGTGCCAGGTGTTGATCCAGCGCACATCCAGCGTGCATTCCGGGCAGGTCTTGCGCATGCCGAGTGCAAATGCATTGCCAAGGCGCAGCTCTTCGGGAATGGGGAAGGTGGCGATATAACCAATTTTGTTCTGGCCATCCAACTTTGCGCGGGAACCGGACAGCATACCGGCCAGGTATTTCATGTTTTCCATTGCGCCAAAGAGGTTGCCAAAGTTGGTCATATTGGATTTGTAGCCGCTGATATGGATGAAATAGGTATCAGGGAAATCCGGTGCAACGATTTCCATGGAGTCCATATACCCAAAGGAACCGCCAAAGATCACATTAAAACCCTTGCGGGCCAGCGCGCGGAAGACCTGTTCGGCATCAGCGCCTTCGGCCACGTTTTCAAGGTAAGCAGCATTCACATCCGGCATCTGATCCATGACGTATTTCAGACCATCATACTGGGCCTGTGACCAACCGCCATCATCATGCACACTCAGCATCACAAACGCTGCGTTGTATTTGCCTTCAACAACATCCGGGATCTGCAGTTCAGCTGCAGGGGCTTCTGCCGGAGCAGCAGCGGTGGGTTCTGCAGGAGCGGATTCCGCAGGAGCGGCGGGCTCAGCAGCAGCGGGTGCAGCGGGTTCTGCGGGTGCAGCCGGTGCAGCAGGCGCGCAGGCGGCCAGCATCATCGTAGCAACCAACAGGAGGCTGATCAACAGCCATGCACTTTTTTTGAACATTATTCTCCTCCATTTGAATTGAAAGAACGGAACGGATCAACGAGCAAATTTCTGTTACGGACATTAAATACGTACATTTCGCTCGAACCAACCACCTCCTTCTCATTTTTCAAAAAGCTTCGGAAAAATTGGTAGAGACCCTACCCTGACGGTTTTTTAACCGACAAGAAATCTCTCACGTTATCCATTATAACGATTTCCGAGCTTTGTTTACGATTGCATTATCAATAAGAAGGATGATTTTTCCTGTAAAGCGTCTAGACAACTACATCAAGGAGGTTATCAGTTCATTTCTGGCAACAACAATAATGGGAGCCCTTTTGAAAAGGATGGGGCAGCCAGCATGAATTCTGACTGCCCCATCGTGACAACGTTATTCTTTCACGATCCAGGTACCAGTTTCGCCCTTCAGGGCGCGGCCGATATTCTCGGGATTGGTGATCAAAGCCGTCTTCCCGCCATTTTCGAGGAAGCGGATGATCGCCTGAACCTTGGGCAGCATCGAACCCTTGGCAAAGTGACCTTCTTCAATGTATTGCTTGGCTTCAGCCAGGGTCATCTTGTCGAGCCAGCGCATGTCGGGCTTGTTGTAGTTCAGCGCCACTTTTTCAACTGCGGTGCTGATCACAAACAGGTCGGCGCCAATCATGTTCGCCAGAATGGAAGAGCCAAAGTCTTTGTCGATCACTGCTTCGACGCCCTGCAGGTTACCGGCTGCATCTTCGATGACCGGAATACCGCCGCCGCCAACGCCGACGACCACAAAGCCGCTCTTCACCAGACCGTTGATTGCATCGGCTTCA
This sequence comes from uncultured Anaerolineaceae bacterium, assembly GCA_964593905.1. GTDB lineage: Bacteria > Chloroflexota > Anaerolineae > Anaerolineales > Anaerolineaceae > CAZQLE01. The sequence continues at coordinate 12,863 of CAZQLE010000032.1, read as the reverse complement.
ACAATACGCTGGGGCAGCGGAGAAGCCACCACACGCCGCCAACCACGACCGGCATCTTCCACCACAACCCAGCCATCTTTGGCCGAGCGATCTTTCGCCATGGCTTCGTCCATAAACGAGCCAATCGGTTTGGTGGGGTTCTGGAAGGCTTTGTCGTTGCGGTCCACAATCGTCTGGGTAACCACGGCCACAGCATTCTTCTTCATGCCGCGCTTAATAAATTCGTTGTTCAACGCCTGCACAAACATATACCCGATCGCGCCCTGCGTATCTGCCCCGCAGTAGTCCAGGGGGACATCGTGCAGTTCATGGGCAGAGAGTTCGGAACGGCGGAGGATAAAACCAACCTGGGGACCATTGCCGTGCGAAATGACGACATCCCAGCCCGCTTCGATCATATCGACGATGTGGTGCATTGATTCGGCGCCGGCATCAAACTGGTCTTTGATAGACTGGTGCTTGCTATCTTTAATCAGCGAATTACCGCCGACCGCAACAACTGCTACACCTTTCTTTTCCATTCTTTAAATATCCCTTCGTTCTTAATTTGGATCCAAATTTGGGTAAAAGATTACCCCATCGTCAAAGCCATGACGGCTTCCTGAGCGTGCATACGGTTTTCGGCCTCATCGTACACAACCGAGTTGGGGCCATCCATGACGCCATCGGTCACTTCGATATTGCGGTCAGCCGGCAGGGGGTGCATGTAGATGGCATCGGGTTTGGCCAGGGCCATCTTGCGTTCGTCGGTGATCCAGTGCGAGTACTTCTTGATGATTTCAGCACCGGCGGCGGCATCGGGGGTGTGCACCATGGCGCCCCATGACTTGGCGTAGATGATGTCGGCATCTTTGAAGGCGGCTTCCATGTCATCGGTCACTTCAAAACCGGCGCCAAATTTGCGGGCCTGTTCCTGAGCCATTTCCATCACTTCGGGCATCAGTTTGAATTCGGGCGGGTGGGCCAGAACAACATCCATGCCAAAGCGGGGCATCTGCAGAATGAGCGACTGCGGCACCGACATGGGCTTCTGGTAAGAAGCGGCATACGCCCAGGATACAACCATCTTCTTGCGGCGCAGATCGCGGCCCTTCTTCTCAATGATGGTCATCAGGTCGGCCAGGCACTGGAAGGGGTGATAGATATCGCACTGCATGTTGAGGACGGGCACGCGGGAGTTCTTGGCAACTGCATTCAGATAACCGTTACCAATGCCCCAGTCAACGTGGCGGATGGCGATGCCATCGAAATAGCGGCCGAAGATCTCACCGATTTCTTTGGGGGTGTCACCGTGAGAAATCTGGGTGGTTTTGCTTTCAATGAAAGCGCCGTGGCCGCCCAGGTGCGCCATGCCGGCTTCGAAGGAACCGCGGGTGCGGGTGCTGCTGAAGAAGAACAGCATCGCCAGAACTTTATCGCGCAGGTAAGGGGTGGGCTCATTCAGAGCGCGCTTGCGTTTGAGGTCAAACGCAACGTCTAAAACGGTTTCGACTTCTTCTTTGCTGAAGTCGAGGTCACCAATTAAATCGCGACCGTGCAGAAAGGTTTGCATTTTTATTTCTCCTTATCCTATAGATAGAAATCGAATGTGTCTTCGGTTCTTGACCATGTAGATGTTACTGCTGACGTTCAAGTCCTTTCAGATACAACCTCCTCGTTCAGGGTGGTTATGGTTCACATCTGGCGCGCTGTTGCAGCGCAGCCAGCGAATTGGCAGAAATTCGGTCAGCCAGACGGTTGATCCGGTTGCACACAAACGGCCGGTTGGCCTCGTCCGTCAGGGTCTGTTCAATCAAAACACCGGCCGGGTCCACATCACCGTTCAGCGCCAGGGCCTCCACGGCGGGCAGCCAGTCCAGCGCATATTTCGGCTGGTCGCCGGCGGCCAGCCCTTCCTGTGCCAGACGGGCGGCTTCTTCAACTTGACCCGTCTGCAAGGCCAGCGAAACACGGGCAAAGGTGTAACACCAGTCATGCTGCGGCTCGGGCCCAATTGCGCGCGGCGGAACCGCACTGCCCTGTGCCAGCACCCGCTGCGGGTGAGCCAGGGGCAAAGTCTGGCGAATTGTTTCGGGCAGGCCAGGAAAATCACCATCCTGCGCACCCAACACCCAGAAACAACCGCCATCTCGATAATACACCGGCAAGACCCCTGCGGTCGTTCCGCTAAAGCTGTGATTGCGATAGCGATGTTTGACCGGCGCATCTGCTTCGGTAAGCGAGAAGGGCAGCTCGGGGCGCGTCGAGAGATCAAAATACTTGTATTCAAGCACATCGCCGCGCAGTTCCGGCGCATACTGCCAGTTGACCACGGGGGTCAAATCGTTATCGCTGTGGCGATACAGCGGAATGGCATCTGAGGCCAGAATGGTACCCGGCTCAAGGCCCGGAATGCGCCAGGCCATTTGCCAGAAATAGGCGTTCATCGCCCGCGCTTCCCAGCGATATTCACTGGCGCTGCGCATTTGCACACCCACCGCCAGCGCTGCCAGCGCTGCCACCGCCAGAAGCTGCACCCGCTGATGCAGCGCCAGTTCAATCACCCCGGCCATAAAGATGCTCGCGCCAAAAAAGAAAGCCAGCGTCGAACGATCCCACGGAAAAGCCAGCTCCAGGCGCACCAGTGGAATCCAGAACGGCACAGCCCCCACCAGCATCGCAAACAGGCCAAAGGCGGCCAGCGTATACGGAGACCGGTCAACAACACCGCTCTCTTCGCCGGTTTGCGCACGCTGCAGCGACCACCAGAAAAAGGCAAAGCTCGCCAGCACCAGCGCCGCAAACAGCGGCCACAAACTGCGCTCATCAGGCAGGGCCAGCCCCTGCCGCCAGGCATCAAAATTGACGATTTTAAGGTCCTGAATAACCCGTTTTACCAGATCGAGCAGCCCGGCGCGCGGGTTATTAAGCAAACTGTTTAGCAGACTGGGCTGATAAGTGGGGAATTTAAAGATCAACCCGCGCCAGATGCCAAAGGCCACCGCAGCCAGAAAATAAGGCAGCCACAATAACCCGGTCCGTTTCAGGCGCTCGCTGCGTCTGGGAAACAAGCGCGCAAGAACCACCCACAACAACACCGGCCGAATCAGCTCAAGGCCGGCAAAATATTCCATGGTAAAGATCGAAACCAGCCCCGCCACAACCCCGGTGAGGGTCCAGCCCCAAAAACGACGGGTGGCTGTGGTTTCTCCTGCGGCCAGCAGCATCGCCGCCAGCGAAAACAGGAACAAATTGAGAACGGTAAAGTGCAGAATAAACTGAACGGCAATGGGCTGCTGCTGAAAACCGGGGTAGAGCACAAAAAACAACGCCGCCCAGGTAATTGCCTTTTCTTTCTGAGGCCAGACATAACGCAGCACCCACCAGAACAACGCACCGCTCAACCAGCGCAGCCCGAGCAAAAAAAGATGGTAAGGCAGCGCCGTTTCTTTAAATAGAGGGGTCACCAGCGTGTAAAGCCAACCCGAGAAGGGTCGATCCACCGCTACAAAATCGCTAAAACTACCCGCGCCCAGAAGATGAAAATTATAGAGATAAATCCAGTCGTCGCCATAAAAACCAAACCAGGGAATGAATACCCCGTATGCAAAAATCACCGCTGCAAAGAGCAGCACCAGAGGCAGGTTTCGCGAATCAAAAAATCGGCGCATCGGCAGTTGGTTGAAAGAGCGGCAGGGGCAGGCGGTTGCCCGCCCCTGCTGCAAACCTTAGAAATTACTCCATCTTGCCCAGAACGAGCGCGATCAGCGCCATGCGCATCACAACGCCGTTGAAGGCTTCCTGCCAGTAGCGCGACCAGCGGGTGATATCGACATCAGCCGGGATTTCATCCATGCGCGGCAGCGAGTGCAGCAGGATGGCGTCTGATTTGGCTTTGGTGCTCAGCAGTTCACGGGTGATCTTGTAGTTATCGGGGGTCATACCGTGATCGCCGGCTTCCTGGCGGGCTTTGGTGTAGTCAGGCTGGACAACAGGCTCGACCAGGATGACATCGGCATCGGCGATGCACTGCTCAACATGTTCAGCTTCTTTGTAGTTCAGGCTGTACTGTTTGAGTTCTTCTTTGAATTCGGGTTTCAGACCCATCTCGGGGGGCGCCACGAAGGTGATCGGGCAGTCGAACTGCGACAGGGCATAGGCCAGCGAGTGCATGGTGCGCATGCGCATATCGCCTACAGCCACCCACTTCAGACCATCGATGCGGCCCTTTTCGCGCAGAACGGTGTAGAGGTCGGTCAGAATCTGGGTCGGGTGTTCGCCCCAGCCATCGCCGCCATTGATGACGGGAATGGAGGACCATTTGGCAGCTTCCATGGGGGCACCCTGCTGGAAGTGGCGCATGACGATGACATCACCGTAGAACTCGAGCATCTTGACGGTGTCTTTGATGCTTTCCTGATACCAGTCGCCGGCGCGGGTCATTTTGGCATCGGAGAAACCGGTCACATGACCGCCCAGGCGGTGCATGGCGGCTTCGTGGGCCAGGCGGGTGCGGGTGCTGGGCTGGTAGAAAGCGGTGACCATGGTCTTATCGGCGCACATGTCACTGTTTTTGCGATTTCGAGCAATGGGCTCTAATTTTTCGGCGATCTCAAACACACGGAAGAATTCCTGACGTTCGAAATCTTTCAGAGAGAGAATGTCACGACCTGCAAAGCTACGCATTTCAAAAGCCTCCTGTACTAAAAAGTAAATATGGGTTTCGAATTTTTTTCTCTAACAGAGCCGCGCAAGCCAGCGCAGCCTGGGGTTAGACAACACCAATCAGATATTCGCTCCACCACCGCTCTTATCGCTCATTTCAGACAGCACCATCAAAGGAGAGCGATCTCCGCCAACCGAGCGAACCACATGGAAGTTGAAATATCCGGGCAGGAAGAAGCTGGAGGAATAATCTACCACGCGCCCATTTGCTGCAAACAACTGGGCAACAAACTTCAAAAGCACATCACCGCGCTGAATCTGCAATGCTTTCGCAATTTCAGAAGAAGCCGCCACTGCCTGAATTTCGGTATAAGACTGGACGAGCGCCGGGTTGCCGCGCCGCAGCAACAGATCGAGCACCGATCCCGTAAAGCCGTTGGAAAGATCTGCCGGGGTCAGAATATCGGTATGCACAACATCGACCAGGTAGGCCACCGGGCGGCCTTCTGCCAGAATCACACGCGATACTTTAACCAGGGTCGTTCCTTCGAGCACATTCAATGCTTTGGCCTGTTTTTCGCTGGCCTCCACATAATCGATGATCAAATCACCCATCGAAACGTTCAAATTATGCCGGTTCGCCAGAGTTTCCAGGCTTTCCAAAACTTCCAACCCGCTCTGAATGATCTGCGGATGGCCAACCACAAAAGTGCCCACACCCTGCCGGCGGCGGATCAGACCCTGACCTTCAAACGTGCGCATTGCCTCACGCAGCGTGGCGCGTGAAACGCCCAGTTGTTTGGCCAGTTCGGGCTCTGCCACCAGACGTTCACCGGCCGGGGTTGCCGCAATCAAAGCCGACAATTGGTTTTGCAGCCGTTGAAACAACTGCAAGTTTTCGCCATTATGAAGATCAAATTCTGCCATGCCAAACCATCCTTTATCCGGTTATTCAACCACCGGAATAAATGCAAAGCGGGTTACATCAACCAGACCAAGGTCTGAAATTCTCAATTCAGGAATCACCACCAAACCCAGAAAGCTGACCGCCATGTTCGGGTTCTTGATTGTGCTGCCGCAGACCCGCAGCCCCGAAAGTACGGTGGCCGCTTTTTCTGAAACCACCTGGGCGCTTTCGTTGGACATCAAACCCGCTATCGGCAAATCGACCTGACCGATCACCTGTCCATCTTTTACCACCACCTGCCCCCCGCCACAGGCAGCCAGCGTATTGGCCGCCAGCGCCATCTGTTCATCATCGGTTCCAACGACAATCATGTGATGGCTGTCGTGCACCACGGTGGAGGCAATTGCACAGCGGGCGGTAAGACCAAACCCTTGCACCAGCCCCACCTGCACACGACCGGTGCAGTGATGCCGTTCGACCAGCGCCACTTTTGCAATATCGCAGCTTACATCGGCCTGCACCTGACCATTTACCGCGTTCATTGTCACCTGGCGGTGTTGGGTCGGGATCAAATTTTCAACCACCCCGATGACATGCGCCATGACCGGGCCGTCTTTTTCAGTGTGCAGTACAAAATCGGCAGCGCTCAGTTTGTGTTCAAGGTGAACTGAATCCAGCGCCCATTCGGGATGATGGGTGTGATCGCGTTCGACCACCACTTCGCCATTGCGGGCGGCCAGTTTGCCGCGTGCCACCACCATGCCGGGTTTGAATTTTGTCAGATCATCAATCACCAGAATATCTGCATAGCGGCCGGGGGCAATCATGCCCATATCGCGGCTGACGCCAAAATGATCGGCCGTGTTGATGGTTGCCATTTGAATGGCCTGCATCGGGGTGACACCCAACGACATCACCAGGCGAACGGCGCGGTCAATATGGCCTTCATTCACCAGTGTTTCGGCATGGCAGTCATCGGTGCAGAGCAAGAAATGGCGGCTATCCTGGCCGTGTTCGGTGATCGCTTTCACCTGTTCGGTCACATCTTCCCAGCCCGAGGCGCAGCGCATCATCACTTTCATCCCCTGGCGAATCCGTTCCAGGGCATCTTCGGCGGTGGTGCCTTCATGATCATCCTGCGCACCGCCGGCAGCATAGGCATGAAACGGCAGGCCAAGATCGGGAGATGCATAATGACCGCCCACCACTTTGCCTTTTTGCCGGGTGACAGAAATTTCGGCGTGGACCTTGTCGTCATTATTGAACACACCGGGAAAATTCATCATCTCGCCCAACCCGATCACACCCGACCAGCGCAGCGCCTCGGCCACTTCGGCCGGGCCAATTTCAGCGCCGGGGGTTTCAAAACCGGGGGCCGAAGGCACACAGGAGGGAATCTGCGTGAACACGTGAATGGGCTGGTTGCCGGCTTCATCTGCCATCAACCGCACACCTTTCAAGCCAAACACATTGGCAATTTCATGTGGGTCGATAAACAAACCGGTGGTACCATGCGGAAGCACCGCCCGCACAAATTCGGTCACGGTCAGCATACCCGATTCAATGTGCACATGACCATCCAACAAACCAGGAGAAAGGTAAGCGCCATCGGCTTCAATAACCATGGTTTTGGGACCAATTGTATGGGAGGCATCCGGGCCTACATACGCGATGCGTTCGCCCAGAATGGCAATATCGGTATTGGGGACGATCTCACCCGACTGAACACACACCCAGCGACCATTCAAAATAACCAGGTCAGCCGGTTTGCGGCCCATCGCGCAGTCAACCAGTACACGCGCATCCAAAAAATGAAAATCCCACATGCTCATTGCTCGTCTCCGGGTAAAACTTTATTCGTATCTGAGCAGTTAATCATATTTTCCAAACACCAGCCGTCGGGCAGCCTGGTTGTGTGTTTCAATATGGCGGGGTAGATCCAGGGTGAGCAGTTTGCCATCGCGCACAATCTGGCGGCCGTGAATAACGCTCACATCCACCCCGCGCGGGTTGCACAGCAGAATTGCCGCCACCGGGTCGTGCAGCGCACCGGCATAATCAAGATGACGCAGATCAATGGCCACAAAATCGGCGCATTTGCCCGGTTCGAGCGAACCGATATCCTTGCGGCCCAACACGGCTGCGCCGCCGCGCGTGGCAACTTCCAGCGCCTGGCGGGCAGTAAGGATCGGCGGTGCAGCCTCACCCGAGAGCGAGGCGCCCATCAGGCCGGCCCGCACCCGCGCCGCCAGCAGCGCCATCCGCGCTTCGGCCAGCATATGAGAACCGTCGTTGCTGGCAGAGCCATCCACACCCAGCCCCACCTTGACGCCGGCCTGCAAATATTCCCACAGCGGGGCAATGCCCGAGGCCAGACGCATGTTGGAAGATGGGCAGTGCGCCACACCGCAGCCTTCATGGGCATACAGTTTGATCTCTTCTGCGCTGACATGCACCGAATGGGCATACCACACATCGTTACCCACCCAGTCGACCGATTGCATATAAGCCACCGGGCGATACCCAAATTTCTCAAGGCAGAATTGTTCTTCATCCTGGGTTTCTGCCAGATGCGTATGCAAGTGCACCCCATATTGACGCGCCACGGCGGCGCTCTGCTTCATCAGCTCGCCCGTCACACTAAACGGGGAACACGGGGCAAGAACAATTTGCACCATCGCGCCAGGCCGGGCGTCATGATATTTTTCAATCAAGCGCACAGAATCTTTTAAAATCGCTTCTTCGCTATCCACCACGCTATCGGGCGGCAGACCGCCCTGGCTCTCACCCAGGCTCATCGAACCGCGCGAGGCATGAATGCGCACACCCATTTCCTGCGCGGCGACAATTTCATCATCCAATCGAGAACCGTTGGGAAACAGATAAAGATGATCTGAAGCCGTAGTACAGCCAGACAGCGCTAGCTCGGCCAGCGCTGTCTTGGTGGAAATATAAATATCTTCGGCAGTCATTCGCGCCCAGATGGGATAGAGCGTCTTCAACCAGTTAAACAGGTTTGCGTTCTGGGCTGCCGGAACTGCGCGGGTTAGCGTCTGGTAAAAATGATGATGCGTATTGACCATTCCGGGCATCACCAGATGTCCGGTCAGATCCAGCACTTCGTCGGCGGTTTGCGGCAGAGTGCTGCTGGGGCCAATTTGCTCGATAAAGCCGTCGCGCACAAACAGGCCGCCGTCTGCGATCTCACGACGTTGATCGTCCATCGTAACAACTACAGTTGCATTGCGAACGAGAAGAGTCGACATGAGTTTGATTGGTTATCCACAAAGGGGTAGATCTGATAAAGGTGTGTCGTTCAGTTGTCCGACATTGTTAGTATCAGTTTAATGATTTCTGAATAAAAAGTCAATTGTCAGACAAGGTGACGTTTGTCACATGTCTGACAATTGACTGTGTGTTTTTTTTGACTAATCCTGAAGTTCAGCCGCGTGCAGCGTATTTTGCATCAGCATGGCAATCGTCATCGGGCCCACGCCGCCGGGCACAGGGGTGATCGCCCCGGCAACCTCAACCACCTCATCATAATCCACATCCCCCACCAGCCGGCTGCCTTTCGGAGCAGCAGGATCTTCGATGCGGTTGATCCCCACATCAATCACCACCGCCCCCGGTTTTACCCAGTCTTTTTTAACCATTTGCGGCTGTCCAACTGCAGCCACCAGAATATCGGCGCGGCGAATCACTTTTGCCAGTTCCTTCGTGCGGGAATGACAAATGGTGACGGTTGCATTTGCTTTCAACAACAGCAGCGCCACTGGCATGCCCACAATGTTGGAACGACCCAGCACCACGGCGTTTTTTCCGGCCAGGTTTCCCAGTTCTTTTTCCAACAAGACCATGCAGCCATAGGGGGTGCAGGGCACAAAAGTGGGGTCGGCCCCTTTTTGCGCCAGACGACCCAGGTTAATCGGGTGAAAACCATCCACGTCTTTTTTTAGATCGATCAAACTGAGCACCCGTTGTTCATCCAGACCATCCGGCAGCGGGAGCTTCACCAGAATCCCCGACACCCGGCGGTCGGCATTCAAGTCTTTCACCAGGTTTTCAAGCTCGGCCTGGGTGGCAGTGGCTGGCAGCGTGTGCGCAAAAGACTCAATACCAGCCGCCTGACAGGCCTTGTGTTTTGAACGCACATACACCTGCGAGGCAGGATTCTCACCCACCAGCACAGTGGCCAAACCTGGTCGACTTTTCCCCGCGGCAATGCGCGCCGCGATTTTTTCAGCAACATGCGTACGCACCTGTTCGGCTACGGCTTTACCATCAATGATTTTTGCCGTCATCTTGATCCTCCTGGAACGATAATTTTGCATCAAAGACAAAGAATCTGCTGCCCCAAAAAACCAGCCCCTCTGTTAAGAGCCCCGGCACACAACCGGGTATAGAATCGATAAAAAAGCACCCCTTTTATCTATTATACCGAATAATAATCAATTTGTCTGACAAATAAATCTTATAAAACACAACGCTTCGCCCCCCGGCAGTGGGTTCATAATCATATATTATGAATCCACTTACTTTATTTTACACCGGAACCCATCTGAATCCAATCCAGGATATTAGAGTTGCCCGCACGTCTTTTTCACAAAGTTGTTTGCCCGTTTACGAAGAGCTGTAATTTTCAACCCTCCATGCGGCATGGGGTGGGTCTTCAGCCGCCCACGCGCCGGGGCTTTCAACTTTGTGAAGGCCCTGCTTACGAATCCGACAGATATTTCGGTACTTTTCTCAAACTGGGTATAATATACTGATACTGTGACAGGCATTAAACATCGTATATGCAAAGCGATTTTCCGCAGGAAACCGCTGCATATAAATTACTGAATAAGGTTTGACACAGCGAGCGTTCAATCAGAAATACGCTGTTATTTCACCGCTTATAAGAGCAGGAGCAAAATTCATGGGCAAAATCTGTGTAATTGGAACCGGTTACGTGGGCTTGGTCACCGGCACGTGCTTTGCCGATTTAGGCAACGAGGTTACCTGTCTGGATGTCGATCCCGTGCGCATCGAAAAACTGCATCAGGGGATCATGCCAATTTATGAACCCGGACTGGAGCAGTTGGTTGAGCAAAATGTTCGCGCCGGGCGTCTTGTGTTTACCACCAACTATAAAGAAGCACTGGCAGGCGCCGAATATGCCTTCATTGCGGTGGGCACTCCCTCGGGCGTCGATGGCGAAGCAGACCTGCAATATGTCCGCCAGGCCGCCGAAGCCATCGCCGAACTGGTTGAAGAGCCCATCCTGGTCATCAATAAATCCACCGTTCCGGTGGGCACAGGTGACTGGGTGGCCGATATCATCAAAAAGTCACGCTCCGGCAAACCGTTAGATTTCCATGTCGTCAGCAACCCCGAGTTTTTGCGCGAAGGTTCAGCAATTAACGACTTCATGTTCCCCGACCGGGTTGTTCTGGGCTGCACCGACCGCGAAGCAGCCAATAAGGTGGCCGAGTTGTATCTGACGCTGCGCTGCCCGATCGTAATCACCGATCTGCGCACCGCTGAAATGATCAAATACGCCTCCAATGCGTTCCTTGCAACCAAAATCTCCTTTATCAATGAGATCGCCAATATTTGCGAAGAACTGGGCGCAGATGTGCGCGAAGTGGCGCGCGGTATGGGTCTCGATAAACGGATAGGCCCCCATTTCCTGGATGCAGGTCTGGGCTGGGGCGGTTCCTGCTTCCCCAAAGATGTCAAAGCGCTGGCGCACATGGCCGTGTTGCACGGCACGCAGCCCCAACTGTTGCAGGCCGTAATGGATATCAACCGCAACCAACGCCGGCGGGTCATCTATAAGCTGCGCCGCGCGCTGGGCAGCCTGGATGAAAAAGTGATCGGTGTGCTGGGCATCTCGTTCAAACCCAACACCGATGACATCCGCGAGGCCCCCTCACTCGAAATTATTCATTTGCTTCAAAATGAAGGCGCCAAAGTGCGCGCCTACGATCCGCAGGCCACCGAAAATGCCGAGAAGATGTTTAAAAACGTCAAGCTATGCGAAAACCCCTATCAGGTTGCCGAGCAGGCCGATGCCCTGGTGTTGGTGACGGATTGGAATGAATTTAAACAGCTTGACTTTGAAAAAATCCACAAAAGCATGCGCAAGCCGATCCTTTTGGATGGTCGCAACCTGTGGGACCCCGACCGGATGCGCGAACTGGGCTTTACTTATTTTGGCGTGGGCCGCGGAAGCTGCTCAAGCTGCGATTAATTTCAACCAGCGAATAAAGACCGGCCGGGCAGCCAGCAAAAAACTGCCCGGCTTTTTCTTTAACACTCCCTGCACGGCATTTCGCAAAGTGGGTTGCCTTTTGTTGGGGTTTTTCTCCCTCCTGACGGCGTTTTGTGCCGTCTGGGGGGCTGCCGGGCTTTGCGAATGGCCTGACTTTGCCAGAGAACCACCAAACTATATTTTGACCGGCATGATATAATCTATAGGTAACTTTTTAGGTCATTCGGGCAAAAACCGCAGGTTTTTGAATTTCTGAACAGTTACGCATACACATTCCACTATTTCTTTTAAAAAATGCTCACCGGAGGATTGCGATGGAAATTACCAGCAACCAGTTCAAATATTGCGATCTCGTCAAAGTAGCCGGGCGTATCGACAGTTCCACCGCCCCGCAGTTGGGCGAGGTGCTTTCTGCCGTCACCGATTCTGGTCGCTTTAAGATCGTATTGGATATGAGCAAGTTAAATTTCATTTCTTCCGCCGGTCTGCGGGTATTAATCAATGCACAGAAAACCTGCAAACGCTACAACCGGGGTGAGGTGATCCTTTCGGAAGTACCCGCCAACATTAAGGCAGCACTCGAATTGGCCGGTTTTACCGCGTTATTTAAGATTGTGGATGATACACTCACTGCGGTGGGGAATATCTGAGTTTGGTCGCATCTTCGCGTACGATGGTTTTTCCCGGGCGGTACGACAATCTCTCTGACATAGCCAGTTTTGTGCTGTCGGCAGCGCATGAGGCAGAACTGGATCCGTTTGCCTGTTATGCGGTTGAAACAGCGGTGGATGAGGCGTGTTCCAACATCATTGAACACGCCTATCAGGGAGAAGATCGCGGCAATATCGAATGTACCTGCCAGGTTACCCCCGCTGAACTGATCATCATTCTGCGGGATACTGGCCGGCCCTTCAACCCCGAACAGGTCGAAATACCCGACCCCACCATTGGCCTGGAAGACCACCCCGGGCACGGGCTGGGATTGTATTTTATCCGGCAGTGGATGGATGAAGTGAAATTTCAATTTTCGGAGGAGAAAGGAAACATTCTGAC
>CAZQLE010000031.1:0-24830 GCA_964593905.1 uncultured Anaerolineaceae bacterium | reverse complement strand
GCTGCGGCAGGCGCAGGCACACCCGCGGCAAACATCAACTCGGTTGGACGGAACAGATCGCCCTCGCCGGGCGTCTCCCAGGCCGAGGGTTCGGGGGTGGCCCGGCCCTCCACATAAGCCACAATATCTTTCTTGGTGATCCGTCCGCCCTCACCCGTGCCGCCCACCTGGGTCAGGTCCACCTGATGTTCACGGGCCAGTTTTGCCACCACCGGCGAGATAAACCCCAGAGCGCGGTCGCGCCCGGCCTCGATGCCCGGCCGGGTGTCTTGCGGCAGCGCCGCCGCGCTCACATCCGGCGGCGCGGCTTCATCGGCCAAAGCCTCGCCTGGCTGCCCGATCCAGGCGATAATCGTACCCGCCTTCACCGTCATGCCATCGGGCGCAAGAATTTTCAACACCACCCCGCCGGCCGGGCTGGGAATTTCGGTGCCCACTTTATCTGTTTCCACTTCCAACAGCGCTTCATATTCAACGACCGTTTCACCTTCCTGTTTCAACCATTTTCCCACCGTACCTTCAACCACCGATTCGCCCAGTTGGGGCATGATGACCCTGGTTGCCATGCCTGCCTCCTAATATCTCGCCAGCTCGCGGATGGCGGTTGTTATTTTTTCAGTATTGATCATAAACCAGTCTTGCAGCGGGTGGCTAAAAGGCACACCCGGCACATCCGGTCCGGCCAGACGCCGCACCGGTGCATCCAGATCGGTAAAGGCGTGTTCGGCAATGATCGCCGCGATCTCGCCGCCATACCCACCGGTGAGGTTGTCTTCATGCACGATCAATGCCTTGCCGGTCTTGCGCACCGAGCCGAGCACCGTTTCACGGTCCACCGGGTAGAGGGTGCGTAAATCAACCACCTCCACCGCGATACCCTCCTGGGCGGCCTTCTCAGCTGCCTGCAGGGCATAATAATGCATCATGCCGTAGGCAAACACGGTCAGATCACTGCCAACCCGCGAGACCCTGGCCGGGCCAATGGGCACCGTATAATCGCCCTCAGGCACCTCGCCTTTAATCAGACGGTAACCTTTTTTGGGTTCAAAGAACAGCACCGGGTTCGGGTCGCGCACCGCCGATTTCAACAGACCTTTGGCGTCATAGGGGTTGGATGGAATCACCACCTTCAACCCCGGCACATGGGTGAAGAACGCCTCCACACTCTGCGAATGGTACAGCCCGCCGCCGATCCCGCCGCCATACGGGGCGCGAATCACCAGCGGCACGGTCCATTCGCCGTTGGTGCGGTAACACATCTTGGCCGCTTCACTGACGATCTGATTAAGGGCCGGGTAAATAAAATCGGCAAACTGAATCTCGCACACCGGGCGCATCCCATATAATGCCGCGCCGATCCCCACCCCCACAATCGACAACTCGGCCAGCGGAGAATCGATCACCCGCTCTTCGCCAAACCGGTCATACAGCCCCACCGTGGCCCGAAAAACCCCGCCACGTTTGCCCACATCTTCCCCCACCAGAAACACGCGCGAATCGCGTGCCATTTCCTCTTCCATTGCCTGTCGCACAGCTTCCACCAGGGTCATCTCAGCCATGACGAATCTCCTCAGCATAGACCGGGTAAGCCGCTTCTTCAACCGCCGGGTAGGGCGCCTGCTCGGCAAAGCGCACCGCTTCATCAATCATTTCTTTTGCGCGCGTTTCATATTCTTCCACCAGCGCGGCGGTTAATAGGCCTTCTTCTTCCAACAAGGTCCGCGCCACCAGCAGCGGGTCGCGTTTCTTGTTTTCTTCCACTTCTTCGCGCGAACGATACGTGCGGTCATCGTCATCTGAAGAATGCGGGGTGATGCGGTAAAGCTGTGTTTCGATCAATGTTGGGCCCAACCCGCTGCGCGCATCACTGACAGCCTGAGCCACTTCCTGATAGACCGCAAACACATTGGTTCCATCCACTGCCCGCCCCGAAAGGCCCAGCCCGCAGGCCTTATCGGCCGCACTTTTGACCGCCATCTGTTGTTCGGGCCGTACCGAAATGGCATACCGGTTGTTTTGCACAATAAAAATGACCGGCAAACGGTGTACCGCCGCCCAGTTCACGCCCTCATACCATTCGCCCTGTGAGGTGGAACCTTCACCCAGGGTGGTGAGAACAACCCGGTCTTCATGGTTCATTTTGATCGCCAGGCCAATCCCGGCGGCATGCACGGTCTGGGTGGCGACCGGCGCAGAATGGCTGACCACATTGGCCGCCCGCAAGCTAAAATGACTGGGCATCTGCCGCCCGCCCGAAGTCGGTTCGCCGCTCTTGCCGGTCAGCGCCAGCATAAAATCACGCGGCGAATAGCCCAGACAGACCAGCAAAGCCAGGTCGCGGTAATAGGGGGTCACCCAGTCGTGACCGCGCTTTAACGCAAACGCGGCGCCCACCTGCGCCGCTTCATGTCCGATGCCCGAGATGTGAAACGCAATCTTCCCCTGGCGATGCAACACCCAGGCGCGCTCATCCAATCTGCGGGAGAGGAGCATCATCCAGTACATTTCCAGTTTGACATCCCTGGATAACTCCATATCGACAGCCTCCTTATGGGGTTTTCACACAGAACAAATCAGGCCATGCCGCATATTTTTTGCTCGATCCCACCGCAACACGGCCACCCGACCCGACCGATCAGGGCTGAAATGGCATCTTCCTGAAAGGGTCTCTTATATAATACGCTAATTTTTATAATATTAGTGTAATATATTTAAAAAACAAAAGAGCTATTCTGGCAAACAAAAAGGGTGAACCGTCTGGGGTTCACCCTTAAAGCTTCAAAAAGCAAAAAATGCTATGCCCCGCCAAACAGCAGAGAAGAGACCCCCAGCGCCAGCAGGGTGTTGAACACCGTCGCCAGCAAGAACACGGCCACCGGGCGCCAGCCCATCGTTTTCAGGTCTTTAAAAGAAAGATCCAGTCCCATGCACACAAAGGCCAGCAAAAACGCCCAGTTCTTAAGGGCATCCAGCGCAGTGCCTTTGCCGCCATCGATCCAACCCAGCGAGAACAATACCGAAGCCAACACAAAACCGATCACAAACTTGGGAAAGCGGGCCCAGATCAGGTGTGGCCCCGGCTTCTCGCCGCTGTTTTTGCGTGCGGCATACACGGCCAGCAAAAAGGCCACCACCCCGATCAACGCATTCTGGGTGGCCTTAACCACCGAGGCCGTCTTTTGCGCCTGTTCGCCATACAGCGTCCCCGCCCCAATCACCGCCGCGGTGGTGTCGATATTGCCGCCAAACCACGCCCCAGCCACCGGCTGGCTGAGATGCAACGCCTGAGCCACCAGCGGGGTTAACACCATCATCGGCAGGGCAACCAGAATCACCAGCGTGGTGACATAGGTCACCTGCTCTTTGCGCGCCGCAACCGCGCCCGCAGCCGCAATGGCCGCCGAAACACCGCACACTGAAAGGGCCGTCGCCATCACCGCGCGCAGCCGGTCATCCAGCCCAAATTTTCCGGCCACCCAGAAGCTGAAGAAGAACACACAGGTGATCATAATCAACGCCTGAATCACCGCGCCGCCGGCGGTTGAGACCAACAGGCTCAGGTTAATGCCTGCGCCCAGCAGCACGAGGCCAATTTTCAAAAACAATTCGGTGCGAATTCCGGCCTGAATTTTTTGGCGCAGCCCGAGCAGGCGCAGCACCAGATTACCCGCCACCCCAAGCACCGCGCCCCACAATGGATATTCCAATGCTTTTCCGGGGATCCCCAGCGGCAGAGTGACCGCATAAACAGCGCGGGTGAGGGCCCAGGCCGCCAGCGCCAGAAGCGCCACGGTCAGCCAGCCGGCCAGTGCGTTCAGGCGCACCGTTTGGGCAGAGATTGTGTTTTTTTCGGGGGTTTTTGTCATTTGCATACCCTCGCTAAAAACCAACCGGAATGCCCGCTGGCCCCAATACGCCGGCCACAGACAGAACAATGATCACAAAGGCAATTAAAACTGCCAGCCAATCTTCACTGAGCGAAAAAGATAACCCGGTCTTCGTTGGAAATTTCATGCTGGGTCCTCACTGGAACATTAAAGAATAAGAAATAAGGTGTTGCCCAAATGGATTTTACCGCTGAAGATCTGCTGAGCGGATTACAGAATAGCAAAGTTAACCATTGCCCGAGGCCGTCATGAAGGGCCGGGGTGGGTCTTCAACCGCCCCCGCGCCAGAGTAAACCCTGGCGGGTGTAAAACTCACACTTTACGAACCCCTGACCCTGTGATAGAATTCGATGGTTTAAAAACCCATTTCACACGCTCTCCGACCAAACCGGGCGTGCCCCGGATCGCCGGGGTGAAGGTCTGGGATGACGAGAGCGGAGGCATAACGCAAAAGGAGTTTCAAATGGCAAGTGTTGTTTCTATGAAAGCGCTCCTCGAGAGCGGCGTCCATTTCGGCCACCGCACCAACAAGTGGCACCCGGGCATGAAGCCCTATATCTTCACCGAACGCAACGGCATCCACATCATTGACCTGCAGCAGACCGTTAAGTCGCTGAACAGCGCTTACAATCTGGTCCGCGATACCGTCCAAAAGGGCGGCGCCGTTCTGTTTGTTGGCACCAAGCGCCAGGCGCAAGAAACCGTGAAAGAAGAAGCGGTTCGCTGCGGCATGCCCTATGTGACCGAACGCTGGCTGGGCGGCATGCTCACCAACTGGAGCACCATCTATCAGCGTATTACCGAGCTGGAACGCCTCGAAAAGATGCGCGATACCGGCGAAATTCACCGGCTGACCAAAAAAGAAGGCCTGATGATCGAGCGCGAAATCAAACGCCTCGAGATTCGCCTGAGCGGTGTGCGCAGCATGAAGCGCCTGCCCGAATTGATCTTCCTGGTCGACGTGAGCCGCGAAGAAACCGCCATTCACGAAGCCAATGTCAAACAAATTCCCATCATCGCCCTGGTCGACACCAACTGCGACCCGCGCAACGTAGACTTTGTCATCCCCTCCAATGATGATGCCATCCGCGCCATCAAACTGCTGGTTGGCAAAGTTGCTGATGCCGTTCTCGAAGGCAAAGCCATGCGCAAAGATGACGATATGGAAGCCGAAGCTGCGGCCGAAGCCAAACAGGTTGCAAAACCCGTCAGCCGCCCGCGCTTTGAAGCAGTTCCCGAGCTGGAAGACAAAGACTTGCTGGGTGAATCCACCCTCGCCAAACTGGGCGGCAAGGTTGAAGAGGGCGAGGAATAATCCTCGCGTTGGAACCGGATTGAAATTAGGATAAGAGGAATCAAAGCATGGCTATTACGACCGAAATGATCAAACAACTCCGCGAGCAGACCGGCGCCGGCATCCTCGACTGCCGCAAGGCGCTCGAGCAGTCCAACGGCGATCTGAAAGCTGCCCTCGATTTTCTGCGCGAAAAAGGCCTGGCCACGGCTGCCAAACGCTCTGCCCGCAAGGCATCGGAAGGCGTAGTCGAACTCTATGCCCACGGCAATGGCCGCGTGGGTGTGATGTTGGAACTGAATGCCGAAACCGATTTTGTCGGCCGCTCTGAAGCTTTCCGCAAACTGGCGCACGAACTGGCGCTGCAAATTGCTGCGACGGCTCCCACCTATATCAAAGAAGAAGATATCCCCGCAGCAGTGCTTGAACACGAAGGCAAAATCGCCGCCGCTCGCGCACGCGAAGAAGGCAAAAAAGAAGAGATCATTCCCCGCATTGTTGAAGGCGCGATCAAGAAATACAAAGACGAATTTGTCCTTGTTCGCCAGCCCTACATCCGCGATGAATCAATCTCGGTGCAGGAACTGATCAACCAGAATATCGTTGTGCTCGGCGAAAGCATTGTTGTGCGCCGCTTCGCCCGTTGGGCGCTGGGTGAGACAACCGCTGAAGAAGAACCAGCGGCAGAGTAATCTATTGAACGCAAAAAGCCAACCGGCAAACCGGTTGGCTTTTTTTTAGAGATAGATCAACCCGCTTGATGGCATTTTGAGTGAATTTGTGGTGGGGGTTCAACCTCTCGCCGAAAAACATTACTGTATAATTACTGTGGATGAACTTTTTTGTAAGGAGATGGCATGGAAAGTCTAAAATATCACCGTGTTCTGCTCAAACTCAGCGGCGAAGCCCTGGCCCCCCAGGGCGGAAGCGGCATCGACCCCACCGCTGCGCTGGCAATTGCAGAAAGGGTTAAAGAAATTCGCGAACTGGGTGTGGATGTAGCCATTGTGATCGGCGCCGGCAACCTCTGGCGCGGTCGGGTGGGGCTTGAAATGGGGATGGATCGCGCGAACGCAGACTATATGGGCATGCTGGCCACCGTTATGAATGCCCTGGCGCTGATGGACTCACTGGAAAGCCTGGGTGTGGTCACCCGCGTTCAGTCGGCCATCGAAATGCGCTCCGTCGCCGAACCCTATATTCGCCGTCGTGCCATTCGCCATATGGAAAAAGGCCGCGTGGTCATTTTCGGCGGCGGCACGGGCAATCCATACTTTTCCACCGACACCGCAGCCGCACTGCGCGCGATGGAAATGGAAGCCGATGTGTTGATTAAAGCCACCAAGGTGGATGGTGTCTACGACATGGACCCCAAGAAAAACGACAACGCAGTACGTTTTGACCATCTAAGCTATATCGAGACACTGAACCGCCAACTCGGCGTAATGGATTCAACCGCCATCTCACTGTGCATGGAAAACAAGCTGCCCATTCTGGTGCTCAACCTGTGGGACCCCGCCGCACTGCGGGATGCGTTGTTTGGCAAACCGGTCGGCACCCTGGTCGATTAATTCAATCTTTCAATCCAAGGTGGGTGTAGAAAGCAATGCATCCGCCTTTATTATTTAAACAACCATGCCATACAAAGGTCTAAGCGCCACAAAAATAGCCCGCGATGTGGGCTGTCACCCCAACACCGTGCGGTTGTATGAGGAATGGGGGCTGCTGCCGCCGGTGCAGCGCAATGCGGTGGGTTACCGGCTCTACACCCCGGTTCACCTGGCGCAAATGCGGCTGGCGCGCAAGGCGTTAAATTCTCAGTGGCCCGGCCGCGCCATCCGCCGTTCGGCCATGACCCTGGTTAAAGTTTCGGCCGGCGGCGACCTGGCGCGCGCGCGTGAACTGGTTTTTCAGCATCGCGAAATCGTTCAAGAAGAACTGGCGCAGGCCGAAGAAGCCGCCCACACCCTGGAACAGTGGGCGCAGCGCCGTTCAGCCACCCCTGACCAGCCTAAAATACTCATCCGCGCCGCCGCCCGCCAACTGGGTGTCAGCATCGACATGCTGCGCAACTGGGAGGCCAACGGGTTGGTTCGCGTCCCGCGTGATCCGGGGAATAGATATCGCCAGTATGGCGCAGCAGAAATTGACCGCCTGCGCATAATCCGCATGTTGCGCACCGCAGGCTACAGCCCAATGGCAATTTTACGCATGTTAACCCGCTTCGATCAGGGTCAGACCGAAGGACTGCGCGATTTGCTCGACACCCCCACCCCCGATGAAGATATTTATATGGCCTCTGACCGCTGGTTGACCACCCTGATCGATCAAGTGGACCGGGCAGAAGAATTAATCTGCTTGATGGAAGCGCGCATCGCAGCCGAAACAGCCAGCTAACCCTCCATTTGCGCACCACTGTTGTACCATAAAAGTAGAACACAGAACGACTCAGGCCGTCCGGGTAAAATCTTCTCCAGGATGGCCGGGCTGTTGTGGAAACTCTTCTACAAGGATCAAAAATGGTACAACCCCCCAGTGTCGAAGTTCACCGGCTGACCAAAACCTATCAGGTCCACGAACGCGAGCCCGGACTCCGCCAGGCATTTCGCAGCTTATTTCACCGCCGCTACCGCGCTGTCACAGCGCTGCACCCGGTGAGTTTTTCCATCGCCCCCGGAGAACGGGTGGGGCTGATCGGCCCCAACGGCGCGGGCAAAACCACCACCATCAAAATGCTGGCCGGGCTGCTCGAACCCGGCGGCGGCAGCGCGCAGGTTAACGGGTTCATCCCCGGCCGGCGCCAGCCCGAATTTCTGCGCAGCATCAGCGTCATTCTGGGCAATAAAAGCCAGATGTTGTGGGATATCCCCCCGCTGGATACCTTCCGCGTGCTGGCCGAGATCTACCGCATCCCCCACCGCGAACTGGAGCAGCGAATCGAAGCCCTGACCGAGATGCTTGACCTGAGCGATGTGCTGAACCGCCCGGTGCGCAACCTCTCGCTGGGTGAACGCATGAAGTGCGAACTCACCGCCGGGCTGCTGCACAACCCGCGCGTGCTTTTTCTGGACGAGCCCACCCTGGGACTGGATGTCTCGGTGCAGATTCGGCTGCGGCGCTTCATCGCCGAAACCAGCGAGCGCAGCGGGGCGGCGGTGCTGTTGACCAGCCACACCATGGCCGATCTGACCGCGCTGTGTGAGCGGGTGTTGCTGCTTAAAGAAGGCCGTCTCATCTACGACGGCAGCCTGACCGCCCTGACCCACCGGGTCATTCCCTACAAAGAAATCCACTGCCAGTTAGACCGCCCACTCTCCACGGCCGAAATTGCCGCCGGCCTCCCCGGCGGAAGCGAACTGGCCGACCACGACGGCCATCAGCTCACCCTGCGCATTCCGCGCAGCGAAACGGCCCGCGCCACCGCCCACCTGTTGGATACGCTGCCCGTGTTCGACCTCTCGGTCGCCGATGCGCCAATTGAAACCGTCATCGACCAGGTGTATCACGGGGGTGGACTATGAACCTGCGCGGAAGTTGGGCGCTGGTGCGCAGTACCTGGGCCAGTTGGATGCAGTATCGCGGCTTCTTTTTTGTGCTGGCTTTTGGCTGGATGCTCCCGCCGCTGGCGGCTTACTTTGTCTGGGCAGCCTCGGCCGGCGAGCAGTCGCTGGGCGGTTTTACCCGCGCCACCTTTGCCGGGTATTATCTGGTCTTGATCCTGGTCAATCAATTCACCTATGCGCAGGCCAACTGGACCCTGGGAGATATGATCCGGGAGGGGCAGTTGAATTTCTGGCTCACCCGCCCGCTGCCCCCGCTGATGAACGTGGTCGCCTCAGAAGCGGCCGGCAAAACCGTCACCCTGGCCTTTGTCATTCCGGTTGCGGCGCTGTGCGCGCTGGTGCTCCAGCCCGAGCTGCACCCCACCCTGCTTCAGGCTGGCTGGTTCGGGTTGTCGCTGCTGCTGGCCTGGGGGCTGCGTTTTCTATGGGGCTGTGCGCTGGCGCTGCTGGCCTTCTGGTCAACCCGCGCCGATGCGCTGCTGGCGCTGCAAGATGCACTGGTCTTTGTTCTGGCCGGGGTGGTCGCCCCGCTCGCGCTGCTGCCCGAGGGGCTGCAAACCGCAGCGCGCTGGCTGCCCTTCCGCTACATGGTCGGTTTTCCGGTTGAGCTGCTCACCTCACCCCTCTCTCTGGCTGAACGGCTGGGCGGGGTATTAATTCAGGCCGGTTGGCTGGCGCTGGCGGCCGCAGCCACCACGCTGCTCTGGCAACGCGGCCTAAAACGCTACCACGCCATCGGAGGCTGAACCATGCGTCCATTTCGTCTGATTGCCCAGTTTATCCGCGCTTCGGCGCTGCAAGACCTGGCCTACCGCGAAAATTTTCTAATCAGCCTGTTCCATTCGGTTTTAAATCTGGCGATCGGTTTTGCGGGTCTGGGCATCCTGTATAACCGCACCAGCGCCATTCAGGGCTGGGATTTCCCCTCGGCTCTGGCGCTGCTGGGGGTGTATCTAATCGTCAGCGCAGTACGCGGTCTGTTTATCGGCCCCAGCCTCGAAATGCTGGTCGGGCTGGGACAGGAAGTATGGAGCGGCCAGTTTGATTTCGCACTGGTGCGCCCGGTGAACGTGCAATTTTTGATCACCTTTCGCCAGTGGCGGCTGACCGCGCTGACCGATCTGGCGCTGGGGCTGGCCGTGCTCATCGCCGCACTGCGCGCCGCAGTCACACCGCCCAACCTGGCCGCGCTGGCCTGGTTTGCCGGGCTGCTGTGCGCCGGGCTGATCACACTCTATGCCGTGCTGTTGATCTTTACCGCACTGTCATTTTACAATCCGGGCCTGATCCTCACCTGGGTGTTTGACGCCGTCTTTCAACTGGGGCGCTACCCGGTGCAGGTCTACCCCGGCTGGCTGCGCGGCATGCTCACCTGGGTCATTCCGGTGGGCATGATCACCACCCTGCCCGCCCAGGCGCTGACAGGGCGGCTGCATCCTATAATGGGAGCTGCGGGTCTGGCGGCGGCGGGCGGGTTGTTCTGGCTGGCCAGCGCCTTCTTCCGCCGCGCGGTGCGCACTTACAGCAGCGCATCAAGTTGAAAGAAAAAACCGAAAACCAAAAGAGGCTGCCCGTCGGGGCAGCCTCTTTGAACAACACAGATCCGTTTTAGCGCAGCCGGTTATCGAAACTGGTCAGCGCCTTCATGTAGTTGGCGCGCTCAAAAGCGGCCGGTTCGGCAATGGATTTCTGGCTCATGCTGCCCAACATCTGGCGGACAGAAAGATACTCTTTTTCTTCCATCCAGGTGCTCATCTCTTGCAGCATCACGCCGGCGTAGGTCGAACCGTTCTTAAGCAACGCCGAGGCGGTCATGGCCACATTCGCGCCAGCCATTACGGCTTTAATGACATCTTTGCCGGTATGCACACCCGAGCTCAACGCCAGGTCGGCTTGCACACGGCCGTGCAAAATGGCCGTCCAGCGCAGCGGCAGACGCAGTTCGTCTGAATTGCTCAGCACCAGGTTGGGCACCACCTCCAACGCCTCAATATCCAGATCGGGCTGATAGAAGCGGTTGAAGAGCACCAGACCATTGGCGCCGGCCTTCACCAGACGGCTGGCAAAGTTTGGCAGCGCGGTGAAATAGGGGCTCAGCTTCACTGCCAGCGGAATGCGAATCTTGCTGCGCAGATCGGCGATCAGGTCCACATAGGCCTGTTCCAGTTCAGCAGCGGTCAGTTCCGTGCTGGTCGGCAGGAAGTAGATGTTCAGCTCCAGCGCATCTGCGCCGGCCTGCTCGATCTTTGAAGCATAATCGACCCACCCGCCGGTTGAAATACCGTTCAGGCTGCCAATGACCGGAATACTCACGGCCTGCTTCATCTTCTGGATCAGGTTCAAATAGTCTTCGGGGCCGACATTGTAGTTCTCCATCTCAGGAAAATACGTCAGCGCCTCAGCAAAAGATTCAGCGCCCTGACTGAGGAAGAAATCGAGCGCGCGGCTTTCATGGGTGAGCTGCTCTTCAAAGAGCGAATACATCACCACAGCGCTGACTCCGGCATCCTCAAGCCGGCGGACGTTATCGACTTTCTTCGAGAAAGGCGATGCAGAGGCGACCAACGGGTTTTTTAGTTGCAAACCAAGATAAGAGGTGGTCAGGTCTACCATTTCGAGCTCCTTTACTGGTTTTGAGTACGATTAGCTTTCTGCTCCGCCGTCTTTGGCGCTGTTTTGATATTCAATCTCGGCCATCTGCTTGTAGAGCTGCCAGCGTTTGGTCACATCGCTGCGGGCCTGTTTCATCAGGGCTTCAGCGCGGGCTTCGTCGGCCTGCATCAACATGCGATAGCGGGTCTCTTTGTAAGCATATTCTTCCACCGACACGGTGGGATCTTTCGAATCGATCACCAGCGGGTTCTTGCCTTCATCCAGCAGCGCCGGGTTGTAGCGATAGAGCGGCCAGATGCCCGAAGCAACAGCGTTTTTCTGCTGTTCGAGGCCCTTGCGCATATCGATGCCGTGGGCGATGCAGTGTGAGTAAGCAATGATGAGAGAAGGCCCATCATAGGCATCGGCTTCGAGGAAGGAGCGCAGCGTGTGTTGATCGTTGGAGCCCATCGCTACGCGGGCCACATAGACATAACCATAGGCCATGGCAATCATGCCCAGATCTTTCTTGGGCAGGCCCTTGCCGTTGGCGGCGAATTTTGCCACCGCGGCGCGCGGGGTCGACTTGGAAGACTGACCGCCGGTGTTCGAGTAGACTTCGGTATCCAGAACCAGAATATTGACATTGCGGCCCGAGGCGATGACATGATCCAAACCGCCGTAACCGATGTCATAGGCCCAGCCGTCGCCGCCGATGATCCAGACCGATTTCTTAACCAACACATCGGCGACGCTCGCCAGATGAATGGCCTTCGAGTCGGTCATTCCGCTCAAGATGCCCTTGAGGGTGGCCACGCGGGTGCGCTGTGCAGCAATGCCGGCGTCGGTCGCTTGGTTGGCGTCGAGCAGTTCGGCTACCAGACCCTCGCCCACCTTGGGGGCCAGGTCTTTGAGCAGTTCAACGGCAAACTCATAGCGCTTATCAAGGGTCAGGCGCATACCCAGGCCAAACTCAGCGTTGTCTTCAAACAGGCTGTTCGACCAGGCCGGGCCGCGGCCGTTGGAATCTTGGGCCCACGGGGTGGTGGGCAGGTTGCCGCCGTAGATCGACGAGCAGCCGGTGGCATTGGCGATGACCGAGCGATCGCCAAAGAGCTGCGAAACCAGCTTGACATACGGGGTTTCACCGCAGCCAGCACAGGCGCCAGAGAACTCGAACAACGGGCGCAGGATCTGTGAATTTTTAACGGTCGTCGGGTTGAAGGCCGTGCGGTCGGTATCAGGCAAAGCGAGGAAGAAATCCCAGTTGGTGGCTTCGCTTTCGCGCAGCGGGAGCTGATCGGCCATATTGAGGGCTTTGCGGCCAACCTGCGATTTATCTTTGGCCGGGCAAACTTCCACGCACAACGCGCAGCCGGTGCAGTCTTCGGGGGCAACCTGAATTGTGAACGCCATGCCCGGCAGTTCTTTGAATTTGGCATCGATGTGTTTGAAGGTTGCAGGAGCATCGCTCAACAGCGCCGGGTCATAAACCTTCTGGCGGATGACGGCGTGCGGGCAAACAAAGGCGCACTTGCCACACTGGATGCACAGGTCCGATTCCCATACCGGGATCTCGAGCGCGATATTGCGCTTTTCCCACTGGGTGGTCGCGGTCGGGAAGGTGCCATCGACGGGCATCTTGCTCACCGGCAGGCTGTCGCCATCGCCGGCAATGATGGGGCCGAGGGTTTCTTTAACAAACAGCGGCGCGGCATCGGGCACAGCCTGACGGCGGAACAGTTCGCTGGACGCAACGTGGGGATAATCGACCTGGTAGAGGTTCTCAAGGGTCGAATCGACGGCGGCAAAGTTCTGTTGAACCACTGCATCGCCGCGTTTGCCGTAGGTCTTCTTGATCGATTTCTTGATCTCGGCAATAGCCTCATCACGCGGCAGCACACCCGAGATGGCAAAGAAGCAGGTCTGCATGATGGTGTTGATGCGGCCGCCCATGCCGGTCTTATGCGCCACTTCATAGGCGTCGATCACATACAGCTTCAACTTCTTGTTGATGATATCCTGCTGAACCTCACGCGGGAGCTGGTTCCAGACTTCTTCTTTGTTGTAAATGCTGTTAAGCAGGAACACCGAACCGGGCTTGGCGAACTTCAGCATTTCAACCCGTTCGAGGAAGTTGAACTGGTGGCAGGCCACAAAATCGGCCGAACCTTCGGTGATCAGGTACGGAGCGCGGATCGGCTTGGGACCAAAGCGCAGATGCGAGGTGGTTACAGTGCCAGATTTCTTCGAATCGTAGAAGAAATAACCCTGGGCATAGTTGTTGGTCTCTTCGCCAATGATTTTGATCGAGTTCTTGTTTGCGCCCACGGTGCCATCAGCACCCAGACCAAAGAACATGCAGGTTACGGTCTTCTCATCCAGAATGGTGAAGGAGGGGTCGTAGCTCAGGCTGGTGTGGGTCACATCGTCATTGATGCCCACCGTGAAGTGATTCTTGGGGGCGGCTTTGGTCAGTTCATCAAACACAGCTTTGGCCATGGCCGGGGTAAATTCTTTGGAAGACAGGCCAAAACGACCGCCGATTACCACCGGCATCGTCTTGAAGGGCGCCGTACCGGCAGCCAGACCTTCGGCCAGAGCGGTGATGACATCCTGGTAGAGCGGTTCGCCTGCGCCGCCCGGTTCTTTGGTGCGGTCGAGCACGGCGATCTTTTTGGTGGTGGCGGGCAGCGCCTGGAGCAAATGTTCAATGGAGAAGGGCCGGAAAAGGCGCACAGACACAACGCCGACCTTTTCGCCCCTGGCATTCAGGTATTTTGCGGTTTCTTCAGCAGTCTCAACGCCCGAGCCCATCACAATCACCACCCGGTCAGCATCCGGCGCGCCGGCGTAATCGAAGAGATGATAGCTGCGGCCGGTGATGGCAGCGAACTGATCCATGGCCCGTTGAACCATGCCAGGGGTCTTGATATAGAAGGGGTTAACCGTTTCACGACCCTGGAAGTAAACATCGGGGTTCTGGGCAGTGCCGCGCAGAACCGGGGCATCGGGCGAAAGGCCGCGTGAGCGGGCTTCCAGAATCCAGGCATCATCAATCATGGCGCGCATATCATCGTCAGAGAGCTGTTCAATCTTGCTCACTTCGTGAGAAGTTCGGAAGCCATCAAAGAAATGCAGGAAAGGCACGCGCGATTCCAGCGTGGCTGCCTGTGAGATCAGGGCGAAATCGTGGGCTTCTTGTACCGAAGCAGAGGCGATGAGCGCAAAGCCGGTCTGGCGGGTGGCCATCACATCAGAGTGATCGCCATAAATCGACAGGGCGGCCGCTGCCAGAGAGCGGGCAGTTACATGAAACACAGTGGGGGTCAGTTCGCCGGCGATTTTGTACATATTGGGAATCATCAGCAGCAGACCCTGTGAAGCGGTGAAGGTTGTGGTGAGCGAGCCGGTGGTTAATGCGCCATGCACCGCACCCGCCGCGCCGCCTTCGGACTGCATTTCCATCACCATGGGCACCGTACCCCACAGATTGGGAGATTTGGTGGCCGACCAGGCATCTGAAAATTCGCCCATCGGGGAGGACGGGGTAATCGGGTAAATGGCGATTACCTCGCTGAGACGATAAGCCACATAGCCTACCGCCTCGTTTGCATCAATCGTAACCTGTTTACGCGTCATGAGATTGCTCCATAAAAAAATTGAATAGGTAATGAGACATTACCTTTTGCGTTTAAAACTTTCCTAGACATACAAACATCACCTGGCAACCTAATTTCGACCAGGTGTCTAAACACTTCCTTGAAAGTTTACCGTCAAATGTCATCCCGCGTTAGTTATATAGGTCACAAAAACAACGGCGGGGTGTCACCTTCGAAAAACGGGCTATGGCCGGTCTCTTTCGAGGGATCGATCTAATTTAAAGGTATGGCTGGGCCAGCAGCAGGCTGGCGATCGTCTTACCATCGATGATTTTGCCGCTGTGGATCATCTCAAAACATTCTTTTGCAGGCACAGCAGCCACCTGCAAGAACTCATCTGCATCGGCCTGCAGCGGGGCTTCATAAAGCCCCGAGGCCAGAAACACAAACATAAATTCGCTTGAATACCCCGGCGCCATATAAAATTCGCCCAGTTTGCGCAGCTCACGGGCGGCAAAACCGGTTTCTTCACGCACTTCGCGCGCCGCGGCACTCTCGGGGGCTTCTCCGGCTTCCAACACACCGGCGGGCAGTTCCCACAGCTCACGGTCTGCACCCAGGCGATACTGGCAAACCAGCAAAATACGGCCCTGGTCATCCACGGGCACCAGCGTCACTGCGCCGCGATGTTGAACCAGGTCGTAGTGACTGAGACGGCCGTCGGGTAGACGAACTTCACAGCGCGCCACATCAAACGCCCGCCCATGATACATTGCTTCGGAATTCAGGATTTCAAATTTCATGCAGTCCTCAACGGGAACCCGGTTTTCCGTCCTTTTGCGGCGAATCAAAACTGATTGCCGGTTGATTGAACTGGAAGATGGGGTGTTTCTATTTTAACCTGTTCATACAAAAGAATGTGCTTTTTTTAATCTTTAAAGCCAAAATTGGATTAATTTCATCATTTATAACGACCTTTTTTTGGAAGAAATACGGGGCCAAAAGGGTAAATTAGCCCCACCAGCGGCAGGTTGGGTTTTGCTCAGGCTGTGCCGTGTTTTTTTTGGCGCAGCGTGCGACACGAGCGAAAGTACGTGCCATGCTGAAAGAGCGCAGAGCGCGAAGAATCTGCACCCATGCAGGCAGCGGCAAGCATTTCGTAGGTTGGGTTGCACGCTGTGCGCAGAGCAAGCGGTTCGGTCAGGTGCATCGATCGGCCAACACAGGAGCGAAACCCAACGTTTGTGTGGTTTGACCGGCGAATGTTGGGTTTCGCCTGGGTTATGATGGATGAATGGGCGGGTAGAAACGGCTCAATCCAACCTACAATATGGCACGGACAGAAAGCACATGTCATGCTGAACCCAGCAAAACCAAAGACACATAACCCGTAACACCCCCTGGTAAACAGACCGGCGCTGCCGGGCCGCGAAAGAATCCTTCGCACACCGGCAGCGCCGATAAAAAATCTTCATCCCATTCAGGCGGCCCAAAACTTTCTCATCCGCCCTGAGCCGGGAGGATCATACGCAGATCTGCATCAGGGCAGACTAAGCACCTGACCCGCAGACAGATCATAGGGTGACTGCAAATTATTGAGCGCAATGATACCATCCGGGTTAACATCACCATAGCTGCACGCGATGGTATAAATCGTCTCACCGCTTTGCACAGTATGACTGCCTGAATGCGCCCGTAAAGCGCGCGGCCCATTGGCCGTTGACCAGCCGCCGCTCTGCGGGATCTTCAACAGCGTACCCACGCCCGGCTTGGAGGCCATATTGAGGTTATTCATCGCAAAGAATGCCCCCAGCTCCACATCAAAACGGCGCGCAATACAGATCGGCCATTCACCCTTTTGCAGCGTGTAAGATTCAGGACGCCCCGGTGTAGGCAGGGGCTGCGCCTGTACAACCGGCGCCTCAGGGGCCGATTCTTCGGCCGGGACAACCGTCAATGCGGCATCGGCCTCAGAGACGATCGGCGTGGCGGTCGATACGGCTTTTACTTCTGCCCCACCCGCCAGGGCCGTCTGAGTGGCAAACATCAAAATATCCGCCCCCGTATTCAAACCGACATCCTGCGTAGCCGGAACAGGCGGGGTTGACAGTGCACGATTGCAGCCAGATAAAACCATCAGCAACAGCACAGCAACCAGGAGCAGCAAGAGGGATCGTTTGTTCATTGCAGGTGTCTCCTTACAGGCCTAAAAATCCACCGATCATCACCAGACCGGTCGTGTATTTTAACTTTGATGCGATGGCAGCCGCTCGCACATCCCCAAACCTGAGCGGGCACATCTAATTTATAGTAGCATAACCCCGATTCAGCGTCAAGCAAAGGTCAGGTTGCAAGGTCCTATCAGAACACGCGCGCCCCGTCCTGGCTGAGCTCCAGGCCGAAAGACAAAACCTTTACCCCGGCGCGATTGATCTCGGCGGTCATGGCCTCAAGAATGGGGCCGGGTGCTTGATGCGTAAAGGCAATTAACCCGGGGCCTGCGCCAGAGATCGCCGCCGCAACCGCACCCGCCGTCAGGGCCGCCGCCAGGGCCGCTTCTGCGCCCGGAATCAACTTGAGGCGGTAGGGTTGATGAATACGATCTTGCATACTTCGTGCCAGAATCGTCTCATCGCCCGATTGCAAAGCCTGTACAACCAGAACACTGCGGCCAATATTAAAAACCGCGTCTTTAAAATTCACCTGCGCCGGTAAGGCAGCCCGCGCAGTCTGGGTGGGCAAGTGAATCTGGGGCACAATCACTGCCGCTTTCCACGGCGCCGGTTCAAGACGACGCGCTACAATCCCTTCGGGTGTGGTAATTGCCGCCGTTAACCCGCCAAACACCGCCGCCGCCGCATTATCCGGGTGGCCCTCCATCTCGGTTGCCAGGGTCAGAATCTCCTCCGGGCTGGCCGGCGAGCCCAGCAGCGCATTGGCGCCCATTAAACCCGCAATAACCGCCGAGGCGCTTGAGCCCAGCCCCGACCCCAGTGGAATGGCGTTTTTGCAGCGAATTTGCACCCCGGCCGGCAGCGGTTTGGCGTTGCGCTCATAAAAACGCTTCAACGCCTGCGCAACCAGGTTGCGCTCATCTTCTGCCACACGGCCGCGCCCAAAACCCTCAACCTGCAAGTGAATTCCCATCCCACTCACCGTGAAGGTCGTCTCATTCCACAGGTCCAGCGCCAGGCCCAGGCAGTCAAACCCTGGCCCCAGGTTGGCCGTTGTGGCCGGAACACGCACCGTCACCTGACGCGGCGCAGTCATTATTTTTCTCCCAGAATCGCAGCTTCAAGCACATCCAGGTCAGGGGCCAACACCTGCGGCGTTTTCATCTGGCGCACAATAATATCAGGGTCCTTCAAGCCGTGCCCGGTACACACCGTCACAACCCGTTTGCCGGCCAGGTTCAACCGGCCTGCCGCCAGTTCATGGGTCAAACCGGCAATGCCCGCCGCCGAGGCTGGCTCCACCCACACCCCATGCGCGGCCAGACGGCGCTGAGCCGCCAGAATCTCATCATCGCTCACCGCCATGATGCTGCCTTTGCTTTCTTCAGCAGCCAGAATTGCCTGCTCGCCGCGGGCAGGCCGCCCAATGCGGATGGCAGTCGCCACCGTTTCGGGTTTATCCACCGGGTGCCCGAGCACCAGCGGGGCCGAACCGGCCGCCTGCACGCCCAGAATCTGCGGCAGCCCGGTCTGTTTCAATTCGTGATACTGGCGAAAGCCCATCCAGTAGGAGGTAATATTGCCGGCGTTGCCCACCGGCAAACACAACCAGTCGGGGGCGCTGCCCAGCACATCACAAATCTCAAAGGCCGCCGTTTTCTGCCCTTCCAGGCGGTACGGATTCAACGAATTCACCAGTGCAATGGGGGTATGCTGGCTGATCTGCACCACCAGCGAAAGTGCATCATCAAACGAACCGGTGATCTGAATCACCTCGGCGCCGTAGGCAATGGCCCCGGCCAGCTTGCCGGCCGCCACCTTGCCCTCGGGGATGATCACCACCGCGCGCATTCCGGCGCGGCGGGCATAAGCCGCGGCAGAAGCCGCCGTGTTGCCGGTTGAGGCGCAAATGACCGTTTTGGCACCCTGGGCAGCCGCCACGCTCACCGCCGCGGTCATACCGCGGTCCTTAAAGGAGCCGGTGGGGTTTAACCCTTCAAATTTTACATAGAGTTCGAAACCGCCGCCCAGCTCTTCGGCCAGGCGCGGCATGGGAATAAGGGGGGTATCGCCTTCCAGTAAAGTGATCGGTGGTACCTCCGGCGGAAGATCCAGCAGAGGGGCATAATGAATAAGAACGCCGGACGAAGGCATAAGATTGGACTCCTTTGGCTTTTTTAAATCATGAAACGGAGGCTATCATCCTCCGTTTCTGATTATACCAACAATCCCCGGCTTACTCTGGCTGCGGCAGAACTTCAACCTCAATCGAGATCTCTGCCACCCCGCGCACGGTGGCCGCGACCGAACAATATTTTTCTTCGGCCAGCTCAATTGCCTGGCGGGCGGCTTCGGCGGTGATATCTTTGCCAGAAAGAATATATTTCAAATGAATTTTCCGAAACGTCCACGGCGGGTCGGCATCCTGTTCGCCTTCAGCTTCAATCATCAGGCTCTCGGGCGGCATACGCCTTTTGGTCAAAATTCCCACCGCATCCACCGCGCTGCAGGCTGCAACCGCAACCAGCAAAAGATCCGACGGCTTCATGCCCACCCCTTCATCTGCGGTGGAAAGCACCACCGAGTGATTGGTCGAGTCGAGGCCTACAAATTTTTTACCACCAATCCATTGCACAATGCTTTTGCCCATGTTTCAATCCTCTTTAAAGTGCCTTGCTGACCATTTCCATCAGATCGCGCATAATCACTTCGCGTTCCTTCTGTCCTTTTTCATCATCCAGACCGCCCATGCATTCTGTGGCATACTCCTGCAAAAACAGGGTATTGGCACTGCGCAGGGCCGAACGAATGGCGCTAAACTGCTGCATAATCTCGCGGCAGTCGCGCTCTTCTTCCACCATCACTGCAATTCCGCGCACCTGCCCTTCAATTCGCTTCAGGCGAGATGCAATATTCTTTTTTGAGTTTTCACATTTCAGTTTCATGGCTGATCTGAACTGCACCGCAGTTCTGCTCCTACCCTCAAGTAAAGCGGCCCGAACCGCCGCAGCCCGAAGTGCTGCCGCCGGTGTTTGAAGAACCGGAAAGCCCGGAAGTGGAAAAGCTGGCAAGCTGTTTTTTGGTTTTCAGACCCTTGCAATAGGGGCATTCGGGAATCTTTTGAGAATCTGCAAAAGATAAAAAGATCTCAAAATCATGGTTGCAGTCCTGGCAGTGATAGACATAGAGCGGCATAGATTGGTTTTCTCCTCACGGGAATATACTATACCGGAGTATAGCATTATGGATGCAGCATAACAAGAGAAAAATGTCACAATCCAAAGATGACATTTGGTGCCAAAAGCGGGTAATTGCCCGTCGGATTAACTTGACAAAACTTATCCGATTAATTATTATTTAGGCTAGCCTAAATAATAATTATGGCGCAAATAAATTGGAGATCCAATGAAACAAACATTTTTCTTAATTCTGATCCTCGTCCTGGCCGCCGGCTGCACAACCGCACCCAATGCGCAGGCACAAAGCATCTCCCAGCGCCCCATTCGGGTAACCGCCACCACCGGCATGGTAGCAGATCTGGTTCAGGCCGTGGGCGGCGAACGCGTTGCAGTTACTGCGCTGATGGGCGCCGGCGTTGACCCGCACCTCTATCGCGCTTCTGAAAGCGATGTGCGCGCGCTGGAAAACGCCGATATGATTTTTTTCTCGGGCCTGCATCTCGAAGCCGGGCTGGCCAACGTCCTTGAGCGCATGAGCACCACCCGCACTGTAATTGCCGTCACCGACAACATCCCCCGCGAACAACTGCTCTCGGCGCCCAATTTTCAAAACGCCTATGATCCACACGTCTGGTTTGATGTGTTAATGTGGTCAACCTGCATCGACGTGGTGCGCGATGCGCTGACCAAAGCCGACCCAACCAGCGCCGAACTGTACCGCACAAACGCGGCGGCCTATCAAAGCCAACTGGCCGCGCTGGATGAAGAGATCCGCGCCACTGTGGCAAAGGTCCCCGAATCGCAACGGGTGCTCATCACAGCCCATGATGCGTTCAGCTACTTTGGCCGCGCCTACGGGTTTGAGGTTCGCGGGCTGCAGGGCATCAGCACCGAAAGCGAAGCCGGAACGGCAGACGTGCAACAACTGGTCACTTTTATTGTCGAGCGGAAGATTCCGGCAGTTTTTATCGAAAGCTCGGTTCCCAAACGCAATATTGAAGCGGTGCAGGCCGCCGCAGCCGATCGGGGTTGGCCGGTGGAAATCGGCGGGCAGCTCTACTCGGATGCTCCGGGCAGCCCCGGCACCCCCGCAGGCACCTATCCCGGCATGGTGCGCGCCAATGTCAACACCCTGGTGACCGCGTTAACCGCCCAGAAAGGCAACTAAGATGAACCCGCTTGCGATCGAAATCCTGGATCTAACCGTGGCCTACCGCGAAGCGCCCGTACTGTGGGATGTAGACTTGCAGATCCCTGCCGGGGTGTTAATGGCCCTGATCGGCCCCAACGGGGCCGGAAAGACCACGCTGCTCAAAGCGGTTCTGGGGCTGGTGCAGCCTACTGCCGGCGATATCCGCGTCTTCGGCAAGCCCTATGCCGAACAGCGCCGCCGCGTGGCCTACGTGCCCCAGCGCGGCAGCGTCGACTGGGATTTTCCGACCACCGTGTTGGATGTGGTCGGGATGGGCACCTATGGCAAACTGGGCTGGCTGCGCCGCCCCGGCAAAACCGAACGCAGCCTGGCCGAACAGGCGCTGGAAAAAGTGGGCATGACCGACTTTCTGCCGCGCCAGATCAGCCAGCTTTCGGGCGGGCAGCAGCAGCGCGTCTTTCTGGCGCGCGCGCTGGTGCAGCAGGCCGATATCTATCTGATGGACGAGCCCTTTCAGGGGGTGGATGCCGTTACCGAGCGCGCTATCATCGATCTGCTGCGCGAGCTGCGCACCCAGGGCAAGACCGTGCTGGTGGTTCACCACGACCTGCAAACTGTGCCCGAATATTTTGACTGGGCGGCTCTGCTCAATGTGCGGCGCATCGCCAGCGGCACGGTGCAAGAAGTTTTCACCGAAACCAACCTGCGCCGCGCTTACGGCGGACGCCTGGCGCTGCTGGGCAGCACCGGGAATGGGCATGAAACGCCGGGCGGAAAGGGGGGACCGTGGATCTTATAAGCGCATTTTTTAATGATTACACCCTGCGCACAGTGGCCCTGGGGGCCCTGCTGCTCGGCGCGGTGGCCGGGGTATTGGGCAGCTTTGCCCTGCTGCGCCGGCAGAGCCTGCTGGGCGATGCCATCTCACACGCCGCGCTGCCGGGGGTGGTGCTGGCGTTTCTGATCACACGCAGCAAAGCCCCGCTGGTTCTGCTGATCGGCGCCCTGGCAGCCGGGGCGCTGGGCGCAGCCGCGCTGCAATTTCTCACCCGCCGCACCCGTCTCAACCAGGATACCGTGTTGGGCCTCATTCTTTCGGTCTTCTTTGGCATCGGGATGATGCTGCTTACCTTTACCCAGAAGCTGCCCGATGCGCGTCAGGCCGGGTTGAGCAAGTTTTTGTTTGGCCAGGCCGCCACCCTGCTGGAAAGTGACGTGCTGGTCATGGCTGGCATGGGTGGGCTGGCTCTGATCGTGATCCTGTTGTTTTGGAAAGAATTTAAGCTGGTCAGTTTTGACGCTGAATATGCCGCCAGCCTGGGTTTTCCGGTTGGCAAGCTAGACTTGCTGTTAAATGCCCTGCTGGTCATTGCCATTGTCATTGGCCTGCAAGCTGTCGGGGTGGTGTTGATGAGCGCGCTCATCGTTGCCCCTGCCGCCGCCGCCCGCCAGTGGACCGACCGCCTGGCGGTGATGACGCCGCTGGCAGCTGGTTTTGGCGCTTTCGCAGGGTTTGGCGGGGTGCTGATCTCTGCGGCAGCCCCACGGCTGGCAACCGGGCCCACCATCGTGCTGGCAGCCAGTTTGATCGTGCTGCTTTCATTGTTTTTTGCACCGCGCCGCGGGCTGGTTGCAGCGCTGTTCAAACGCATCCGCCGCTCCCGGCAGTTTGAAAGCCAGGTTTTGCTGGTTGATCTGCTGCGTGTGGCCCGCCAACATGCCGACCTGCAGCGCGCCCATTCTGAAAAGGCCCTGGCCGCCGTGGTGCGCCAACCGGCCGGCGTTCAAAAGGGGCTGCGCATTTTGCAGCGGCAGAACCTGGTCACCCAGGATGCCGAACAGCGCTGGACCTTAACCGCCGCAGGCATTGCAGCCGCCCGGCAAACCGAAACCCAACTGGGAGGTGCGCAAGATGAGCCCATCACAAATTGAGATTCTGGGGATAGCCATCATCACCGCCGCCGCCTGTGCGCTGCCAGGGGTCTTTCTCGTTTTGCAGCGCAAGGCCATGTTGGCCGATGCCATCAGCCATACCGTTCTGCTGGGAATCGTGCTCGGCTTTTTTATCGCTGGTTCAACCCAGTCTCCGCTGCTGGTGCTGGGGGCCGCGGCGGTGGGGGTGTTAACCGTGGCGCTGGTGGCCGCACTGGAACGCACGGGGCTGGTAAAGGTGGACGCGGCCATTGGGCTGGTGTTCCCGGCGCTGTTTGCCGCCGCCGTATTGTTGATCACCCTGTTTGCCGGCAATGTCCACCTGGATATCGACGCCGTGCTAATCGGCGAGATCGCCTTTGCACCCTTTGACCGCATCCAGATCGGCGCTTTCGATCTGGGTCCGCGCGGGTTGTGGTGGATGGGCGCCATTTTTCTGGTCAACCTGGGGTTTATCCTGCTCTTTTACAAGGAATTAAAACTGACCTCGTTCGATGCCGGTCTGGCTGCTTCGCTGGGGTTTGCCCCGGCCGTGCTGCACATTGCCCTGATGAGCCTGGTATCGGTTACGGTGGTGGGCGCTTTTGACATCGTCGGATCGGTGCTGGTGGTGGCGTTGATGATCGGCCCCGCCGCCGCAGCTTATCTGTTAACCGAACGGTTATCGCGCATGTTGGCCCTCAGCGTAGCGCTGGGCACCCTGAGCGCGGTCAGCGGTTACTGGCTGGCCTGGGCGCTGGATGCCTCCATCGCCGGTTCAATGGCCGCGGCCGTGGGTGTAGTGTTTGGGGTGGTGCTGTTCTTTGCCCCCCGCCGCGGTCTGATCGCCGCCGCCCGACAGCGCCGGGAACAGCGCCTGGAGTTCGCAGTAACGCTGCTGGCCGGGCATTTATTAAACCATGAACAAACCCCCGATATGATGCTGGAAAGCCGCCCCGAACACCTGGGAGCCCATATGCGCTGGCCGCCCGATCTGGCAGCCGCGGTCTTGCAGCGCAGCGCCGCGCTGGGGCTGGTTGAACTGCGCGAAGACCAGTTGTGGCTCACCGCAGCCGGCCGTCAACGTGCCAACCATGAATTCTTGCGCTAAAATAAAAGGGATGGAAAACCTACCGCTCACCGCAGCCGATCAAGATTACCTGAAAACGATTTATGATTTAACCACCCAGGGCCGCCCGGCCACCACCAATGCAGTGGCCGAGCGGCTGCAAGTAAAGCCGTCTTCGGTGACGCAAATGGTGCAAAAGCTGGCTGCCACCCGGCCGCCGCTGGTAAGTCATATTCCCCGGCATGGGTTTCGGCTCACCAAAGCCGGGCAGACGGCCGCCCTGGGCATCTTGCGCCGCCATCGCTTGATTGAGGCCTTTTTATCTGAGGTGCTGGGCTTTGCCTGGGAAGAAATTCATCCCGAAGCCGACCGGTTGGAGCATGTCGTTTCAGATAAATTTATCGAG
>CAZQLE010000030.1:0-24936 GCA_964593905.1 uncultured Anaerolineaceae bacterium | reverse complement strand
AGGTGGGCGGCACCGGGGTGAAGGTGGGCGGAAAATCGTCATTGGTGATCGTACCAAGACCCTGGCCGTCGATCACACTGGCCCCCGTCACATTGGTGAGATTGACAAAGAAGGTCTCGTCCAACTCGACCGCGACATCACCGTTGACAGTCACGGCAAAGGTATAGGTGGAACTCCCGGCCGGGATGGTCTGACCGGTCAGTGACTGGCCGACGTAATCGGCGGGGGTCACGGCGGTGTTGCTTGCGGTGGCAATATCAAAGGTCACGCCGCCAGCGGGGGCCGGGCCCGACAGGTTGACTGTGAAGGTAAACGTGGTCGTCCCGGCATTACCTTCGTCGGCAGTAACATCATTAATTGATATACCTGGATAATGAAAGACATAATCTTCCACTTCGCCGCTGTTCGCCAGACCGGTCGGGCTGTTCACCACACCCGGTGCATCCGACAGGCGGAAGCGGGCCGGGATGCCCGTGGTCAGACTGGACGTTGCCATTGGCGGAATGATAAAGATGGAAGGATTGACCCCGCCAGATAGCGGCTGATCGCTGAAAATTCTTTCACCCGCATCCAAAAAATTGCCATTCCCGTTGAAATCCATCCAAGCATTTAGAAAACCAGGGGATGAAGCCGTCACATTCACCTGGGCAGGCTGGCCGGGTAGCCAGAGTGCAGGGGTCACCACGCTGACCCCATCTTCATCGTCTGTATTGGCGGTATCGTCACCGCCGGCGTTTGCGGTCGGGGCGCCGTCATTTTCGGCATCAATGCCGCTGCCAAGATACAGCGTGGGAATCGCCGGAACGATGTGCCGGGCCCCGTCGGATGCCAGCAGGGTGCCGTAGCTGTCAGGCAGATCGCCGTAATCCAATGTGGTCAGGGTAAAGGTCTGGTTGAGGCCGTTTACCGCACCGTTGGCATTCACACCCACCACGCGAAAATAATAGGTCGTGTTGGGCGTTAGCCCGGTGAGGGCAGCGCTGACCGGGGTATCTGCCGTACCGCTGACCGGGCTTTGGGCAGCCGCGACTGTCGAACCGTAAGAAGTATCTAGTCCGTATTGAAAGGTGACGGTGGTGCTGAACCCATTGGCGTTGACCGTGCCATTCAGGGTGGCGCCGCTGCCCGTGAGCGCAGTCGCCGCGCCAGTGGTGACGGTGGGGGTATTCAGGTTGGTGAGCGAGAAATCAAGGCCCGCTGCCGCGCCGTGGGTTTCGGCCGTAACCGTGTATGCGCCCGCCGTGCCGTTGGCCGCGGCCGTCACACTGGCCGCGCCACCCGAAATCGTCGCTGGGCTGCCGGTGAGGACCGCACTGGCGCCGGATACAGGCGGGGTAAACGTGACCAGCCCACCATCCACCGGCTCGGCCGGGTTGTTGGCCGTGACGGTCACCGTCAGCGGGTTGGCAAAGGCCGTGTTAACCGCCGTACTCTGGTTGTTGCCCCCATCCAGGCTAAGGGTAAAACCCTGCGATTCAAAGGCGCCGATATCGCAGACCCCGACCTGAGGCCGGGTTACACCGCGCTGGTCAGTTGCGGGGCAGTTGTTGGGAACGTTGTAGGTTACACCGTTGATGGCCGGAGAGCCGGGCAGGAGCGAGATGGTCTGCGTGGGACCGCCGTAATTTCCCAGCGGGCCGAGCCGGGGGGCGGTATTACTCAGCGAACCATAACCTGCTCCAAAACCGCAGGCAGCACCGCTTTCCAGGTTGTTGCCCCCATCAGTGATACTGCCTGAACAATTCGCGGTTGGGGGGGTGTTCGCCAAAATTGTGTTGCGCAGTGTCACGCCTGGCCCATAGCTCAAAATGCCACCAGCAGCGCTGCCTCCATTCGAGACGGATGCAGTGTTGCCAGAAAAGGTAGCGTTTTGCACAATCAGGGTGCCAAAATTGCAAAGAATCGCACCCCCCGAACCATCGCCCGAGGCGTCGCTGGCGCTATTGCCAGAAAAAGTACTGTTACGGATATTTATGGCGCCAGAATTGTTATAAATACCGCCGCCTGCGCCTCCCGAACCGCCGCTATTGGTCGCGGTGTTACCCGCAAAAGTACTCTCACGGATGGTTAGGTTTCCATAGTAATTGTAAATTCCACCACCGGCGTAAACAGGATCGATGGAGCTGTTATTGAAGAGCGTGACCGCACTGAGATTCAAGGTTCCATAATATAGATAGATACCCGCGCCGCCGCCTATGCGCCTGCCATTGGCAATGGTCAGGTTTTGCAGGTTGACCGCCACGTTGCCGACATAGAAGACTCTGGTGCTGTTTCCACCGCTGAGGGTGACATTTTGCCCCGCGCCGTCAATGGTCAGGTTCTTATAGATGGATAATTCGCTGGACAGGGTGATGGTGTAGTCGGCAGCAAAGGTGATCGTCCCACCGGGGCAGACATCCACAATCGCCTGGCGCAGGCTGCCCGCGCCGCTGTCATTGGCATTGGTGACGGTGATGGAAGAAAAACAACCCGCCGGGGTTAAGGAAAAATCATCCACTGCCAGGCCGTCATCTGCGGCCGTAGCGCTAAGATCCTGCCAGCGAATCCAGAACGTGGCGCCGTTGGCAATATTCAACCCGCTGATGGAACTGTTGATGAGCGCGCGATTGGCTGCCAAATTACCATTCAGAGCGCCGGTAATGCCCGTCGTCACCGGGGCGGTGAAACCGAGCGCAGCCACATCGGTCCAGGTTCCGGTGGTCAGAGAGGTGGCATCCAGACTGTATTGAAAATTCAGTTGATCAGTTCGGGCGAGTGTTCCCAGGCGCCATTGTTCACCGGCATAAGCAATGTTGAGAGATGTAATTGCGGTGCCCGTATCATTGCGAAAAACCGCCCCAAACAAAGGGATCAACGTACCCGATTGCAGCGTACCCAGCCCGCGTTCAGTGGTCATGGCGGCGCCGTAACTGTAGGTGTCGCCGGTATTGCTGGCGCCGGTGTCTGCTGCATACTGGTCGTTATCCCGCGCTCCCCCGCCGCTTTCAGTAAGCGTCCAGCCCTGGGGGGGATCTGAATTGGTTGTACCTGTGATCGCGAGCGTGTCAAAATTCTGGGTATAGGGCGAAAAAGATGTCAACCCGATCTCAACCACAGCCTGTGCAAA
This sequence comes from uncultured Anaerolineaceae bacterium, assembly GCA_964593905.1. Lineage (GTDB taxonomy): Bacteria > Chloroflexota > Anaerolineae > Anaerolineales > Anaerolineaceae > CAZQLE01. The sequence continues at coordinate 21,830 of CAZQLE010000030.1, read as the reverse complement.
GACCGTGGCCGACCTGGCAAAAATCCCGACCAGCAGTACAAAAACGACCCCAAAACGGATTGCAGTGAAATGCAAAGTGTTATTCCGTGTTCCCACCATAAGTATCACCCCATCAAAAAAACACAGACCGTGTGTCCTGTGTAAATATGAGGGGTCAATGGCCTGCAATGCAACCGCTACGATATTGGCACGGGACTATTCAATTGTAAAAAATTTGTGTAATTGTGGATATTTTAACCTCACAATTAAGCAGCGTCAAGCAGCCGCCCCAGGCAATGACAGGCGATTCTTAAAGTGGGAATACTGTCCGGTAAAAAAGAAGACTGGCACCATCCCCCGGCCCCCTCGCGACGGCAAAAAACGCCGTCTTAAGGAGAGAAAAAATTCTTTTGCAAGCCGGCTTACGGCAGCAGCGCGGTGAAACTCACCGGCCCGAAGAGGTCTGCCGCAGAAAGGTCAGGGTTCGCTCCCAGGCCAGGCTGGCAGCCGCCGGGTGGTATGCCTGTGGGCGGTCAGGTTCAAAAAACCAGTGCCCCGTGCCACTGTACCGATAAAAAGTCACCGGGCGGCCAGCGCGCCGCAGCGCTTCTTCCAGGTGGTCAACATTGGCTTGCGGTTCAAACACATCCTCCGCGGCAAAATGACCCAGGTAGGCCGCTTTCGAACTGCTGTAGTTGCCGTCTCCGGTCCCATAAAAGAGGACGACAGAACGAATATGTTCCGGGTCGGCAGCAGCGAGGTCCAGCGCATAATAGACGCCCAGCGAGAAGGCCACCACCGCAAGATCGCGCCCGGCCTGGTCACCCACCCGTTCGGCAAGAAACAGGGCAGCCGCTTTTATTTCAGCACTGGCCTGAAGAAAATTGGCATCCAGAGCTTTGCCAAGGGTTTCTGCATCGGCGATGGTGTCTGCCACCTGGCCGTGATACAGGTCGGGGGCAAAGGCCACAAAACCAGCTTCGGCCAGCCGCGTGCAAAAAGCCTTGATGGTCTCATTCAGCCCCCACCAGGCATGCAAAACCAATACCCCGCGGCCATTGCCAGTGGGCGGAAGGGCCAGATAGCCCTCAGGTTGAGAATGGATCATGCCAACTCCTTGCGAGATATGCTCAAACGTGCTGATCGATCAGAATCAGGTTCCCGTCCGGGTCCACCAGAAAAAGACTGGCCGGCCCGGTGGTGCTTTCGTCTGCCTCACTTTGGAGCTCAACCCCTTGCGCTTTTAATTGACGCTGCAATTCACGGATATCTGTAAATGCCTCGACCCGGTTTGCGTTGTTGTCCCAACCGGGGTTAAAGGTCAGGATGTTCTTCTCGAACATTCCTTGAAAAAGGCCAATCACATGATTGCCGTTCTTTAAGATCAGCCAGTTTTGTGAGGCATCTCCCGCAAAGGCCTGAAAGCCAAGTTTCTCATAAAATGTCTTTGAAGCCTCAAGATCTTTAACGGTCAGGCTAACTGAGAATGCGCCAAGATCCATACCGCCCTCCTTTATTAAACCGGTGTTTTTTCAAGCAGTCCGATGCCAGCGCAACGGTTTTGTCGCTTCGCGCATCAAATTTCCTTTTGCTTCTTGATCGAGCTGAACAGCTTTTGCCCACCAGCCCGCTTTTGCCCCTCCGGGGAATAAATCTTCAGGCAGATGCTGCTTTACGCCATCAAAAATTTCAGCCTGGGTCAAGCCCGGCGCCTGTTCGGGGAGGATTTTCCACATTGCCCGCAGCATGGCTTCATACATGACCTTGCTGACCCGTGTTGTATTCCCAGGCACATTTACATTTTCAATTACGATTTTCTCTTCCATAAGCCTTATCGCATCCGTTCAAAAACATCATCAACACGCTGCTTTACAGCGCGTTCATTACCTTTATCAACCGCACACATCGCATACAGCGGTTTATATCGCGCGCATGCGGTTATTCTTTGCGTTGTGCTCAAGTTCACACAGGCCAAGGGCCTCCATCAAGGGCGGAATATACACCCCAAAACGGCCGCGCAGCCCCTTCTTAAGCCCATACCAGCCTTTCAACGGGTTATCTGGTGACCTTCCCCAGGCCTCAACCGTCCCTGCTCTGGCGTCTTTTTGTTCGTCTGCCCCGCCAAGCTCAACCCAGCCGCCGGCTTCTCTAAGCATGGTGTAGAGATCATCGATGCAGCGGGCATCATAAAGCAGCACCGTACTGCCGACAGTACATACCAAAACCTGCCTGCCGTCCCGGATATCCACATGCATCGTATATTGCGAAGTTCCTGGAGGGGTCTTGAGAACCCAGGGGTTCTCTTTTGTGCGGTCAAGACTCGCCATTTTTTCTCCTTTTCCACACAAGATAGTGTGGATTTGCTCATTTCACCGGATAAAAGGTTTTATGACCGCAAAATTAATATAATTAGATAAAAATTATCTTATATTATTCTCTTGATTGTACCAACCTGAAAAGCATTTTGCAATTCCCTCCACCTGAAATGGTTTAGAGGAAACAGCTGCAAAACGGCCGCAGCAAATCACATTCTGATCGACTCTTGGGCTGAAATTTATCTGATCTTCACACAATTGCGCCCGCTTCGTTTCGCCTCATAGAGTGCACTATCGGCCTGGCGCAGCAGCGCATCAATATTTTCGTGCTCCGCTTTCAAGAGAGCACACCCGATACTAACGGTGGTGTAAGCATCCCCCTTTTCGGTTGGCACCGACAAACCGGCCACCACAAAGCGCAGCCGCTCTGCCACGCGCAAACAGTCTGCCTCTTCGGTGTCGGGCAAAAGCACCACAAGTTCCTCGCCGCCCCACCGGGCCAGTATATCCACTTCGCGCAATTGACGGCGGCAAATATCGATCACCCCGCACAACATGGCATCTCCATTAAGATGACCATAGGTATCGTTAAAATCCTTGAAGAAATCGATATCCATCATCAGAAGCGCAATGGGCCGCCCACTCCGGCACGAGCGCGCAAACTCCCGCTGACTAACTTCCACAAATGCACGGCGGTTCAATGCACCCGTCAAAACATCAATTGTGGCCATTTCGCGCAGCTCAAGTTCAGCGGTTTGCAATTCGATCGCCAGCCGGTGATTAGACATCATAAAAAACCCGAATGTCCACCCGATTCCCACCACATTGGTCACCAACAGCAACACATTCTGCCACAGATCTGCATCGAATGGATTGGTCAAAGCCGGCAGGGTGCAAGATTTATAGACGCGCAAAATCAAAACCAGGTCATACAGAATAAACATTGCACCGGTAAACCAGTAACTGGAGCGCAATTCACGCGGTGTGTTGCCAAACAGCTCGAACACACAGCGCGCAACGATGATTGCCCCGCTGGCAGAAACCAGGATAACCCGCGCATTTACATTGGGCCATATCCAGGTGAAATAAACCACCCCGCTTACCAGAAATACAAACAACGCATAATTGAACACATCCCGAAAAGGTTTCCCGCGAAATTGCCGGATCCCTTCATATGTCAAAATTCCCCCGGTGATGAGCAATCCATTTCCTACAACCACAGACAACCAGTCTGGGATCAGACCACGCAGGCTGATCACCAGCCAGCCAAGCGCCGCGGGCAGTTTGGCTAACATCCAACGGTTGAAACCGGGGTAGGTTTTTTGAGTGCGCAGGCCGTTCAACATCACCACAAACAGCATGGTGGAAACGGCAACTTGCAAAACGGTGAGGGTGCGATTATCGAGAAATGGATTCATCTGAAAGATCAAACGCTAAATAAAAGGTGCCTGACGAATTTACTACCGCGGGGATGCAGGCTGACAGGTCGCAGCAACCGTGCAGACAAACATCCCATTCGTCCAACGCACGTTGCAAACATTTCTTTTTTCTTTTTGCTGGTTGTTCTGTTGAAGCCGGCCTCTTTCTAAAGTTGTTTGGTAAAAAAGTAACGTTGATGCCCGGCAGGAAAATTATTAAGTTCACCAAAAATCTGATAACCATTCTGTTTATAAAATTCTGGCGCCTGAAAACTGAATGTATCCAAATATACATTCGTCGCACCGCGCCTGCGGGCTTCATCTTCAGCGGCCTGCAAAAGACGCTGCCCGTATTTGTGGCCCCGAAATTCTTCCTTTACAAACAACAGGTCGATATAAAGCCAATTCCAATAGGTTTTGCCAATCAACCCCCCCACAATTTTCTGATCGGGTGCGCGAAGAACAAAACACAATGGTTGATGGCCGGTATCACCCGCTTGTTGTATGTTGTAATGATGGATGCCCCAACCGATAACATCCCAAACCGAATCATCGGGCTTATCTACAGAGATGATATCGCATTCTTCATCCAAAGGATTTCACTCAAACCCTTTCAGAATAGAATCCAATTTGCCAAACGCCAGGCCGTGCCAAGCGGTCATTGGATACTTTTCAAGGTATGTTTTAATGCGCTGTGCTGATTACTAATTATACACACCGATGACGCCCAAAAACAAAAAGCGCCTCCAATCTTTGGACGGTGCTTTTCCTTTTTTGCTTTATTCAGAGCGCGTAATTGCTGCCCTTATGTCGATCGCTTATGGAAGTTTAACCGCAGAGACAGATGCGCAAACCCCTGCCTGCGTCCCGGTCTACGCCGGAGAAGTTAAAACCGGTTTATCGATCTTCCACAGCAAATGTCGCCAACCGTTTTGGCCCCTGCAAACAGTGCGCTGGCACATTCTCTGCCGGTTCGCATGGGCGCCCTGTGATCCGTGCAGATCACATCCATTCGCGCTTGCACAGCTTCTGATCGCCAGTAAGCCCTGCCGGTCACCCGGCCAGGCAGCCATCCCGCACCGGACGGCTGCACCAGGATCCTCTTCAATCCATTAACACTCGCCAGAAACCAGGGGGAAAACCTTCTGCAGATTTTACCCCGAAGAAGAGGAAATTTAATGTTGCAAAATCTGTCTTAAGAACCGCTTGGAGCGTTCTTCTTTTGGATCTTCAAAAAAGCTCTGGGGGGTGTTTTCTTCAACGATGACGCCCCCGTCAAAGAAGACCACCCGGTCGGCCACTTTGCGTGCAAAACCCATTTCGTGGGTCACCGCCACAATGGTCATCCCCGATTCGGCCAGGTCTTGCATAACATCCAACACTTCTTTAATCATCTCCGGGTCGAGTGCAGAAGTGGGTTCATCAAACAACATGATCTTGGGGTTCATGGCCAGAGAACGCGCAATAGCCACCCGCTGCTGCTGCCCGCCCGAAAGCTGAGAAGGATACTTATTCGCCTGTTCAGGAATTTGCACCTTTTCCAACTGCTGCAATGCCACTTCTTCGGCTTTTTCACGAGACCACTTGCGCACACGAATGGGAGCCAGAATAATGTTCTCAAGCACGGTCAGGTGTGGAAAAAGATTAAACTGCTGAAATACCATCCCAACTTCGCGCCGGATTTCCTTCACATTCTTCATGTTGTCGTTTAATTCAACACCATCGATAATGACTTTCCCTTTTTGGTGTTCTTCCAGGCGATTTAACGTTCGGATCCAGGTGGATTTTCCAGACCCCGAGGGGCCGATGACCACAACAACCTCGCGCTCTTTGACTGTGGTCGTTATACCTTTCAGCGCGTGAAAACTCCCATACCATTTATGCACATCTTCGCAGATAATAATATCTTTTCCCAGGTTGTTGTTACTCATGTTTGCACCTTATACCAAAATTACAATCTCGATAACAATTCTGCTTACGATCAGCCTTCAGAATACCTCTAGTTGGGGAGGGGGGATGACGATGAAATCAATCATGTCCCTCCCCAACCGATTGGAGGATGATCCGATTTTAATAGTTCGGGAAATCGGGCAGCGGTTCACCAAACCACTTCATAGAGAGTTCGTCCAGGTCGCCATTGAGCGTGTGCACGTAGACGAAGGCATTGACCCAGTTCAACAACCCTTCTTCGCCCCGGCGAACGCCGATGTGGCAGGGAGATTGCTGGAGCACGATTTTTGATTCGATCTTCATTTCGGGGTTGCTGTCCATGATGCCCTTGGCAATTGCGTTGCCGGTCACAATCAGGTCAATCTGCCCGGTGGTAAAGGCCTGCACGGTCGTGGCCTGGTCATCAAAGCGCTGGATGTTGGTGGCATCTTCACCAGCGGCATCGGTGTAGGCGGTCTCTTCCAGTGTACCCAGGGTTGCGCCCACTTTGTAAGCGGCGGCATCTTCAACGGTGGCAACCGCAAGGTCTGCGGGGCCGTAGACAGCCCAGAAGAAGGGGGCATAAGCGTTGGAGAAATTAATCACCTCGGCGCGTTCTGGCTTGACACCCATGCTAGAAATCACCAGGTCAACTTTTCCAGAAGTCAGATAGGGGATGCGGTTGGCGCTGGAGACAGGGACCAGCTCGACCTTTACACCCATATCGGTGGCAACCATGTTGGCGACATCCACATCATAGCCAGTGTGTTCCCCATTGGCTCCAACGGTGCCAAACAGCGGGGTGTCTTCCGGAACAGCGATGCGAATAACGCCGTTTTTCTTAATCTGTTCAATTTCATTGACGGGGGCGGCATCCGCAGAACCCTCAGAGCTTGCAGCGGGCGCAGCGCTGGCACAGCCAGATAAGACCAGTGCGAGCAGCACAAAAACACTAACCAGGATATGCAGGGATTTCTTTTTCATTTTTTCTCCTTGTTCAAAATGTGTTGATGAATTTGCTTTATTTTGATGATTTCGAAACCGGTATTGAATGAAGATGAATTTCTGCTAGCGCGACTCAATGCTCAATTTTCTTTCCAAACGCTGGCTGTACAAAGAAAGCGGATAACAGGCCACAAAGTAAAGGACCCCGACCATGCTAAAGATAAGGAATGGCTCAAATGTCACATTGTTCAAAATCTGTCCGCGCCGGGTTAGTTCCACAAAACCGATGATCGAGGTGAGCGAGGTGTTTTTTACAACCTGCACAAGAAAACCAATGGTCGGCGGAATGGATATTTTGACTGCCTGGGGGAGAATAACAAGACGAAATTGCTCCAGCCAGCTCAGCCCCAACGATGTGCCGGCCTCCCACTGTGTCTTGGAGATGGATTCGATACTGCCCCGCCAGATATCGGCCAGGTAGGCCGAGGCGTAAAAGGTCATCGCCACACTGGCCGATACAATTGCCGAAACATCAAAACCCAGCACGATGGGAATTCCAAAAAAGATAAGAAACAACTGCATCAAGAGGGGGGTGCCCTGAAAAAACGCGATGTAGAATTGCGCAATCCGTTTGAGAACGATGCTTTCAGAGATGCGCATCATGGTCAATAACATCCCAACAGCGCCGCCGCCGGCAAATGCAATCAGCGACAGAATAACGGTCCATTGCAGCGCTTTTATCAGAGCAAACAAGACTTGGAAAAAGTTGAAATCAGACATGGTTAATTAACCGGCGCCTTCCCAAAAATCAACTTGGATATCAAATTGAACGCACCCCGGAACATTTGAGCGATCAAGAGGTACCCCACGGTGATGAAGAGGTAGATCTCGAAATTCCGAAAAGTTCTTGAAGCGACATACTTGGCCTGATACGCCAACTCTTCTGCCGATATAACCGAGATGACCGCCGAGTTCAAAATAAAGAGAATGAACTGGCTGGTAAGAGCAGGGTACACTTTCATTAAGGACGGCTTCAAGATTACATATTGGAAAATTTGGAGACCCGAAAGCCCCAGTGCGCGCCCCGCTTCGATCTGTCCCTTTGAGATGGATTCGATCCCGGCCCGCACAATTTCGGTCGCATAAGCCCCGATATTGATGGTAAGCGCAATTAAAGCCGCCTGCCAGGCCGGGAGCATGATGTTAAGGGTGGGCAAACCAAAATAGAAGAAAAAGAGCTGAACCAGAAACGGCGTATTTCGAATGACTTCGATATAAGCCTGAATGACCCCTGAAAGAGCACGGTTTTTCAACAGTTGCAGCCCTGCCATGAGGATGCCGATCAGCAGGCCCAGTCCTGTCGCAATTCCGGTGATTCTTATGGTCATCAATGCCCCTTGCAAGAAGAGGTCCCGGTATTGCCAGATTACGCTGAAATCAAAATCATATCCCATAAAAAACCTCAATGCGCAGGAACAGAATTTTTCAAAACCCCCATATCTAGAATATAGAAAATCCCCCTGCATTACATCCGATGCCAGGGGGATTTTTATGTCCAGCCGGTTGCCGATATTCACATCCCCCATCTGGGGGATGTGAATATCAGTCAGGTGACCAATTTATGTCGAATTGCCAGCGATACCGCTTCCAAACGGCTGTTTACGCCCAGTTTTTCCAGTATGTGGCTGACATGGGTCTTAATGGTGGAGCGGCCCACAGACAACCGTTCGGCAATTGCAGGGTTGCTGTAACCCTCCACCAGCAGTTTTAAAACATCCCGTTCGCGCTCGGTCAAATCCTGCCCCAGAGAAAATGTCTGCGTGGCTTTATTAATGAGAATCCGGGTTGCGTCTGGGGCCAGCGTGGGCTGCCCTTTTCGCACCGCCCGAATTGCAGAAGCCAGCTCATCCACCGAAACGTTTTTAAACAAATAGCCAATTGCCCCAGCCTCCAGGGCAACTTCAACCAGCTTTTCTTCGCTAAAGCTGGTCAACGCAATGACCTGTGTCTCTGAAAAACGTTCTCGAATCAAGCGGGTTGCGGTAATGCCATCCATCACCGGCATAATCAGGTCCATCAAAATGACATCGGGGCGCAGTTCGCCACACTTTTCCAGCGCATCCTGTCCATTGACAGCCTCTCCCACCAGTTCAAAATCATCATAGGCGAGCAGAAAAACGGTAAGCCCGCTACGCACCATGTCATGATCGTCCACCAACAGTATTCGGATCGGAGAGTTTTCGCTCATCTTTTTACTCACAAAATTATTATCTCACAGATCGCCGCGCCCGGCGAGAATTCAAAACCGGGTGATCATTTTCACCCCACACCGCAAATGCGCCTCGGCGCCGTCTTTCACTCTCGCCCAGCCTGCGCAGGTGCTTACCCGGTCACACTTTGTTCTGCAAAGTGTGTGGCTGCGAAACGCCTTTGTGCTACACTTAAGCCAGATCCAGGAGGAATAAGCATGAACGATCGGCGTTTTGAAGGCGATTTTGACCGGCTGCGCAGCCCGGAACGGCTGGCGCGGCTGGAGATTGAACGGGTGACGGCGGCGTGTGTGGAGGGGCTGCCGGTTTCTGCGATGGTGGATGTAGGCGCAGGCAGCGGTGTGTTTTCAGAAGCATTTGCGGCGCAGGGGTTCCGGGTGATTGGGGTGGATGTAAACCCCGCCGCCCAGACGATATTTGAGCGCTTTGTGCCCGGCAGCCGCTTTTTGAGCGCTGCGGCCGAAAAACTGCCTTTGCAAGATGACGAAGTGGATCTGGCGTTTTTGGGGCATGTGCTGCACGAGACAGATGTTCCCCTGCACGCTTTGCAAGAGGCGCGGCGGGTGGCGCGGCTGCGCACAGCGGTGTTGGAATGGAAATATCAGGTTGAAGATTTTGGCCCGCCGCTGGAACATCGCTTGAAGGCTGAACAGGTGGCCGGTTGGGCCGCCGCAGCCGGTTTTTTGCAGATTGATATTGAGCCGCTTGAGTATATGGTGTTGTATCTATTGCAAGGTTAAAAAGAGGATGATGATGCCGCTGGAATTTCGCCGCGCACAACCAATGGATGCACCGGGCCTGACTGTGTTGAAACAGCTTGTCTGGCCGGAAGAAAAAAGCAGCGCTGCTGCAATTACCCAGGCGGTGCTGCATGTGGATCACGATACGCAGGTGTTTGTAGAAAATGGCGCACAACTGCGGGTAATTGGCTTTGTGGATGGTTTTGTCACTTTTCCGCCGGGCGGCCCGCGCTGGGAAGTGGATTTGCTGGCCGTGCACCCGGATTATCGCGGCCGGGGGCTGGCTGAACGGTTGGTGCGCGCTTCCACTGCGGCCGGGCTGCGCTGTGGCGCACACACTGCCCGGGGGCTGATTCGCACGGATAACCTTGCCAGTCAGCGCACCTTTGCCCGCTGCGGTTACACCCGGCAGCCAGAGACCTGTGCACTCTATGTGTGCAGCCGGGCGCCGGCTGCTGAAACGCCGCAGAATATCCCCCTGCCAGATGGTTTTTTGCCAGTGACCACCTTTGGGTATCAGGGTTTGTGGCTGGAAGGCCAACTGGACGCGGCGGCTTTTGCGCGCGCGAGTGCTGCGCTGGCTTCGGGCTGTTTTGAGGTGGCTGGGGCGGTGATTCCACATCATCATACGGCAGCCTTGCAGGCGGCGCGGGCAGCCGGTTTTACTTTTGTGGCCGATTATGCCTGGTGGGAGTTGGCCCTGGGGTGAACGCCACGTCAGAAAGCGGGCGGCTTTTGCAGCCGCCTGGCAGCGGGGTGAGACAGACCGAATTTATCTTTTCAGCGCAGGTGAAGCCCCCCACAACCATCATCCGGCCGTCAAGTAGCGGCATGGCGGTTGTGCTATAATCTTGTGACCTCATTTGTATCTGACAAGGAAGGCTCATCTATGCGGTTTCTCATCACAGGCGCTGCGGGTTTTCTTGGATCGGCGCTCACCAACCGTCTTGCGCGCGAAGGCCATTCGGTGCGCGGTCTGGATGATCTTTCCACCGGCGACCCCAATGTGCTTTCCCCTGATGTTCATTTTACCCGCGGAGATATTAACGACCGGCCAAAACTTTGGACGCTGCTGCAGGATGTAGACTGTGTTTATCATCTGGCGGCGCGCGTGCTGGTATCTGAATCGTTGCTTTATCCGCGCGAGTATGACAAGGTTAACGTGGGCGGAACGGTGACGCTGATGGAAGCCATGCGGGATGTGGGTGTGCGGCGGGTGGTATTTATCTCTTCGGGCGCCATTTATGGCGATCAAGACCAGCAGCCGATGCGCGAAGATGCCCGGCCCAACCCGCGCTCGCCTTATGCGGTCTCCAAGCTTTCGGCAGAATATTATGTTAATACCATCGGGTCGTTATGGGGCATCGAAACGGTCTGTCTGCGGGTGTTCAATGCCTACGGACCCGGTCAGGCCATTCCGCCCATCCATGCGCCGGTGATCCCCAATTTTTTGCGTCAGGCGGCGTTGAACGGCACCCTGGTGGTGCATGGCGATGGTTCGCAAACGCGCGATTACGCCTATGTGGACGATGTGGTCAACGCCATGGTTTCGGCCTCCACCGCGCCGAATATCAACCAGCGGGTAATCAACGTGGGCAGCGGGCGCGATACCAGTGTGCGCGACCTGGCGCGGCTGGTGCAAGAGACGACCGGGGGCAACCCCGAGATGGTGTTTAACCCGCGCAGCAGCGGCGGGCCACAGCGCATGTGCGCCGATATTTCGCTGGCGCGTGAGCTGCTGGGCTATGCCCCGACCACGTCGCTGGAGCAAGGCCTGAAACTGACCTTTGAGCACGACCCGCGGCTACGCCAGATTGGCGCGACCAGTGGCAAGTAAACGCGGTTTGCCGCCTCGCGCTGCAAGGCACCCCGCATCCCTCCTTGGCTGCTCAGGCCAAATCTTCCAGCAGGGCTTTTAATTCGGGCAGATCGATCATGGCGGCAGCCGAAGCCAGAAACTCATCCGGGTCGAGCCAGCCGTCGTTTTGATACAGGCGGGCCTGCAAGGCCATCTCCAGCCGGTCCGCCTGGCGCACCAGCCGGGCTTCAAAGCTCTGCCCGGCTTCATATTCTTCCCACAGTTTCAGATATTCTTCACCCCGCTTAAGACCGGCAAAAATACGCCGGGCGGCGGCCTGTTCGCGCCGGTGTTTATCGGCGCGGGTGTGGCCGTCGCCGGGGATGAGATCGCCGATTTCAATCTCACCCACCTCATGCAACAGGGCCATGCGCACCGCGCGGGCCGCGTCGCAGGCCGGGTAACAGGCATCGGCCAGCAGCAGGGTGAGCAGCGTTACGCCAAAGATATGATCGGCCACGCTCTCGCAGCGCTCGGGGGGCAACCCGCGGCGCAGCCAGCCCTGACGGTAGAGCCGTTTAAGCTGGTTGAACTCGGCATATACCTGCGCCAGCGGCAGGGGCCGGCCAGAAAAACCGGGGATAGGCCCGTTGGTTTGCATGGGTTAAAGCGCCTCCAGATCCCAGATGCGCACCCGGCGGTCGGCGGCGCCCACTGCCAGCCAGCGCCCGGTGGGAGAAAAATCGAGAGCATAAAGCCCCGTGACAGCGGGCAGGCGCAGCGCCGGGGTTTGCTGCGACAGATCCATCAGCAGCACTTGCAGATCCATGGCGACGGCGAGGATATTTTTTCGGGGGTGAAAGGCCAGGGGATATAACCCCATGCCAGAAAGCTGGATGGAAAATATCTCTTGCAGGCTGTCGGCGGCGCGTACACTGAGCAGCCCGGCAGCCGAGACCCCGGCCAGGCGCTGCCCATCGGGCGACCAGGCGACATTGACCCAGCTCACCCCACCGGCCAGCGGCCGAGCGGTGGGTGCGGCCCAGTCGCCTTCCCAGAGCACCGCCGGGCGGGTTAGACTGCCGCCAAGCAACTGCCGGCCGGTGGGTGAAAAAGCCAGGGCAGCCGGCTTGGGGGCCAGATCGGTGTAAAGGGCCTGTTCGGTCAGGCGGTTCAGATCCCACAGGCGCACTGTGCCATCATAAGCGGCCGAGGCGGCGCACTGGCCGCCAGGGCTGATGCTTACGGCGCAGACACTGTTGCAGTGCCCCGAGAGCGATGCGGTCTGGCGGCTGCGGGGCAGCGACCAGAGGCACAGCGCGCCGTCACTGGAGCCAGACAGCAAAACCGACCCGGCCGCATCGAGGGCCAGGGCGTTGACGCTTTTTTCGTGTCCGGCCAGCACTTCGGCAGCAGACAGGGATGGAAAATTCCAGATTTTGATAAAACGATCCATCCCGGCGGTCACCAGATGGGCGCCGTCGGGGGTGAATTTCAGCGTAGTGATGAGACTGTCATGGGCCGAAAAGACCACAGGATCATTCATAAAACCGCGGCAGGCCAGACCGCTCAGGCAGCGTTCTGATAGGCGCCCAGAATTTTGCCAAAATAAAAGCGGTGATAATCACCCTTCTTGTAATGCGAAGCCACCGACTCAGCGCCGATTTTGGCAGGGTCCAGGTCCATCCAGTGTAGTTTCTGACAGGCCAACACCAGGTTTGCTTCGGCAAAAGAAGGAGCAGCCACGCCAGGCAGCGCGGTGGGAGTGAGACCGGCCGCCTGAATTTTATTGCCGTCGCGGCCCGAGCGTGAGCCAAGCAGGGCAAGGGCTTTTTCGTAACCGGCGGGGAAAGCCGAGATGGTGAAGGTGTCGTGCGCTTCGAGAAATTCATAGGTGAAGCGGCTGGGGCGCACCATCACAATTGCGATGGGCATGCTCCACATCTCGCCAAAAGTGCCCCATGAAATGGTCATGGTGTTGAATTTTCCGGCGGCAAAATCACCGGCAGTGAGCAGTACACTGTTTTTCCACCAGGCATTAACAGGCAGTGCGAGTTCAGCAGTGGGGATGAGGTTCCAGGAAGACATTAGCGCAGGGTCCTTTCTCAGGTTAATGGTTTGACGGCGCGGGTGGCGATGAAATAGGGCATGATCTTTGAAAGCGGCTGACCGGGGAAGATATCTTCAAAGAACCCGCTGAGCAGCAGCCCGGCATCCAGTTGACCGCCGATCTGGTCTTCGAGGGTGTGTCCAAATTCCAACGGTTCGCCGGCGTCGATCAGTTTTTGACGTTCTTCAGCGGGTAAATGTTCGGCGTCGGAATAGGGCAGAGAAAAACGCACCACAAATTCACCGGCTTCCAGTTTCTGATAATCGAAGATGTAAGAGGCGGGGTTGACAAACCCGGCCAGCAGCACCCCGCCGGGCTTTAGCACGCGGGCACATTCCTGCCAGACGGGGCGAATGTTGGGTGCAAAGAGGTTGGACACAGGGTGAAAGATGAGGTCAAAACTGGCATCGGCGAAGGCCGACAGGTCGGCCATGTCGCCTTCCACCAGGGTGAGGTTCAAACCCTCGCGTTCGCTAACCAGGCGGTCTTGCGCAAGCTGGCGGGGCGAGTTATCGAACACGGTCACCTGTGCGCCAGCAGCGGCCAGAATGGGCCCCTGCTGCCCGCCGCCCGAAGCCAGACAGAGCACCTGTTTGCCCGCCAGGGGCGGGAACCAGCCGGCGGGGACGGGTTTGCTGGGGGTGAGCACCACCTGCCAGCGGCCTTCGCGCGCAGCGGCAATTTCGGTGGTCGAAACCGGCTGAGTCCAGGGGTTGTTTTGCTCCACCTGGCGGTCCCAGGCGGCGCGGTTATAAGCGCGGATATCCATAAAAATTATTCCTTCACAAAGGTTTCCACAAAATCAATGCGGTTGATACCGCCCTGACATTCAAGCTGGTAGCGGTCGATGCTGCCGCTGGTGTCAACCTTGCGCCCATCGGCGTAAGAAAAGGTCCAGCGTTCAAAGGTATAGACCTCAATCGGGCAGCCGCAGTCATCGGGGTTGAGACCATTAACCGAGAGCATTTCGATGGCCAGCAGATCGAGGCCGGTAATGCCTTTCTCGCGCCAGCCCTGATATTTCTTTTGCATACGCGCCAGCCCGGCCGGGGTGCAGAACTCGGCCACAGGATCGACGCTGTTGAGCTGAAAGATTTTTGAAACGCCCTGGTTGAAGCGGTAAATTAGATCGTAAGCACGGGTATAACTCTGTTTAAGGGTTACAAAGTCATCCACAACGCGCGGGTCCAGCCACTGGCTGCTTAGCTGATCGCCCAGGCTGAGCAGTTGACACATGAGGTTCCCATTGCACTGCAATTTATCGTTCATGATCGGCTCCAATTGGAATAGGTAAAATCATTTTACTCTGGAATTGGGCAATGTTTATAAGGATATTGGGGATTGAAGACGGTTTTTAATCTTTTAGAAAATCGCGGTTGGCGAGGGGAATGATATTGATGACCGGCTCTTCGTAAGGGTGAACGCGGCGAATGGCCGCCAGCGCAGCCGGGACCCGTTCGGCGGTGGTGTTGACCTCCACCTTGACCTCGGCGGCCGATTCAACTTCGCCGGCGGTACCCAGGTAGGGGTTTGCGCCGTCTAACGGCCGCCAGAACCCGCGCACTTCAATCATCGCCAGGCAGTGGTCATAATTGCCAATGCGGCCCACGCCGGCCCCGGCCAGGGCCTCTGCCAGCAGTGCGGCAAACTCGGGCGGGATGAAAATCTCAAGCTTATAATCGAGGATGGCGGTCATTTTTTGGCCTGTCGATTAACGGGAAAGGTCTTCCCAGAAATACTTGTTGTGATAGCCGGGCATGTCTTCCAGCGACTGTGGCCGCCCGCCAGGGAAACGCTGCACAAAGTGGTTTACGATGGGCTGGTCGGGCGGGTAGATCTCTTCAAGGTGCAGGTTCCAGGTGGCAAAAAAGCGCAGTTCGGCCAGGCGGGCATGGGCTTTCAGGCTCCCTTTGACCGTGCGGGGCAGATAGGCAGCGGTGATGGGGAAGGTTTCACTGCCGGCCGGGCCGCGGGCGATTTGAGGTCCCGAAAACACGTTGACCAGCCACAGGTCATC
Source organism: uncultured Anaerolineaceae bacterium (assembly GCA_964593905.1). Taxonomy (GTDB): domain Bacteria; phylum Chloroflexota; class Anaerolineae; order Anaerolineales; family Anaerolineaceae; genus CAZQLE01. Next base: position 6,309 of record CAZQLE010000030.1, on the reverse strand, counting down.
CACCGTCAGGCTGAGCAGATCCTGAATGGTCCGCTGGGCGGTGTTTTCCAGTGTCTCACCCGGCTCCATCCATCCGAGGGGCAGATGCCAGCGACCGCCTGCTTTTTCGCGCAGCAACAGCAGGTTGCCCTGCCGGTCGGCGATAAACACCACCGCGGCCGCGGCAATGATGGGGCGGGAACCAACCCGAGAATGGATTTCGTCTGGATAAGTCATTGTGCCCCCCGGCAATTAGATTAGACGGTTTCCGTGCAGGTCAAACGCCTGCATTTCGGCAGATAAAGTTGCCGCTGGCGAGGCGGTAAATTCCTCTGCCAACATGCCGTAGATGCGCGCATCGGCTTTTTGCCCGCCGCACAGCTCCACCCGGCGGCGCAGAATGCCTTCCAGGGTGTAGCCCAGGCGGTAGGCCACCGCGGCGCTGCGATCGTTGCCCACGGCAACATGGATCTCGACCTTTTCGACCCGGTCGATCGCGAAAGCAGCGCGGGTGAAGGCGGCCGCGGCTTCGGTGACCAGCCCTTTGCCCACCATATCGGGGCGCAGCCAGTAGCCGATCTCGCGCAGGGTGGGCCCCAGGCGGGTGTGCATGCCCGAACTGCCCAGACAGCACGTTTCTTGCGGGTTAAAAATGCCGTAGAAAAAATCTTCGCCGTTAAGAAATTTTTGATACCAGCCGGTCAGCATCTCTTCACGCGCGGCCAGCGGTTTGGGCTCAAAATCGGCAAAGGGCAGCCAGGGTTTAAGGTGTTCGACACTTGCGTCAATGGCCTCATGCAGCAGCGGGGCGTCGGCAGGCTGCCAGATTTTTAGTGAGAGATGGGGGGTGCAGATGCGAAAGGCAGAAGTGGGCATAAACAAATCTCCTGCCTTGATTATAACAAGGCAGGAGATTTTACGGGATCGGTTATGCACATGTTCTGACCAGCCCTGTGGATGAAATGCCGGTGATCACAGCGGTGGTTGTATAAAAAGCAGCACAATACTGGGTGTTTCTACTTTGGCCCGGTTCAAAGTGCAGCGCGTTACCAGCGCGAATCTGTTCGGGCAGCAAGTTGGGATAACTGGTCTGAGGTTCCAGGGCGATGTTGTAGGTTCCACCCCACCAGGGGTAATCTAACGCACCCCGATAAACCTGCCAGCAGGTCAAGAAGCGGTATAGTCGAGGATCAAATTGCATACCAAAACCGAGCCCCAGGTTGTGATTGGTGATGGCATACCAACCTTCATCATATCCGGTCAGGTAGATATGGTCCTGGCAGGCTGCATTGGCCCCGCAGACAAGTGAAGCATCGATCATTTGTCCATCCAATCCTTGCAGCAGCGGCCAGGGTGTGTTTTGACCGGGTTTAAAACGGGTGTTTTCATCCATCTTTTCTGGCAGGGTCAGCGCCTGACATTGTGGAAGATAGATACGACAGGAATCATCGATGAAGGGCCAGCCAAAACAGGGATGTTGTCCCCAACTGGTGTTCATGGGTTGAGCCCCCTCGTTGGTAATGGTTTCTTCAAAGAACAGGCAAGCCTGGTTATACTTCATGCGCACAATTTTTTTAAGGTGAAATGGCGTACGGAGGGTGCGCAGCAAGAAACATAGCGCAATTTCTTCGGCTGTGTTTTTGACGATCTCCACATCCCAGGCCTGTAAGGTTACCTCACCATGCAATCCCCAGTTTAAGCCCTGGTGTTCAAATGGAAAACCGGCATTGGGGAACATCTCAAACCAGCCACCAAAAAACTGATCCAGAATGGGGCTGCCAGGTTGATAAGCAGGAGCTGAGAATTCTTCCTTGCTACGCAAACCTGCTGGCAGCCGCAGCATGATATCCACATCCAGGGGTTTGTAAAGCAGTTCAAAGATATCAGTTCCCTTGCCTGCCAGGATTGAAACGCGCAGGAAGTTATTTTCCATCACCAGCGTGCGGTAGCCCTTTATCGTCCACTCAGAGATGCGGCAGCCGTAATTGCGTTCGTGTTGATAGGCATGGTAAGGGGTTAATGTTGAAAGCCCCGGCATAAAATATTCTCCTCAGTACATTTTGGGTTAGCGCAACTCACCTTTGAAATTAACACTGTCAATCATCACTGCCATGAAAATGATGATGCCGCGGACAATGCGATACGCATAGGGTGAGGCATTCATCATGGTCATACCGTTGATAATGGTGGTGACGAGCAATATGCCAAAGATTGCACCGGGAAAAACCGTGCCCTTGCCACCAAAAAGACTGGTTCCGCCCAGCACGGCAGCAGAAATGATCAGAAACTCATTGCCATCTGCAAAATTGATCGCCACAGAGGCAACCTGACCAGCAGAGAGTATGCCGCCAATGCCAGCCAGGATGCCGCACAGAACATACACCAAAAAAGTATTGCGTTTGACATTGATGCCGATGCGTTCTGCACCGGCGGCCTGATTGCCAATTGCCTTAAGCTGCAACCCGAAGGGAGTGCGGCGCAGGATGTAATCAAACACAAACATCAGCACCACCAGCATCAACACCACCACGGGAATGCCCAAAAAACGGCCGTTTGAAATTGGGCTGAGCATATCGAGATAAAAAGCTTGCGAATTGGAAGCCATCAGTCCCAGGCCGCGGCATATGCCCATGGTAGCCAGGGTGGTGATAAACGGGATGATCTTGACCCGAGCGATGAAAAACCCATTAATTGCGCCAACCAGACCGCTGATAAGGATGGTGAAGGAGTAAATCGCCACATAACTGAGGGGGGTGCCGAGAAAACCGGAAGGTTTCATGGCTTCCATCAAAACGCCGACCAGCATGGCAGTCAGGAACATATTTTGCCCGACCGAAATATCAATGCCGCCGATCATCAAGACAAAAGTCATTCCAATGACTGCAATGCCAATTGGCGCAGACTGCTGTAAGATCAACAGGATATTGTTGATGGTCAAGAAATTGGGGTTGCGGGTGCTGAAAAACACTACCAGCAGAAGAAATAAACCAAAAATCCCATACTGAAACAGGTTTGAGATTTTATTGCGGTCGAGCTGAGTTAAGCGGGGAATGGCGGCGTTCATCTATCTTACCTGTAGCTTCGTTTTTCTAACGCGGTTTGATAAACTGTGTCAATTCGGTCGGGGGTAATATCCGATTGGATGTTATGCACAGGGACAAAAACAAATCCACCGCCGGGCGCCATCAGGTCAAAAATCTGGCTTACCTGGTCGCGAATTTCGGCCAGCGATCCTTTGGGCAGCATTTGTTGGGTGTCGATGCCACCGCCCCAGAAGGTTAATTCCTTCCCAAAATCGTGTTTCAGGCGGGCAAGATCCATTTTTGCGGCGCTAAACTGCACCGGGCTGAGGATTTCCACCCCGGCTTCGATAAAATCGGGAATCAGGTCATAGACTGAACCGCAGCTATGTAAAAATATTTTGGCGTTGGTTTTGGATTTAATAAAATCGAAAAGGGCTTTATGACGCGGCTTGATGAATTTGCGATACATCTTGGGAGAGATAAAAGTGCCGGTCTGCATGCCAAGGTCATCTCCCTGAGCCGCCACCTGAATATAATCGCCGACCTGTGAAAGATAGGCATCCCAAAAACCGATTGCCAGCTCAAGATTTTTATCCAATAAGTATTCAGCCAGTTGCGGGTTTTCGTAGAAATCCATGCAAAATTGATCGTAGCCGCGCAATGCGCAGCCCAGTTCGAATGGCCCCCAGGTAAGATGCCCGGTGACGATGGCGTAATCTGTTTCTTCGTGCAGCTTTTTTGCCTGTTCGCGGAGCCCCGCCACGCGGGCAGGCAGAGAGGTATCAGGCCAGGTGAAGGACCGGATTTCATCAAAGGTGTTTGAATGCAGCGGGTGTTCAACCATATCGTAATAGTAAGAGGCTTTCTTCCAGCGGATGTTTAGCTCATCATAAAAACTGTTGTCGGCCATCTCGCGGGTGGGGGCTTTCCAGGTGGAGGATGGGCGCACCGGGCGAAAATCAATGCCAAGACGCTGGAGCAGGTCATCCTGGGGGAAGACTGCATCCATTTGGCGATTGATAATGAATGGAGCCGGGTCAGGCATCATCCCGTAATGGGCGCGCAAATTAAGATAAGCAATGCGTGCGATGGTGGTGTTTTCGGTGGCGCCCAGGTCGAGCGGAACCATATCGGGTTCTTGATGTTGAAGGGCGGTCATTACTCGCTGGCGGTGGTTCATGAGAAAGACTCCTTGGCTGAAAAGTGCGCAGAACGAAACTCGGAAGGATAAATAAATGGAATTCGTTGAAATTCCACGGGCGGATGATTCCCCTGTATGCGATCCATCAGGCGTTGGATGGCGAGCTGCGCCATCTGGTCGGTATCCTGACTGACAAGCGGAAAAGGCGGGTAGAGGTTTTTTTGAAATGCAGCGCTTGAAAACCCTCCGGCAATTTTGACCTGAGCGAGAATTTGCGCATCCTGTGCGGTGAGAAAACTGAGCGTCTCCGGGAAGAACAGTTCTGAACAGACCAGCACCCCGTCTGGCAAACCAGAATGGGAAACATAAGCAGCCATGCAAGCGCTGACCGTTTCATGCAGGGTGTAATGCACAATCATTTCTGTATTGATGCTTTGCTCAAGACCCGATTCGGTGATTGCCTGAAAGAATCCTTGCGATCGTTCGACGGCGGTGGACGCCTCTTCGCTGAAATTGAGGCACAGGATCTTTTTGCAGCCCTGAGAAATTAAATACCGGGTGGATTGGTATGCCGCGTCCCGGTTATCACTGGTGATGACATCAAATGTTTCGGGTGAGTGAAAGCGGTCCACAAAAACCACCGGGGTGCCGCGCTGCGAAAGCTCCACAATTCGTTCCTGGTTTGCACAGGCGGTTGGGATGTAGATCAGACCGTCGATGGAATGGCTGGCAAGCATATCCAGCAGATGGGCTTCGCGGTCGCAATCTTCATGCGAGCTGGAGACGATCAGGCTGTAGTCGTATTCGGCCAGATTTTCTTCAATGGCGTTGATTAAGAAAGCTTGAAAAGTGGAAATGAGACTGGGTACCAGCAAGCCGATGACGCGGGTTGAACCGGTGCGCAGGCTGCGCGCGATGGCATGGGGGCGATAGCCCAGCTCGGCAATCGATTGCAGAACCCGCGCGCGGGTTTCTGGTGCGACAGGGCGCGGGCCATTGTTAATGACATACGAAACAGTGGCCACTGAAACACCGGCATGCCGGGCTACATCATTACGATTTGGATTTGTTTTTATAGAAAAGTTGCTCATCTGATTATCTACTCGTGTAGTCTACTCGTGTAGATTTATCATAGAAAGGTTTAACGGGTTTGTCAAGCGGGAATTTAAAAAACAGCGCCCTGCAATTGACAGGACGCTGTGTGGATTGTAAACGCTCTAGCTACAATTTTTCACCGCAGGCCGGGCAGTGGTTCCAGCCCGCCTGGGTGGGGCCGCCGCAGTGCGCGCACAGCGCCGATGCTTCTACCGGGGCGGCTGCAGATGAAGAAACGACCGGTCCCTGAGGCAGCCGGCTGCGCCGCAGCAAGGCGATGACGCCGTAGACCGCCAGAGCGAAGAGGAGCAGCGGGATCGCCAGGCCGCCAAGCATCAACAGCCCGCCCAGCAGACCAAAACCGCCCATCATCGGCCATCTGCCAAAGGCGCGAAAGCCATCGTGCATCCCGCGCCCGTCAAAACCATCCATCATTGGGTGACGCCCAAACCCGCCCATTGCATAGGGCATCCTTCCGTGCAGGCCAAAAGCGCCGAACAACAACACCACTGCCAGCAAAACGGCGAAAGAAACCACCATACCGATCAAAATCCATTTGATATTTTTATTCATTGCTGCTCCAATTCTTCTGTATTTTCGTAACTGCGCAGGCGGCGGGTGCTTCGCACCCGCGAACACCGCAATAGGCTTCTTTCACCTATAGCTGAGTCGTCAGGTATTTTCTTTACTTACCATAGCACGCGATTATGAAGAATTGGTGAAGGGGTTATTCTGTTTGCAACTGCGCCAGAATTAGGATGTGCTCATCAGGGAACTCGATGCCGGGGGTGATGATCTCCACCTGGCTGCGCCATTTTTCTTCGTTCATGGTCAGGGTGTGCAGCTCGCGAATGATCAGCCCCTGGCGCTCGCAGGCCACGCGAAATTCAGCTTCGGTGTAGTACTGGTAGCTTTCGAACTGTTCAGTTTGCCAGAGCGATTTACCAAGGAAGATGGATTTGGTGATATAGCGGGTGAAGTCGCGCCGCGCAAGGCGCACCTCGAGGGGAGAACCCAGGGGGGTGAAGGTGATGTGAAAGGGCCGGTACTGGCGGACGAAGAGCTCAAAAT
>CAZQLE010000029.1:0-25016 GCA_964593905.1 uncultured Anaerolineaceae bacterium | reverse complement strand
GTGGGAATTGTTCTGGGGTGGGGTTTTATCTTTCTCCTCAGCCGCACCACGATTCTGTTTGGCGCCAACCCGGCCAGCATCCCTCCCTCGCTTCTGTTGCAGGCTGTTCTCACGGTTCTCATTCTGGGAATTGTGGGCGGTTTATACCCCGCGCGCCGGGCGGCCGGTTTGCAGCCCATCGAGGCGCTGCGTTATGAAGGTGGTTCCAGCGGCAGCCGGGTGCGCCGGCTGCGCTTTGGCGGCATGGCGCTGCAAAGCCTGTGGCAGCGCTCGACACGTTCTTTGCTGACGCTGGCGGTCATCGCCATTACCGTGGCTTCGATCATGGCGCTTGAGGCCGTCTTACAGGGCACAGCCGAAACCATGACAGAGTTTGCCTCCGGCGCGCGCGCCGAAATTATGATCCGCCAGAGCAACGTCTCAGACACCTCGCTCAGCGCCATCGATGAACGCATATCCGACCGGCTGGCCGCCTTGCCCGAAGTGGAATCGGTCAGCGGGGTGATCTTTTCTGCGGTGGTGCTGCCTGAAAGCAGCGGTTTTTTAATCATTCTGGGCTACCGACCCGGCGATTTCTCTTTAAACCGGTTTAAGATCATCCAAGGCCAAACCTTAACCAACAACCACCAGTTGATTCTGGGCAAAACAATAGCCCAGGCGCTGAAGAAAGAAGCCGGCGATGCCATCGAAATCAACGGCATACGCTATCGCGTGGTGGGCATCTTTGAGACCGGGGTGGGCTGGGAAGAGTTGGGCGCAGTGTTAACCCTGCGCGATGCCCAGACCCTGATGGGCCGCCCGCGCCAGGTGACCATGGCGATGGTCAAGCTGCGTGACCCGGCGCAAGCAGAAGAAATGGTGGAACGCATCAATCTTCAATTTCCCGAGGTACACGCGGCCCTTTCAGGTGATTTTGTCGAGCAAATGCCCGATATGGAGGCCGCCAATGCCATGCTGCAGGCACTTTCGTTGATGGCAATCATTGTGGGCGGTCTGGGTGTGATGAACACCATGTTGATGGCTGTCATGGAGCGCACCCGTGAAATTGGTGTGCTGCGCGCCCTGGGCTGGCGGCGCAGATTTGTGCTCGATTTAATCATCCGTGAATCGCTCCTGCTGGCGTTTATCGGGGGTTCGGCTGGCATGATCCTTGCGCCGCTTCTGGTGGGGCTGCTTTCGCTATCGCCCATGGTCGGCGCGGCGCTGCAGCCCATCTGGTCACTCGGAATTTTCGTCCGCGCAATCCTCGTGGCAATGCTGCTCGGGCTGGTGGGTGGAATTTATCCGGCGTATCGCGCCACGCGGCTTCAGCCGGTTGAGGCGCTGCGCTATGAATAAATTTACACAATCCGGCCATGCCGGAGGGGTTCCAAAGTTCGCATCGTACCAGATTTTGATTTTGGTTCAGGTGAGGTGAAGGATGAAGGGCATTGATCAAAAACTTGTATGGCTCGGCATGATCCTGTTAATTCTGCTGGCCGGCTGCGGGGGCGCAGCCACGGCAGAACCAACCCCTGATCCTGCGCAAAGCCTTGCCTTTAAGCCCATTGTCAGCGCCACTGGCGAGGTTGTCCCCGTTGAATGGGCCAACCTGAGCGTGGCCTCGGGCGGCGTCATCGAAAGTGTTCTGGTGGAAGAGGGCGAAAGAGTGCAGACCGGGCAGCCACTGGTGCGGTTGAAAGGCACCGAACGGCTTCAGGCGCAGGTCACCGCCGCAGAACTGGCTTTGTTACAGGCCAAACAGGGCCTTAAGAGCCTGAACGATCAATGGGAACAGGACAAAGCCGCCGCACAGCTTCGCCTGGCGCAGGCCAAAAAAGCAATGGACCAGGCTGAAAAACGCAAATACAATGCCGCCTACCGCCGCGGCAGCCAGAACCAGGTCGACACCGCCTCGGCGAATCTTGTTCTGGCGCAGGAAGAAGTGGACCGGCTGGAAGAGATCTGGGCAAATGTGCAAGACCGGCCGGAAGATGACACCGCCCGGGCCGGGGTGCTCAGCCAGTTATCTGCGGCGCGGGTGCAGCGTGATCTGGCAAAGGCCAGCCTGAACTACTTGCTCGCCCTGCCCGACGAGATTGAAGTGAGCATGACCGATGCACAAATCGCCTCGGCCCAGGCCGAAGTGGATGCCGCCCAGCGCCAGGTCGACCTGCTTCAAGACGGGCCGGACCCCGATGAGCGCTCGCTGGCTGAAACCAGCATACGCAACAGCGAAGAACAGTTGGCCGCCGCCCAGACAGCCCTGGCCGATCTGGAGATCAGCGCTCCATTCAATGGAACCATCAGCAAACTTTACAGCCGGGCTCAAGAATCGGTGCAGCCCGGCGCACCGGTTTTGCAAATTGCCAATCTGGCCGATCTGCGCGTTCAGACCACCGACCTGAGCGAGATTGATGTCGCCCGAATCGCAGAAGGCAGCCCGGTTACATTAACGTTTGACGCCCTGCCCGATACCATCGTCAGCGGCAAAGTGCTGAAAATTTCACCCCGTTCCTCAGAAGGTTCCGGCGTCAACTACACCGTGATCATCAGCCTCGATCAGATCCCCGATCTGCTGCGCTGGGGCATGACGACCTTCGCCGATATTGAAGTGATGGAAGAGTGAGCTCAATGAGCAAACCCAATCAATGGATGATCGAAACCCGTGATCTGGTTCGGTCGTATGGTGATGGCGAAATCATCTACGCCCTGAATAAAGTTAACCTACGGGTTGCCCCTGGCGAACTCGTTGCGGTCATGGGCCCCAGCGGGAGCGGAAAAAGCACGCTGCTAAATATTCTCGGCGCACTGGATCAACCGACCAGCGGAGAGGTCTTTGTTAACGGCCAAAACCTGAAAGCCATCAAAGACATCGATACCTTTCGGGCGCACACGGTGGGTTTTATTTTTCAACTGCACAATCTTCTACCCACCCTGACCGCCCTGGAAAATATCGAAATTCCCATGATCAATCGGCTGCCCGCACCCGCCCGCCGCCAACGCGCCAAAGAGCTGCTCCATCTGGTCGCTTTGGAAGACCGGATGAACCACCTGCCGGGTCAGCTATCGGGCGGCCAGCGGCAGCGGGTGGCCATTGCCCGCGCACTGGCCAATAACCCGCCGCTGGTGTTGGCCGATGAGCCTACCGGGTCGCTGGATACGGTGAACGGTGATGAAATCATGCGGCTGCTGCGCGATTTGAACACCAGCCAGAAGACCACCTTCATTGTGGTCACCCACGATCTGGGCGTTGCCCGCCAGACCCGCCGCATCGCCGTGATGCAAGATGGCAAAATTATCCGCGAAGACCGCATCGGCACCCCGCTGGAAGAAGACTTGATCGAATGGCGCAACAGCCTGTTGGGGCAGAAGATCCTCGCCGGTGATGAAGATACCCTGCGCGAGCTGGGCATCGCACCCGAACAGATGGGGCAGGTCCGCAATCTGCTCAGCTCACCCAGAGAGCAAACTGGGAAAGGATAAGCCGTGGAACCCAAAACCTTTGTCAGCCATCACCTTGTTAAAAGCGAGGATTTGAATCACCACAAAACTTTATATGCCGGCCGCAGCGCAGAATGGTTTGTGGAAGCCGGTTTTATCGCCGCCGCCAGTCTGGTCAAACCCGAAAATATCGTCTGCCTGCGCATTCACGGCATGACCTTCACCGCCCCCGCTCATGCCGGCGATATCGTCCGCTACGAAAGCAAGGTGGTACTCAGCGGCCGCACCAAGCTGGTGGCCTATATTTGTGTCATCAATCGTGAGAAGAAGGTGGTGGAGGGGTTTATCACCTTTATTCATGTGGATGAGCACGGCAGCCCGATCCCGCATGGCATTGAAATTACGCCCGCCAACCCCGACGATATCGAATTGCACAAACAGGCAGAACTCCTCTTCAGGTAATCCTATCTCTAAAAAAATGACTTGCTCCCGGCGCAGCCGCGGGAGGGTGATCAGGGCCATTCGCAATGTTGCGAATGGCCCTGCAATTTTCAAAACTGGGGATTGAATGTTTTTTGTTTTTCAGGTAATATAGAACATACATTCTATATGCATGAAAAGACAGGTCTGAATGGACATGCGCACCTTTGTACAGTCAAATACGCTGACCCAACCCCGGCTGCTAAATCTGGCAGCCTGGAAGTTGAATGTCACCACCCTGGGGCCCGGCAGCCGTGCCGCCATCTGGGTACAGGGCTGCCCATTTCACTGCTCCGGCTGCATCGCCCCCAACTGGATTCCCCAGGTGGAGGCAAAGCGCATAGCGCCGGAAGATCTCGCCTTTGAAATACTTGAAGACCCCGCACTCACCGGAATCACCCTCTCGGGTGGCGAGCCGATGCTGCAAGCCGCCGGGTTGAGTGAGTTTTTGAAGATCATCCGACAGGAAAAAACATTGGATGTCATCTGTTACACCGGGTTCCGCATTGAGGTCTTGCGCGGCAGCACGGCCATGAGCGCTGCCCGGCGCCTGTTAACCCAGATCGATGTGTTGATTGACGGCGCATATCTTGAAGATCGCAATGACAACCGCGGGCTGCGCGGCAGTTCCAATCAACGCATCCACCACCTGACCGAGCGCCTGACCGGGTTTGATTTTATCAACGCCCCGCGGCAGGTTGATGTTTCGCTGACCGAAGGTGAGTTATGGATGACAGGTATTCCACCCCGGTCATTTGCGAATATATTGCCAGAATTGGGTTGAGTGACAACCATGAGCGGTCATAAGAAATTATTGCTATCTGCCAATCGTGATTACGAACGCTGGCTGCAAGGCGATGAGCTGCGCCAACGGGTGAACCCGGTCAACCTTCCCGAGATCGTCACCGAGATCAACCGCCGCGCTCTGCCAGTGATCGAAGAGTTAAGAAATTCCGCCGATCAGCGGGAGGATCATTTTCTTCGCCTGGTGGCAAACGACCTGCCGGCAGCCGCGACCTATGCGGGCGAGCTGCAATCTGCCATTCACGGGTTGCAAAACCAGGTGCTGACCACTTTGAATGAGACCCTATACGACTTTTCGCAAAATATTCAGCAGCAATTTCAAAATGATCGAGACGCATTTCAACAATCGCTGACCGATGTTGAACAAAATTTTGAAACGCGCTTTCAAGATTTGCAGGCACAGGAAGATGAGCGCTTATGGACCATTGCAGAACACACCGGGCAGCTTGTCGAATCTGCCACCGATTGGATCGAGACCGCTGAAAAGACCCTTGGCGACCTGTGCAATTCCTACCCGGCATCCTGGCTTTCGCAGGATGAGATCGAACACTTGCAGCACCAGATCAATATCGCGCGCCAAAACTTTGATCAGGGGCTGTATGAAGCCGCACTTGCACTAGCCCAGCAGACCTTCATGGCCGGGCTGCGCCTCCGTCTCTGCCTGGAGCGCACCCAGGCAAGCTGGACCTTTTACAGTCAACGGATCTGGGAGCAGGTCTGGCTGTTAAACGAACAGATTGCAGCCAACAGTGTGGTAAACGCCATCGATGCCGGGGGAGAGACCCTGGAATGTCCGGTTGAGGTGGATCGCTGGACTGCGGGCGGTTTGCAGCAGTTGCAGAATGAGGTTCAGGCGCTTTATCAACGCTGCCAGACAGAAGATACAGCCTTATTGCAAGCCGTCTTTGAAAAAGACCTGCCCGCACTGCAAGAGCAGTTGAAAGATCAGGTTTTGCGCGCCCGCATGGCCGTGTTGGATGCCCAGGTGCGGGTCAACATCGCCGATATCACCGCCCAGGCGCTGCAAATTCAGGGTTTTGGGGTGGAGCGGGCCGGTTATGCCGGCGAAGACCCCCGGCAGGCCTATGAGGTTGAAATGGTGCATCTGGACGGTTCCCGCATCCATCTATCCATCCGCCCGGTTGAGGCGCTGCCGGGCCAGAACGAATTGCATCTAATCAGCTCCGATACCGTCATCCGCAACGAGCATGAACTTCAGCGACGGGCAAATGAAATTCAACAAATCTTATCCAATCACGGGTTGCAGGTGCAATCCGTTGCCGCCGTCCCCGCTGCGGGTCTCACACAACATTCCCGGCCGCCATACCGGCACGTGCACGAGACCACTGCGCTGCCCCATCTCACGGAGAAATGATAAGCAATGTCCATCGAACGAATTACCCGTGCGGTCCAGCCCAACAGCGGGCGGAGATTTAGTTTATTGTATGGCCCCGGTGTCGAAGACAGCCTGATCAACCGCAGCGGGCAGGAATTGAACATTGAACAGGCGCTGCATGAACATCTGAAAACCCGCAATATCCAGCGCATTCTATTCATCGCTCCCCACCGGCCGCTCTATTTTCTAGATGACGAATCCGAACGGCTGACCCTGCCCCACCAGTCCAAACGGTATGGCGCCGAAGGCTATTCGCCCAACCATATGCAATTATTTCAAAACGGGCCCCTGCGCGAACGGATGGTCTTTCAGGTGGAGGGTGTGCGGGAAGAAACGGCCGGCTACCATGCCATGGGCGACACCCACGCCACCCGCATTCTGGACGCGGTGATGAAAGACCCGCTCATCTCCAGCGCGCTGGTTTTCTTGCAGGCAGAAACCACCCTGCGTTATTTTGAAGATCCGCGCACCCTGGCCGGGATGCTGGGTGAATGGCTGCGCTTGCCGGCCAGCAACCCCAACGTCTGCCTGTTTGTGTTTTCTGCCGATGATTACAATCAGTTGGTTGAATCTGCAACACAAATTCAGGTCCCCGAAATTCGCAATGCCATTCAGCGCCGCAGCAACACACAGGCCACCGGCCCCGATCTGGCCTACATCGGCTACCCTGAACCGCGCGAAATACAGGCGCTGATTCGGGCGGCCAACCAGAAGAATGGCCTGATCATCAGCAAAGAGCTGCCGGGCAACCTGGCCGAGCAGTTTGCTGCCGAACCCATTACGGCGCGCACCTGGCTAACCCGGTTGGGCACCCAGAAAGTGATCACCCCCGAGACGCTGCGAAAGAATCGCTGGTTAAGCGCCAATCGCGACCCGCAAATTCCGGCGCTGGAGCGGCTCAACCAGTTTGTCGGTCTGGAGGGCGTGAAACAGCGCGTCGACGAATTGTACGCCTGGCTTCAGATGCGCATTCAGAACCGTAATACCGCTCCGACAGTTGATAAGCCCACGCTGCATCTCATTTTTTCGGGCAACCCCGGCACCGGCAAAACCACCGTAGCCCGTCTGATTGGCGAAATTTATCGCGACCTGGGCTTGCTGCGCCGCGGGCACCTGGTTGAGGTTCAGGCTGCCGATCTAATTGCCGGTCACGTAGGCGGAACTGCGCTCAAAACCAACGCCGTGATTGATCAGGCGCTGGATGGGGTTCTATTCATCGACGAAGCCTATGCCTTTGTCGAGCCGCAGCGCGGCGGCTTTGGCATGGAGGCCATCGAGACCCTTTTGACCCGCATGGAAAATGACCGCACCCGTCTGGTGGTCATTGCGGCGGGGTATCCCGAAAAAATGCGCCTCTTTCAATCTGCCAATCCGGGGTTGACCCGGCGCTTTCCCAATGAGAATGTAATCGTATTCCCCGATTACACGGCCGGTCAGCTCACCGAAATCACAGCCGCGATGTTTGCTGCGCGCCGCATTGCGCTGAGCGAAGATCTGCAAAGCGGGTTAAACGCAATTTTTCAAGAGCTGGTCTCAAAAAAAGACACCTCGTTTGGCAACGCAGGCGAGGCGCGCAACCTGGTGGACGCGGTGGAACGCCGCCGCGCGCTGCGCTGTCTGCGAGAATCGCTTGGCGCCGACGCCCCGGCACTGCGCAGCGATTTGCCCGATGGCTATTTGCAGCTCATTCCGGGTCCACCTCCCCCCATTGAAGAAATTCTTCAAGAGGTGAACCAACTGATCGGCGCGGGGCCTTTCAAGCGCAGTTTTTCGCGTCTGGTGCGGCGGCTGCAAATGGAGCATATTCTGCTGAACCCGGCCCAAAAGCACACGGTCTATAAACATCTGATCTTTCAGGGCAACCCCGGCACCGGCAAAACCACCGCAGCCGGTCTGGTGGCAAAAATCTATCACGCGCTGGGGCTGCTGCGCACAGATCACTGCCTCACCGTCACCCGCTCAGACCTGGTGGCCGGCTATGTCGGCCAGACCGCCGAGAAAACGCGCCGCGCAGTGATTCAGGCGGTGGATGGGGTCTTGTTTATTGATGAGGCGTATGCCCTGTTGCAGGGTGGTGAAAACGATTTCGGGTACGAAGCCATCGATACCCTGGTCAAGCTGATTGAAGAATATCCCGGCCGGCTGCTGGTCATTGTCGCCGGGTATCCGGCAGAAATGGAGCAGTGGATCAGCGCCAACCCTGGGCTGCGTTCGCGCTTTCGCGAGCCCATCGATTTCCCCGATTTCAACCGCAGCGAGTTATCCGCAATACTGTGCCGTCTGGCCGACGCGGATGGCATTCCGCTTCAGGAGAATGCCATTCACCTGGCGGTTGACCACCTGGAAGTTGAAGCGCACATTCAGTCGCGGCAGTTCGGAAATGCCAGAGCAGTTCAAAAATTGTATGATCAGATGAAAGAGAATTTAGCTGAGCGGGTGATCGATGAGCATGGGACGCTGGACTCGGAACAGGTCTTTTTTACCCCACAGGATGTTCCCGAGACGCCCACCCCGGTGCAAATGCCCATTTACCGCAGTTCGTGAGGCCTCGCCAACGGCAGAAGCAGCATCGGTGCCCCGGATGAAAAATTAAACCGGGTATTCTTCGGCCATCTCAACCAGGGCCTTTTTCATCGCCGAAATCGTATGGGTATACCAGACCACCTCATCCTGACGATTGGACTGGTCGGCTTTTAATTTAAGCCACTCAAAAATGCGCAGACTTTCCTTCCACTGCCCAAACGCGTTAATTCGCATCCATGCCAGACGAAACTGCACCACCCCCAGCATCCAGCGCACCGAGGCGCTGCGGTGTGTCTGCGGCGAAAACCCCGATACCGCCTTGCGCAGCAGCTCTTCGGCCAGCTCATCAATTCCCAGCTCAAAAGCGGCCACCCCCGATTCCACCTGCACCATGGGGCGCTCCAACAGGGCCGGTTTTTCGCGCGTCATTTGTGACAACAGCTCCATAAACGCGCCCGCGGTGGCTGCTTTGCCATCGGCCACCGCCTGATGCAACCGAATGACAAAAGCCCGCGTGGTCGGGTCGAGCGGGTCTTGCTCAAACTTGTTGAGCCAGTGATAGGGTTCATGGACCGTTTTGACCATTTCGACGCGCATCTCTTCAACCCGGTCACGATACCAGCGGGCCACGTCGCCCCTTTTAAGATTGGCAGCGAATTTTGACAGCGTTAAAAACTTGCCAACCGCCTGTCCAAACCGTCCATCCGCATACAGATACCGCCCGGCCTGAAGCCCTTCCAGCCCGCACATCCACGCGCTAACCCCCTCGCGATGGTCCTGTCCGTTGGTCTGGTACCACAAAAAAGCCTCGTTAAAGCCCTCCAGCGCGGCGGTGATCTGGTTGTTCTGGTCTTCCATGCAGGCCAGGCTGAGCAGCAGCTCGGGATAGGTTAAAGGGTCAAACGCATTTTGGGCCGCGCTCAATAAGGCAGCGCGGGTTGAAGCATAATAGCCGGTGAGCGGGGTGATCTCGCTCAGACTGATCAGATCTTGTTGAAAAGATGCAGGCATATGCCCATCGTCAAAAACGTTCAACCAGGTCAGCGCACGCTCCAGCGTGATCATGATTTTCGCTCTCCACGATTGCGCAGCGCGTCCAGAACGCCGGCGGTGCTGGTAAGAATCAACCGCCGCACCTGGGCAGATTGCGGGCCGGCCGGGTTGGCAAGTTGCAAAGCCTCGACAATGCTGCGAATCATCTCTGCCTGGGCTTCGGCACGGGCCAGGTCGGCATATGCAGCCGCGCGGGCTTCGCCTTCGGCGCGCAGCGCCGAAGACTGGTTCTGCCAGTTCATCGACCAGTATTCGGTGCGCTTCAAATCCACCTCGGGGGGCACGATGTCAAAATGACCGATATCGACCCAGATCAGTTCAGCGCCCACATTGCGCAGGTTGCGGCGGCTGGTCACCGAAAGCGTATCATGAATCAGCCCCCGGGGGTCCAGCCCATTCTGGCGGGGCGCCGTCAGATCATCCAGCACAATCGTGTTCACAAAGTCTGAAATGGTGCCCACCACCGAACGCTGCACCGCGCTGCGCCAGGGGTCCAGCCCGTTTTCCATCACCTGCAAATTATAGGCCATTGCCTGCATGGCCTCCTGTGAAAATGGGAAGGGGGTCTCCAGCGAACGCTGCACCACCTGCTGGTTGCGCTCTTCGGGCAGGATGCGAAAACGGAAATTGATATCCCGCAGAATCACGCGAATGCCGTCTTTGGTCACCGAGGTCACTTCGGGCACAAAACCGTGTTGATCGTCCAGATTGGCAATCTGTCCCACCATTTCAAAGGGCGAAACAAAATAACTGGAGGTCACCGATGCAATGGACGGCCGGCGCAAATTGCGGAACAAGACTGCATTCCCCGGTTGGATGATGACATACCCCGGACCGCCAACCGCGTCAATCAGGTTAATCTCGCCGCCTTTCAACACCATCGCCCCGCCATCCACTTCCAGCGTGGGCAGACTGGCCCCAAACAAAGAGGCCAACACATAGCGCATTCCCAGGCGCGGGTTGGGCAGGTGATAGATATCGGCCACATAATAACCGCCGCCAATGATCACCGCCAGGCTGGCCGCCAACGGCATCAACATATAGCGCGCGTTGAGCGGATGAAGGATGAAAATGGCCCGGCTCAACAACCACATCGGCACCGGCCTAAAGAAGAAATTGGTCATCTTTAAATTCAGCGCAATGCCGTTGGCATCCACATTCTCAAACAGCGTTCCGCCCAACACCGAAAATAGCACCAGAATGAAGAAAAACAACATCAGGCGCAGCAGGCCAAACAGATCCTGTGTATCGGCCGGGCGGGCGCTGATCTGGCTGTCCAATCGTTCGCGAATTTCCTGCAATGACGAAGCACTGTTACTGGGGCGGAAAAGCGAATTAAACAGCCCTTCAATGCCATCAAAAATACCGTCGAAAAAGCGTCGGAGCGGACCCTGGTTCATACCTGCTCGCCTCCTCCGCCGGTCAACAACACCTGGTTCACCGTCTTCATCACATCCAGGGTGTTGGGCGGCAAGAGTTTGCGCGTATCGGGGTCTGAGGCTGCCTGCTCCAGCGTCTGCATCACGCGCAGTGCAATCACCTCTTCTGAATACTCCGAATTCTGCAAAATCTCGTTCAAAGCCATGAAAAGATCCCGCTGTGCCAGAACCCGTTCACGGGTGCGAATGCGGGACGCATTCAGGTCACCCGTAGCACGCGAAATCTCGGTATCGCGCATCCAGGTCGCGCTCCACGTATCCAGGCGTTGCTGCGGAACCAGCTCCGAAACCGGGATCAGTTCGCCAAAACCGGCGCCCATCACCTTAATCCCGCGGTCGCGTAGCACCTTTGAATTTTTTAGCTCCTTGCTGTTGGTCACCAGCAAATCGGTCATTTCATATTCAACCCCTGGCTTGAGGTTGATATTTGCCCGGTGGCGAATCACCCGGTAGGCCAGCAGCCCGTTGTTGCGCACTGCCATGCGCAGCTTGGCCTTAAAGCCAGGCAGCGGAAAGCCCGGCGCGCCCAGGCCAAAGTATTGATCATAATTTGACTGTGAAATCATCGACCGAAAAACATCCACCGCAAACTGTGTGGGCAGATCGGTCCATGGAATCAGCTCATTCTCATTATTTCGCGCCTGAGAAATGGCGGCCGAAAACACGCGGTTGCGGTCAAAACGCGGCACCTGGGTATCGGGTCGATTCTGGGGCGCAAAAAGACGCAGCTCACCCAGCCGGGCCGCCACCCGTGCATAGCGATGAATTTCACGCTGATCCAGTTCATCCAGTTCATCGCTCCACCCATTTAACCGCACCCGCGAGCCGCCGCTTCTTTCAACCGTCACCACACGCAGCCGGTCAGGCTGCTGTGCGCCATCATAAACCACTTCCAGCACATCCGCATCCTGACCAATCGTAAACGCGGTCCACACATTGGCGGCCACTTCAATCCCATCCCGAGAATAGGCTGAAATCTTTGGTTTCATGCGCCACTGGTTGCGCAAATCCACCACGGCGCGAATCCGCTCCCGCCGGCGGGTGAAAATAATTCCCGCTCCCCGCGCACGCGGAGACTGGCGCGAATCGCTCAGATCAAAGGCGATCAGAATGTTCATCAACAGGTTTTTAATCGGCCGCAATACACTGGGGGGCGGGATTAATTCTTCCAAAACCACTGCGCTGTTAAAATCAACCACCACCACGCCGGGACCCAGCCGTTTTAGCTCTTGCGCCGAAGCGTGCTGCTGACCATCGCGAATAAAAACCGCCGGACCGTGCAGCCGAAGGATGTATAACAACAAATGCCAACCGGCGCGAAACCCCTCACGCAAATTTTCAACCGGCAGCAGCGCCTGTGCAGCCGTGCGGCCCAGCCAGATGAAAAAGACCAGGCCAAACCCCAGCAGACAGTTAAACCCGGTCACCTGCAGCGCACGGATGGTCTCCATTGAAGTATCGGGGGTGATTTCAAACCCGATCAAGATCAACAGCGTGGAAAGAAACAACCAGATCACCCGGCCCACCGCGCGCCAGAACGCCAGAACACCCCCGGCCATAAAAACAAGCGGGATCATCCACAACGCAAATTTGATTTTTCGGGCATTGGCTTCACGCAGATACATGGATCACCCTTGTTTGGTGAACATCTGGGTCAGACTTGAATCAGTATAGCCTTGCCTTAAATGGTTTGTCAAGTCAACCGGGGCCGCCCCGCCGGGCCCATTTAAAGCTGCTAACCAATTGTAATGTTAATACAAGTTGACATTCAACTCCAATTATCCTATCATATAATTACTTAGGAGCCACTCCCTCTATGCGAGTATTTGTTTTTCAACAACTGAGTCAGCCTTAACCAGGGCACGCGTGTTTGCGTGCCTTGGTGTTTATTATCTTCCGCCCCTCAATCGAAAGGAGAATTGCCAATGGACTCCGGTATGATTGGCAAGTTAGAAAAAGCCAAGCGCTATGCGCAGGAACGGACCCGCTTTAAGTTCAGCTCGTTTGAAGTAACTGTGTCCGGCGCCAACAATGCTCATGTGGTTTCTTATGACAGGGGTAAATGGAAATGCGACTGTGATTTCTTCCACACCCGTGGTCGATGCAGTCATACCATGTCGCTCGAGATTATTCTTGAGGGAATGATCCCGGCCGAAGAAGAAATTAAATAGAGATACAAATCAAAACCCATAAAAAGAACGAAAAACCGTCGGGTAAAAACCCGACGGTTTGGTTTTTTTAAGAACACCAGAAACGCCCCTTCCCAGACGGAAAGACCCGATGCGAGATTTTTCTGTGTGTGTATCTCGAAGGAGCGTATCTTTAAAGTGCTGTGCCAGATGACCTTGCCTGTTTTTGCACAACCATCAGTATAATAGGGACATTAAAACGCTGCGCATTGAGAAAAATATGTCAAAACGGTCTCAATTTCTTAAAGGGGTAAAGGATGTCTCCCCCATCTTGTTCGGCGTAGCCCCTTTCGGGATGATCTACGGCGTGATGGCAATCAAAGCGGGTCTGGCGGCCAACGCAGCGCAGGCCATGTCGCTGATCGTATTTGCCGGCTCTTCCCAGTTTATGATCGTCCAATTGATCGACGCCGGAACCCCCTGGCTGGTCATCATCACCACGGCTTTCATCATCAACTTGCGGCACGCGCTCTACAGCGCCTCGCTGGCCCCCTATATAAAACATCTTTCGCCGCTCTGGAAGGGCCTGCTGGCCTATACCCTGGTCGATGAAGCCTACGCGGTGGGAATTACCCACTTTGAGCAGAACGAAGCACAGGGATCACGGGGCGCGCAGGACGCGCAGCACTGGTACCTGTTCGCAGCCGGGCTGGCTCTGTGGACCTGCTGGCAGGCCAGCACTGCGCTGGGGATTTTTCTGGGGGCGCAAATTCCGGCCCGCTGGTCGCTCGATTTCACCCTGGCATTGACCTTTATTGCGCTGGTCGTTCCGGCCCTGAAAGACCGCCCGCTGGTGCTGGCAGCACTTTCGGCGGGCCTCACGGCTGTGGCGGCTTATCAACTTCCCTACAAATTCGGCCTGATTCTGGCGGCTCTGGTGGGCATTGGCGTTGGGCTGTGGAGTGAGTATCAATGGCAGAAACCTGGTTAATCATCCTCCTGGCAGGGCTGCTCACCTTCGGCATCCGCCTGTCATTTATCGCTTTGTTTGGCCGCTGGCAGCCCCCCGATCTGTTTTTGCGCGCCCTGCGCTTTGTGCCGCCGGCCGTGCTCAGCGCCATCATTCTGCCAGAAATGCTCCTCCAGAACGGGCAAATTTCTTTATCGCCGGCAAACCCGCGCCTGCTCGCCGGGGTCCTGGCAATTCTGGTCGCCTGGCGCACCCGCAATATATTCCTGACCATTCTGGCAGGAATGCTGGCCCTGTATCTTTTTCTGTTTTTTGTGGGATAACAATCCGGCGAAAGCAGAATGGCAAAGACCCGGCTGCTGCTGAAAAGCAGGGCACGCGCAGTTTTTACTGCTGCTTAATGCGCAACTTTGAATGGCACAACACAGTTGCGGCCGGAAGATTTTGCCTGATAGGCGGCCTGATCCGCATTTTGAATCAATTCGTCCAAAGATTTTATACTTTCATGAAATTCAGCAACGCCAATGCTGACCGTGATCTGAATTTCCTCTGCCATGAAGCGGATCGGCGAATTTACAACAACCGATCTTAACCGCTCGGCAATCAAAACAGCGTCCATCAGGTTGACTTCAAGGAGCAACACCACGAATTCTTCCCCGCCATATCTGCCAATGACATCCACAGCTCTTAGTTCAGTCTTCCAGCGTTTGACCACCTCGATTAAAACCAGGTCGCCTATTGGATGTCCATAACTGTCATTCACTTTTTTAAAATGGTCCAGATCGAGAAACAGCAATGATAATAAACCACCAAATCGATGTGCGCGCTCAATTTCACGATTCGCAATTTCAGCGAACCCGCCCCGGTTAAAAACACCGGTCAACTGATCCAACACCGCACGCTTTTGAACTTCCTGATACAACCTGGTATTCTCCAGTGAAATTGCCACCTGGCTGGAAAATAAGGATAACAAATTGGCGTCTTCCGCCACAAAGGGGCGCATATCGGCCTCACGAAGAAGTTGAATGACGCCTTTGATCTGCGATTGCCACATCACTGGAACCGATATCAACCCGAATGGCTCGGTAATGACTCGAAAGACCTCAGGTTTTTCACTCCAGGCGCCATAATTGGCGATAATCAGCGGCTGGCCGGTCTGGGCTACAATCCCGGCTGCGCCCTCTCCAATTTGAAGCTTTGTACCAACGGGGTCATACCCATTTTTATAGCTGACCTTACATTCGAGCATCTCTTCGTCGGGCAATTTTAGATACAACATGCCACCGGATGAATCCAATAACCATACAGCTCTTTCCACAATGTGTTGGAGAAGTTTGGATAGCTCATAAGGCTGGGTGATTGCAAGCGTGGTCTTGTGCAGCATGGATAGTTCCGCCGCCCGTTTTTTCTCCCCTGCCAGTAATCGGGCCTGTTCAATCCGCCCGGCAACCAGGTTGGTAAGGGTCTCTGCCAGGATAATTTCTTCCAGAGAAAATGTCCGGCCTTCTTTGGTAACATCACAGCCCATAGTGCCAATTACCTCACCGCGGATGATCAACGGGACGATCAAAATCGAATTGATTCCCTGGCGGATCATAATATGTCGCACCGCCCTCAACCGCGGGTCGTTTTGCGCATCCGTAGATAGAAACGAGGTTTTATTTTCGAGGATAAAATCCATGGATAAATTATTTTCCAGTGGAATCGCAATGCCTTTTATGGAAACATTACCGGGTGCGGGGTGGTCTGCCACCAGCGTCAGGCAGTTGTTTTCCGAATCCAGCAAAGCCAGTCCCGCCTCTTCCACCCCAAGCGCCTCGGCGACGCAATCAACCGCCAGTTGTTGAATTTCAACCAGATCGGCGGGCATGGTTAATTGAGAAGCGACACGGTTAATCAGCGCCAAACGTTGGGCGCGTTTCCGGGTTTCTTCAAAAATACGGGCGTTTTCAATCGCCAGTGCCACCTGTTCGGCAAAAGGCTGCAACTGTTGATAAGGGAAGTTTTCGAAAAAGTTTTTCTGGGTGTGCAGAAAATTTAAAATTCCGATCATCCTGCCTTTTGCAATGATCGGCAAGCCCATATAAGACCCTATCCATGCGGTTGCAGGAATGGAGACCCATAAATCGGATTGCGAAGTGTCTGCGATGATGAGGGTGTGCGAGTTTTGAACCATCCACAGGGCGCTTGGGATCTCTTGCAAAGAAAAGCTGAAATGATCGGCAAAGTCGGCCAGCCCCCGTTCAGAATACCCCTTGTGACGTTCTATCCTGAGCATGTCATTTTCGATCAGCATGATATCGGCAGCGTCAAATGAAACAAACTGTTCCATATGATCGAGGATGATATCCAATACCTCATCCAGGTGAATGGTCATATTGAGCGCAGATGCAATATTGCGCAACGCATCCGACATCTTTTGTTGTTCTTTCTCCATCCGAGAAGACCGTAACTGCTCGGTAATATCTGTAAAAATAACAACGACCTGTTTTTCACCTATGGGAATCACAGTGTAAGATAATTCGCGATTTCCGATCAGAGAATGGGTGCTGCGCCGGACTGGCTTTCCTGTTTTGATCGCCGCTTCATATTCGGTCAGAAAACCCTGTATGGCCTGTTTTGAACCATATATCTCACTGGCCAATCGGCCGATTGCTTTCTCTCTGGATATGCCCAGAATCTTTTCGTAAGAGGGATTTACATCGAGGATGACCCAATCGATCGGGTTTTCATTTTCATAGATGACTTCGTCGATGGCGATTCCTTCGATCATGTTCTCAAATTGAGAACGATATCTTTGTTCGTTCTTTTTAAGGGCTATTTCAGATAATTTCCGTTGCGCAAGTTCATCCTTGACCTTCTGTTTTGAAGTTTGCGCCCATCCAGCAACGGCCCCCACCACCATCAGCGAAATAAACCCGGAAGCTCCTTCTTTAATAAACATGACCGGATCAACCGCATATCCAAAATAGCCAAAAAAGCCCAGATTAAGAAATAGAATTAAGACGCTCCAGAACAGCCCCCCGAGAATGCCCGAGAACCATCCGGCCATCGCAACCGGAAAAATCGAAATGAGTGTGACGGCATCCCCAATAAGGGCGTGCAGGGGCGAAAAAACTGCTGCATAAAATGCAGTAGCAAGGATGACCGGTATAAGATTGCCCAATGTTTTCTGAACGTTTTTCATTTTTTAAGCTGGGAGATTTGTTTTACAGCTTCATTTTAATAAATTCCCGGGGTTTATGCATACTATATTCGCACCCCAATTATCATGAATCTTGTATGATGGGTGAAGGGCCATTAACCAGCAGGTGCTTGATAAATTGAATTTTATTCTGGCCGGCCCATAATATTGAATGATACGACATTTCCGAATATTTTATTCAGCATGACGGCCTTTTTTGGAATGCAATTTCCTGAGAGCATGTTTACACCGGGAAGAGCCGTGTGTTTTTTTATTCCCAAAAGAACAGGTGAGCCCGTTATAAAAAAGTGATATGCTATATCTGTTCTCCAGAATATCAACGAATCTCCCCATTAATGATTTCCGGCGCATCAATTTTTTACTGAAGCCATCCAATCCGCGCACGTCTGGTCGTTCGAAGGGTGCCAATTATGCAGAAAGTCAGTGCTTCGGCATCATTTGCGGTCGTTGTTTGCATTCTCCTGCTCGTGGGTTGTGGAATGCCAACCGGCAGCAATCCTGATCCGTCTCCAGAATCAACCGAAACCGGTTCTCCGGCATCCCCCGGCCCGGTCGTGTCAGCGATCGTTCCCCCAACCGCCACTGCTTTTCCAACGCCTGTTCCCGCGCCATTGCCCAACCGTGAAGAGCTGGCGCAGCTTTATGCCGCTGAGATCCAACCGCTGGCTGAAACCTTGCTATCGGCCGGCAAGGATCCGGCAATCTCCATCAGCCCGGCATCAGATGTGGTCAACCAGATGTTGGAACAGCAGGGGGTTTCCTTGCAGCGGGTTAACCCGGCATATGTTGAAATCGTTCTGATGGAAACCCTAAACCAGGACGGCCTGGCCTCTGCCGGTGATGACGGCACCATCCGGCTGTGGGGCATGGGAGAGTAAGGTGGATCAACTCATCCGCACCAAGCTGCATCTGCCCTTCACCCGACCAGGGCTGGTTTTGCGTTCACGGCTGAAAGAACAGATTGCCCGCGGACTGCGCGGCCCGCTTACCCTGGTTACCGCCCCGGCCGGTTTTGGCAAAACCACCCTGGTGGCATCCAGTGTCGCCGGGTGTGAAATGCCCGTAGCCTGGCTGTCGCTCGATAAGGAAGACAACCAGCTATGGCGCTTCCTGCGCTACTTAATCGCCGCATTGCAAGAGATTAACCCTCAAATTGGGAGCGGGGCGGCCGAATTGCTGGCGGCAGCCCAACAGGAAGCCCCTGAAATAATTCTGACCCGGCTCATCAATGACCTGGATGGCGCCGGCAAAGAGCTGGTTCTGGTGCTGGATGATTATCATCGCATCAGCAGCCACACCATCCATGAGAAAGTGGCTTTTTTGCTCGAACATTGCCCGGCGAACTTCCATCTGCTCCTATCCACCCGTTCAGACCCTCCCCTGCCATTGGCCCGCCTTCGAGCGCGCGGCCAGACGGTTGAGCTTCGAACCGCTGATCTGCGCTTTACCGAACTGGAAGCAGCCCGGTTCTTAAACGATGTCATGGATCTCAAATTGGATGAAAGATCGGTGGCGGTGCTTGAAGAACGCACCGAAGGCTGGATCGCCGGCTTGCAGATGGCGTCGATTGCACTGCAAGCGCACCATTCCATGCATCAGCCAGAGGATGCCCACGGGTTCATCCAGGGGTTTTCAGGGACAAATCGCTACATTCTCGACTATCTATTGGAAGAGGCGCTTTCCAACCAGCCGCCTGAAATCCAGCGTTTTCTGCTGCACACCTCAATTTTAGAGCGCCTGACGGCCCCGCTCTGCGAGGCCCTGCTGGCAGAAAGCGATGAACCAAAGGCAGAAGGCGGCGATCAGTGGATCCCCCCGGCAGTGCTCTCTCCATCCCGCTCAGCTTCCATGCTGGAATATATTGAACGGGCCAATCTTTTTCTGATCCCCCTGGATCATGAGCGGCGCTGGTATCGCTATCACCACTTATTTTCCGATCTCCTCCGTGCCCGGCTGGCCCTTTCGCAAGCGGGGCAATATCAAAACCGGCTGCATGCCCGCGCATCCGAATGGTTTGAGAAGAACGGCTTCGCTGAAGAGGCCATCCACCATGCCCTGGCAGCCGGCGAATATGAAGAAGCTGCGCGCCAGATGGAGGCGGCGGCAGAAAGCACCTGGCTGAACGGCCAATACACAAACATCCTGGCCTGGGTTAAGGCCCTCCCGACAGATCTGGTGCACAGCCGCCCCTGGTTGTGCATCTGGTGTGCCTGGGTCTACACCCAGATGGGCATATCGCAGGGCATTCAAGAATGGATCGAAGCCGCCAGGCTGTCTGCCAAAAAGCCCCCCTGGGATGCACCGGCCCTGATGAACGAGATTGCCGCATTAAAAGTGTTTGCGGTCAGTTTTTCAAAAGATTATGCGCAGGCCATTGAGCTGGCAGAAAGTGTTCTAAAAGGCCCGCCGCTCAAACATGAAAAAGCCTCAGAATTTATCCGCTGTAATATTCTGCATGTGCTAAGTTCCATGTATTTTTCCACCGGTCAGCTTCGCAAAGCCGAACAAACCTGTCAACAAACGATCGAGCTGGCCCACAGGATCGGATTTACACTGCGCTATATCCACGCCATTAATAAACTCATTTTCATTTACATGGTAACCGGTCGCCTTGCCCGCTGTGATCAAAAACTGGATGAAACGCAGTCTGTTTTGCGCGAACAGGGAAACAGCAACTACTTTGCTGCTTTGCAGCTATATTTCCGCAGGATTGAGCTTCTTTATGAATGGAATCGATTGGATGAAGCCCGGCGCCTGGTGGATTGGATTCTGTCCAGAGAAATGATGGTGGAACTCCCCTATCTGGTGGTGGATTTCTCCAACATTCAAGCCGCATTACTTCTGACCAAAGGAGATTACACCGGCGCACAAAACTTGCTGAACAAAGCAACAGCGCTGGCACAGCAATCTTATATCTGGGAAGGCTTAACCGGGCACACACAGCGGCTTCAGGTCTGGCTGTGGCTAAAAAAAGGGGCTGTTTCACAGGCGGCTGCATGGGCAGCGCAGCAAACCGAGCGCACATCCGCCGTCGTCCCGGTTTCAAGTGAAGAGCAGATGCTTGCTCAGGCCCGAATCTTTTTGGCGCAAAACGCCTGGCAGAATGCAATCGCCCTGCTCAAGCGGTTATCTGACCCGAGAAAAAGCAAGCTGATTGAGATTCAGGCATTAAAAGCAATGGCCTTTCAAGGAGCAGGAGAAGAAGCCCGCGCCGATGCAGAGATCGAAAGCGCGCTGACCCTGGCGGCCCCGGAAGGGTATGTGCGCACCTTCATTGATGAAGGCCGGCCCATGCAAATGTTGATCACACAGTGGCTTGCCCATAATGACGGCAGCCCATTACGCGCATACGCAAAGCTCTTGCTCTCGCAATTGAATGCAGACCAGGCGGATGGCGAAGGGCAAATTGCAGCGCAGCCGACCCCCGCCCCGGCAGAAAGCACAACCCGCGCGGCCCAAAATGCCCTGCACGAGCCATTAAGTCAGCGCGAGCTGGAAGTTCTGCGCCTGATAGCTCTTGGAAAAACCAACGAAGAGATCGCCCGACAGTTCGTTGTGGCGCGCGGCACCATCAAAGCCCAGGCAGCCAGCATATACCGCAAGTTGGATGTTGGCAACCGCACCGAAGCCGTCGCCCGCGCCAGACAGCTTGGCATCCTTTCATAACCCCTTCTCTGTCTGAAATGGCCCACACAAATAACCCCCCGAATATCCCCTTTGGCAGATGCGGGTTGCCTTGCCGCGCGCTAAATTATAAGCAGATCCTTCCTTACGAGCACTGGCTGCGCTTCTCTCCATCCCCGCCACGCCGAGTTACCCGGCCAGAGACCCGCACCGCCCTGGGAAGGTCGCGATCCCCCCGCGCGCTGGGTGAAGATTTTGGGTAATTTGCTGAGGGCCAGAACAAGATAGGCCAAATGAAAAGGATATTCGGCAATGAAAAAAGTAACAGCATTTGTAGGTAGCGCCCGCAAAAAGAATACCTACCGGGCCGTCGAACAGTATCTGGATAACCTGAAAGACCTGGGCGGCATTGAAACAGAAATCATTGCGCTGCATGACTATAAGCTCGAGATCTGCCGGGGCTGTCAGCAGTGCTTCGCGAAGGGCGAGGCGTTCTGCCCGCTGAAGGATGATCGGGATGTGTTATTTGACAAAATTAAGGCGTCCGACGGGGTGATTTTTGCCACGCCGAACTACAGTTGGGATATGTCTGGGATGATGAAGGTGTTCCTCGATCGGTTTGGCTTCGCCTGCCATCGGCCGCGCTATTTCGGAAAAGCCTTCACCAGCATCGTCGTCCAGGCTGTCGGCCGCGGCGAAAAGATCATCGACACCTTTAATTGGACCGGCAAAGTGCTGGGGTTCGATCTATTGAAGGGCATGACCATCACCGCTTTTGACCCCCGCACCGAGCAGCAGCAGAAGAAGATCGACCAGGACCTGGCGCGGCACAGCCGGCGCTTCCACAAGATGTTGGTTAAGCCCGCCTTCTCTACGCCCAGCCTGTCGCAGATTGCTTTTTTCAGGTTCGGGCGGACGCTGGTGCACACCCAGGCGAGCCCTGAGTCGGTTGACTATCACTATTTTGCAGACAATGGCTGGTTCGAATCAGATTACTACTATCCCACGAACCTGGGCATGCTTAAGAAAGCTGCTGGCAGCTTTCTTGACCACATGGTGCCTGTCATCCAAAAAATGATCGCATAAGGAGGGGCGTAATGCCGGAATATTACGAGATCAAAATCAAGGGACATCTCGACGCACACTGGTCAAACTGGTTTGCCGGCTTACGGCTGGCGCACCTGGAGGGCAATGAAACCCTGCTCTCCGGTCCGCTACCCGATCAGGCGGCGCTCCACGGCATTCTCGAGCAAATCCGCGATCTCAATCTCACCTTGATCTCGATCCACAGCAGCGTCTCGTCTGCCCCGAAACACGACCCCGACACGGCTTGAAAATGCAGCCCGATAGGGCAATCTGCAAAAGGAGATTTATGTCGAACACAACACCCAAAGGGGGCGTCCCCCCATTCGTCAACAGGATGATGAAATTCATCCTCCGCTCACCTGTGCATGGGATGGTCAGCAAAACGGTCCTGTTAATCACTTTCACCGGGCGCAAAAGCGGCAAGATCTATACCACCCCGGTCAGCTACTCTCAATCTGGCGACCATGTGACCATTTTTACCCACGCCAACTGGTGGAAAAACCTGCACAGCAATACGCCGGTCACCCTGCACATTCGGGGCCAGCAGCGTCAGGGGCTGCCAGAAACGGTTGCCGCGAATCAACAGGCTGCATCTGCGCCGCTCCAAACCCGGCATGGGGCAAGTGTGGCAGCCGAACTGGCCGCGCACCTGCGCCAGGTGCCGAGTGACGCAAAGTATTACGGTGTAACCTTCGACAATCAGGGCAACCCCGGAACAGAAGAAATTGAACGGGCCGTGCAAACTGTGGTGATGATCCGCGTGCGGCTGTGCTGATCGACAATAGAAAAGGAAGGGACTCATGTCTTTGGATCTGGATGCTGCTGCAAAAATGCTATACATCATGGAACCCCTGAGAAGGCCGGTCATGCAGGCAATTATCATCGCGGCAAACCTCCCCGGGGGCGGCTGCGGTCTGGATGTGGGCTGTGGAATTGGCCTGCAAACCCTGCTGCTGGCGCAGGCGACAGGCCCCAAAGGGCACGTCACCGGCATGGATATCTCTACATCCTTTCTGGATACGGCCAGGGTGTTGGCCCGGCAGGCCGGCATGGCAGACCGGGTCTCCTTCCAGCCGGGCAGTTGGGATCAGCTCACCAGCGGGGAACAGACATTTGACTGGGTATGGAGCATGGACGCAGTCGGCTATGCTCCAGGTGAATCTGTTTCAATCATCGGGGCGCTGGCGCGCCTGATAAAACCCGGGGGCAGGTTAATCCTAGGGTACTGGTCTTCACAGTGCCTGCTCCCCGGTTACCCGGCGCTGGAGGCCCGCCTGAACGCCAGCCCGGCAGGGATCGCGCCTTTTGTGGCCGGCTCGACCCCGGACGCCCATTTTTTATACACCCTTCGTTGGATGCAGCAAGCCGGCCTGGTGAACACCCGCGCCGAGACTTTTGTCCATACGGTTGCGGCACCCCTGGCGCCCGACCTGCAAAAGGCGCTGACTGAACTGCTTGTAATGCGCTGGGGCAGCGCCGGAAACGATGTTTCTACAGAAGATTGGCAAACCTGCCAGCGTTTGTGCCGGGCCGAGTCTCCCGACTTCATCCTCAACAGGCCGGGCTATTGCGCCTTTTTTACCTATTCGGTGTTCCAAGGTTCGGTTCCGGAGAAGTAAAGCATGAATTACCCTGTCTTCATCCCGATCTTTATCCTGTTATTCGGGGTCGTGGTGGTTGCCTTTCGCTATCAGCAGAAAATCAGCGCAGCCCGCAGGCGCATTGACAGGCTGGGCAGCCAGATGATCGAGACAAACTGCGGCCCAATCGAATATATCGAGGTGGGTGAGGGCTATCCGGTGCTGGTGGTGCATGGCGCGATGGGCGGCTTTGACCAGGGGCTTTTTCTGGCGCAAAATATCGAGGCCCCCAACACCCGGGTGATCTGTCTCTCCCGCTTCGGCTATCTGCGCGCTCCGGTGCCCCAAAACGCCAGCCTTGATACCCAGGCCGATGCCTTTGCCGGCTTGCTCGATGCCCTGCAAATTCAACAGGCAGCCGTCTTCGCCATCTCAGCGGGCTCCACCTCGGCGCTGCGCTTTGCCGCGCGCCACCCGCAGCGCATCTCAGCGCTCATCCTCTTATCGCCCGATGCCCCTGCGCCACAGCAGAACGCAGGGGCGGGTGTGGTCTTGCCGCCCCGCTTTGTATTCGACACCCTGCTGCGCAGCGATTTTCTCTACTGGCTGATGATTACCCTCTTCAAAAGAAAAATTCAAACCTCAATCGGTCTCGTCCCCAAAGGCTTTCCGCTTAACCCTGAACATCAGGCGCTGGTCGATACCGTCCAGATGGGAGATCTGCCCGTCAGCCGCCGGATGGACGGGATGATTTTCGAAACCTATACCTGTGACGATGAATTCAAGGCCTCGGTTACCCCGGCCAGCCCCCATCCGCTCAATCAGATTCAGACCCCAACACTGGTCATCAACGCGGCAGACGACCCGATTTCGATCCCCAAAAATGTACGCCGGCTGGCAGAGCAGATCCCTAATGCACGCCTGTTCATCGTGCCAGAGGGCGGCCACCTGCTCTTCGGCCATATCAAAGAAGTCAGAGCCGAGATCACCCGTTTCCTGCTCAGTCAGGTGGCCGAGCTTCAAAGCGGCCCGGTAAGAAATGATTGATAAGAATCGATTGAATGGAAAGACAGACCATGCGAAACCAGAAATTTCTTCTACCCGCGCTGGTTGGCGGCGCCGCTCTGGCGCTGACCCTCAAGACGTTAACCGGCCGGCTCACGCACCCAAAGCAGCGCCCCGGCCGCACGACAACCGGCGGCACATCCTTTGAAGAAGTCGATGCGTTTATCGAAGCGCAACTGGTTCGGTTGAACATCCCCGGCGCAGCGCTGGCGATTATTGAAGGCGACCAGGTTGTGCAC
>CAZQLE010000028.1:2032-25108 GCA_964593905.1 uncultured Anaerolineaceae bacterium | reverse complement strand
CCAATAAGGGCTACCCCGAAAAATTCTACGGGTTCGCAAACATTTCCTTCTACCAGGGCTTCAACGTCTGGTGGGGTATGTTTGCCCACGGCGTTTCCAAACTGCTGGATAAACTCCCCGGAACTTCACAGGCCAAATTCACCCCTGAATATGTTCAGGAAAAGTTTGGTGTCATTGGTGAACCGGCCGTGCTGGGTGGTTTCATCGGTATGCTGATGGGTATTGGCGCCGGTTTCTACTGGGGTGATGTTGCCATGCTCATGATCAAACTGGCAACCGCGCTGGTTCTGCTGCCCATGATGTCTGGCATCGTTATGCAGGCTTTGGTGCCCGTCTCTGAAGCTGCGGCTGAATTCATGCAGCAGCGCACCAAGGGCAAACAGCTCTTCATTGGCGTCGATCCCGCCATCGCTGTCGGCCACACCTCTGTGCTGGCGACCACCGCTCTGATGGTCCCCGTCATGATCATCCTGGCCTTCGTCATCCCCGGCACCGTCAGCGTTCCGCTGGCCGACCTGCCCGCGCTGCTCTTCTTCTGGGTCTTCGCTGCCGCACCGAATAAAGGCGACATGCTGCGCACCTTCATCACCACCATCCTCATGGGCGTCATTGTTACCGTATGCGGTATCTTCATTGCCCCGTGGGCAAATGCCGTGGCTCAGTTGCAGGGTGTAGAGAATGTTACCGGCGCGACCTCAACCTTCCTGTATTTCTGCCAGGATATGCTGGTCTCTGGTTTCATTGCCGAAAACTTTGGCCGCCTGGGCATCCCCGGCGTCATCATTGTCATGCTCATCATCATGGGCATCGGCACCGCTTTCCGCCTGAACTACAACGCCAAGAAACGCCAGGCTGTTGCTGTGGCTGTTGCGGCTGACTAATTCATAAGTTCCCAAAAGATCTACCGGGTTCACCTTGCTATTCGGGGGTGAACCCGGTCTTTTTTCAAACACCCCCGGAGCATTCGATGAACCTTAAACAGCATACCTTTTGCATGCCCGAAGCGCTTCGCAGCCAGAACTACACCATTGCCACCTACTTCTGCGAGGTTGACGCACAGGTCGATATCCATGACCGCGCTGCTGCGCTGGCCATTGGCCAAACAATTGGCACCTGGACCGAAGTACCGGGCATTACCAGCGAAGCGCTTCAACATCATATGGGGCGTGTGTTGGGGGTATATGAAGTGCCTCCCGCTGAGACCAGCCTGGATCTTCACCAGTCCCGAAGAAGTTACATCATCCGCCTGGGGTTCCCCGAAGTAAATTTTGGCGACCAGATTCCCATGCTGCTAACCACCCTGCTGGGCAACGATATTTCCACCGCGCTGCCGGTGAAGCTGCTGGATATCGAGATTTCGGCGCAGTTATCGGCTGCACTCGCCGGCCCTCAATTTGGCATTGCCGGGCTGCGAAAATTAACCGGCGTATGGGATCGCCCGCTCATTTTGAATGTCCTCAAGCCATGCACCGGCTTCCCTCCCCAGGCGGCCGTAGAACGGTTTGCCGATTCGGCGCGGGCCGGGACGGATGTGATTAAAGATGATGAGCTGCTGGCCGATCCCTCTTTTAACCGCCTGGAGGCACGCACCCGATTGATTCACACCGCCTTGCAGCAGGTTTATGAAGAGACCGGCCACCGCGCGTTATACTGCGCCAACATCACCGACCGCGCCGACCGGCTGCTGATCAATGCGCACCGCGCAGCAGAATTGGGCGCAGACCTGGTGATGATCAACGTGCCGGCCGCAGGGTTTGGGTGCTTGCAGGCAGTAACCGCCGACCCGGCGGTAAAACTACCCGTTCTGACACATTTTGCCGGTTTTAACAGCACAACCGAGGCGCCGCGCGCCGGCATGACCTCACCTCTGTTTTTGGGAAAGCTGATGCGGCTGGCAGGTGCAGACGCAGTGATCTTGCCCTCACCCTTCAGCGCCTATCCTTTGCTGCAAGAACATTTTTACCGCGCCGCACAACTGCTGCGGCTGCCTTTATATGATATGCTGCCGGCCATGCCCGTGCCGGGCGGCGGCATTCACCCGGCCACAGCCTATCAAATTACCCGGCTGCTGGGCAAAGACTGCATGATCGACGTGGGCGGGGCAATTCAGGGACACCCAGATGGAACCGCCGCCGGTGTGCAGGCGCTGCAAAGCGCCGTTCAGGCAGCCTGCGCCGGAATGGCGCTGGAAGAGATTGCCCGGCAGACCCCCGCTCTGCAGCGGGCATTGACCACCTGGCGCTAACCAGTTTTTCGGTTACGCAAAGTAGTTTGTCTTTTCCTGAGGGATGGTTTTCCCCCGGCGGCGAAAACCGCGCCGCTGGGGGAATCGGGTGGGGTTGCAAATAGCCCTGCATCTTTTTTAATCTTGCTCTTGACGAATCTCTTCAGCCCGCTATAATTGAAAAACAATTTCATTTTCAATAAGCGCTTTCAGGCGTGGGTTGAGTGGAGGTTTTATGAAAAAGAATTTCATTATCTTATTGTTGCTGACCGCCCTGCTGCTGTCGGCCTGCCAACCATCAGTTGCCGCGCCAGAGACAACCGGCCCCAAAGTTCTGGCTGCCGAAACCTTCATTGCCGATATGGCGCAAAATGTGGCCGGTGATCGTCTTAAGATCGAGGCGCTGATGCCCCCCGACCTGGACCCGCACGCCTTTGAGCCCACCCCGCAGGATATGGCGAAAATCAGCGAAAGCCAGGTTTTAATCATCAACGGCGCGGGGTTTGAAAGCTGGCTGACCGACCTCCTTCAGAACGCCGATGGCGAACAGACCCTCATCGAGGCCTCTGCCGGGTTAACCAGCCGCGAGGCGCGCGAAGGTGAAGAAGCCGTGCAAAGCCCGGAAGAACAGGCCGCTGCTTTTTGCGACAGCCTGGCCGATAAAACACCCGCCGCCGAAAAACAAACCGGCGCAGATGAAGCCAGCGCCCCAACCCTGCCCGCCGCAGAGGAAGCCGCACAGACCGAACTGCTTTCACTTAAATTAAACCCACAGACGGGCAACAGCCATGCCGGTTTTGTCAAAATTGACGCTGCCACAGCAGGAGATTTTACCCTTGCCGCCGGTCAGGGAGATCTGAAACTCACCGTACCAGATGGCCGTGAGATCGTCAGCGAAGACAGTCTAACCGTCAACTGCACCGGTTTCACCCAGGTCATTACTGCCGAATTGCAGCCGGGAGAATATCTGCTCAATTTGAGCGGCTTTCAGACCGAAACCACCCCATTCATTGCCGGCCCGGCCGCCGGGCACCACCCCCATGACAGTGATCCCCACTTCTGGCTGGACCCCATCAGCGTGATTCAGTATGTCGAAAACATCCGCGACGGGTTGATCGCCGCCGATCCGGCCGGTAAGGAGATCTACACCCGCAATGCCGCTGCTTATATCGTCCGACTCGAGCAGCTTGATCAAGAAATCCAAAAGCAGTTCGCTGCCATTTCGCCAGAACGACGGCTGATCGTGACCAATCACGAAAGCTTTGGTTATTTTGCCGATCGCTACGGTTTTAAAATCATTGGCACCATCATCCCCAGCATCAGCAGCGGATCATCTCCCTCGGCGCAGCAATTGGCCCGTCTGGTTGACCATATTCAAACCACCGGCGCCAGCGCCATCTTCCTCGAGACAGGCAGCAACCCCCAACTGGCCGAACAGATCTCACAAGAAACAGGTATCAAGGTTGTCACCGATCTTTATACCCATTCGATCACCCCGGCCGGCGGCAATGCGCCCGGTTATATCGAGATGATGCAGTACAACGCCCGTGTCATCAGCGCGGCGCTGCAATAACTGCCTGCGCATAAAACGCCCAACCCAAAAGCTGACCTGAAATCATCAGGTCAGCTTTTATTTTTTACCGGTTGGCGCGCGCCACAGCCCGGCCTTTTACAGCTCCGAACTTTCCTTTACAAAAGACAAAACATCCACCAGCCGGGTAAAAGCCAGCGCCGTAACCGTATCGGCCCCGCCATAATAAATGGCGATGCGCCCGGTTGGCTCGTCTACCAACGCCGCGCACGGGAAAGCCACGTTGGGAACATCTCCCACGCACTCATACTGCTTTTGCGGTGAAAGCAAATAAGGTCCGCCGCGGGCAATCACCTTCCAGGGTTGGTCCAAGTCTAATAATGCCGCGCCAAAACTGTACACAAAACCGTTGCACGAGGTCAACACGCCATGATAAAACAACAGCCAGCCTTCAGGGGTCTCTATCGGGGTAGGCCCGGCGCCAATCTTGGTCGATTGCCAGCCGCCCTTTACGCCCATCACAAAACGGTGCTGCCCCCAGTGAACCATATCGGGGCTCTGGCTGAGAAAGATATCGCCAAACGGGGTGTGGCCGTTATCACTTGGGCGGTTGAGCATGACATATTTGCCGTTGATTTTGCGCGGAAACAGCACCCCATTGCGGTTGAACGGCAGATAGGCGTTCTCAATAAAATGAAATTGATCGAAGTCACAGGTGTACCCAACGCCGATCGTTGGGCCGTGATAGCCGTTGCACCAGGTGACGTAATAGCGGTCTTCAAGCCAGGTCACACGCGGATCATAGCGATGTTCAAAGCGGGCCAGTTCGGGGTCAGCACACTGCCATTCAATCGGGGCGTCATCCAACTGCCAGTTAATTCCATCGGCGCTAAAACCGCGGTGGATATTCATTTCGCGCTTTTTATTATCACAGCGGAACACACCGGCATATTTTCCCTCAAAGGGCACCACGGCGCTGTTGAAAATGCTGTTGGAAGAAGGGATCAAATCACGCGGGATGATCGGGTTTGCGCTGTACCGCCAGATCACATCCGAACAACCAGCCGGTTTTTCTTCCCAGGGGATATTTGCAAGAGATGCAATAGTCATTGAATAAGAACTCCATCAAAATTATGAATGAATTTTCAACCGGCCAGATCGAGAAACAACCAGATGAAAGCAAGGTTGTTATCGCTTAAATAACAATCTCGAGAGAAGGAATCTTTGCATCCGGACGGATAATTTACCTGTTTTTTACCACGGCAACCGACTCGCGTTCCACCAGGGTGGGATGGATCGTCAGCGTCATTCGCGCCGATTCGGGGTCTTCAAGACGCAGTGAGAGCAGATGCACCGCAGCCCTGCCCATGGCCAGCGTATCGACATGCATGGTGGTCAACGCGGGCAAGGTATGTGCAGCGATATAGGTGTCATCATACCCGACAATGGAAATATCTTGCGGCACTTTTTTGCCCAGCCCCTGCGCAACACGGATCGCCGTGCTGGCACAGTCATCATTTACGCAGAACAAAGCGGTAATTTCAGGGTGCGCTGCAAGCAGTTGCTGGGTCTCGATATAACCTTTGGTTTTGTTGATATTAAAATTCGCAATATAGATGTCGCTGATATCGTTCTCTTTCAACGCGCGCAGATAACCATTGCGCCGCTCGCGCAAACTCGGGTAACACACCGTATCGCTGCCCACCAACCCCACATGACGGTGGCCGCGCTCCAAAAGATACTCCACCGCCTGATATGCGGCGCGGTAGTTATCTGAAATGACCGTGTCATATTTTTCCTGGCTGGAATAACCATCCACCAGCACAATCGGCGGCGTACGCTTGCCCGAAATGGAAATAATCGTATCATCCATAAAAGTGCCCACCATCAGCAGGCCGTCAATATTGCTGCTGGCGAGTAAATGAGGCACTTCCACAGGATGGTTATCTTCATCCACCGGCAACGTGGCAAACAAAAGATTGATACTGTTGCGCCGGCAAACATCCTCGATCCCCGCAATCACTTTTGAATAAAAAGGGTTGGCCTGAGCCGGGATATCCGGGTCGGTTTTCACCACCATTCCAACCGTGGAAAGCGGGCTGATTTTTGGCTGGGGCACAGCCGCTTTAGCCGAATAACCCAACCGGCTGGCAACCTCAAAAACCTTTGCCCGCGTTTCTTCAGATACACCGGGCTTGCTGTTAAAAACAAGCGAAACCGTCGACAACGAAACACCGCTTTCACGTGCAATGTCGATGATTTTTACCTTACGGTCCATGCAGCCTCAAAATTTTAGTATTTTTAAATGAAATTTTAGTTAATACGAACTTATTTTAGCGCCGTATTTTGTTTTGTCAAGCCGTTTTGCCCGGTTAAATCACGTCTCTATTATTTTACCTCTTCCCAACGGTTTGAGACATCCTTTTACCGGCTGATTGAATAGCTTTTCGCCCCAAAAAGCGCTTTTAATCTGATTTTTGTGTTCAAATCACCCCCAACACCCTTCCGCTGAGGCAAACCTGTCTGCTTTACAGCCGCAATCAGCTTAAATGGGGAGGGTTTTATCCACCGATCAATAATTGCTATGATTTTTTACCTGTTATTTTATTAAAAAAGTATTGACATATTTTTAAAATTTTATATAATAGTTTTTAGGTTGGGAACGCTCCCAACAATCACCCCAACACAACAGTTGAAAGCAAATTATGGACCTGTCCAATCTTACCCTGGAGGACATTGCGAAATTAGCGGGTGTATCGCGCTCTACCGTCTCGCGCGTTGTGAATCACCAACCCAATGTACGGGATGATGTTCGCCGGCGAGTCGAAGCGGTGATTCAACAGACCGGTTACCACCCCAACGTGGCGGCCCGCACGCTTGTTTCGCAGCGCTCCTGGATGATCGGGCTGGTATTGCCACGCGGGGTTAGCTCATTTTTTAGCGACCCCTATTTTCCGCGACTCACCCAGGGCGTGGCCCAGGCCTGCAACCAGCGTGACTACACCCTCAGTCTTTTTCTGGTCGATACCCCCGAGGACGAACAAAAAATTTTCACCAGGGTATCTCGTCGCGGAATGCTGGATGGAATTCTGGTCCAATCCGGGCAGCTTGGCGACCAGTTGATTGACCGTCTGACCCATGCCAGAATTCCGCTGGTAATCGCAGGGCGGCCGGGGGGTGACTATGATGTCAGCTACATCGATGTGGATAATGACCGGGCGGTTCATCGGGCCGTCAGCCATCTAATCTGCCTGGGCCGCCAGCGCATTGCCACCATCACCGGCACCCGCAACAGCCCGGTCAGCATTGACCGCCGCAAGGGGTATCTCGAAGCGCTCACTGAACAGGGAATTCAGATCGACGAGGCCCTGATCGCCGAAGGCGATTTCAGCGAAGCCAGCGGATATTACGCCATGCAGCGCTTGCTGCCCCACCGTCCCGATGCGGTCTTCTCAGCCTCCGATCAAATGGCGGTGGGCGCCATGCGCGCCGTCCACGAGGCCGGGTTGAGCATCCCCAGAGATATTGCCTTTATTGGTTTTGATGATTTACCCGTCGCACAGACAACCCGCCCCACACTGACCACCGTGCGCCAGCCCATTTATCAATTCGGGTTCAAAGCCACCGAGCTGCTGATTCAGTTGATCGAAAATGGCATCAAGCCGGCGCAGCGCATCATCATGGAGACTGAATTAATCCTGCGCCAATCTTGCGGCGCCCTGGCTCAGACCGAGAAGACAGCATCGTCTCATTTGTCCGCTCAATTTTAAAAAAACGCCCTTCAAGCAAATGCATTCGATGGGGAAGAGGAGGTAATAAAAGCTTTCGAGTGACTGAACTGCCTGGTAGATTGTTTTCAATTTCACCTGACCTAAATAAGGAGATTGTAAATGCGTAAGACCCTCGTAACAATCGTGAGTATTTTGGTTCTGGCCAGCATTCTTTTGACAGGCTGCGCCACCCCCACTCCGCAGACGGTCATTCAGACCGTGGAAGTGGAAAAAGAAGTCGTTGTGACCAAAGAAGTGGTTGTCGAAGCCACCCCGGCTCCGTCGGCAGACGTATTTGAGCGCAAAGAAACTCTCTACACCAGCGGCACCCAGTGGGGTCCCCCATCCAGTTTTAACCCCTTCAACACCGGTGGTTATGCCATGGGAACCCTGGGCCTGTGCTACGAAACCCTGTTCATCTACGACCCGCTGACCAATGAATATCAACCCTGGTTGGCCGAGAGTGGTGACTGGACCAGCGAGAAAGTGTACGAACTGAAAGTCCGCCAGGGCGTCACTTTCTCAGATGGCACCCCCCTGACCGCCGATGATGTTCAGTTCACCTTCGAAATGGCCAAAGATGCCCCGGTCAATATCAGCATCGTCTGGCAGTGGCTCGATTCGATCGAAAAAGTGGACGAAAGCACCCTGAAGTTCAACTTCAACGAGACCCTTTACCAGCAGTGGGGTAACATGCTCTACACCACCCCGATCGTACCCAAGCACATCTGGGGTGCCAAGAGCCAGGAAGAAATCACCACTGGCGCCAATGAGAACCCTGTTGGCACCGGTCCCTATCTGTACGAAAGCCACGACCAGAGCCGCATGGTCTGGATCAAGAATGAGAACTGGTGGGGTAAAGCCGCCCTCAATCTCGACCCCAAACCGAAGCGCATCGTAGACATCGTCAACGGCAGCAACAACGTGGCCCTCGGCCTGGTTTTGCAGGGTGGTCTCGATCTGAGCAACAACTTCCTGCCCGGCGTTGCTTCGCTGGTTCAGGGTGGCTATGGCGTTCAGACCTACTATCCCCAGGCGCCTTACATGCTCTCGGCCAACACCGCCTGGCTGCTGTTGAACCTGACCAAAAAACCGATGGATGACGCCGCCTTCCGCCGCGCGGTGGCCTTCGCCATCAACACCAAACAGATTGTGGAACAAGACTACGGCAACATCGTTCAGGCCGCCAACCCCACCGGTTTGCTGCCCATCTGGGATCAGTATGTGGACCAGACAGTAGTGGACGAATTGGGCTTCTCTTATGACGCCGAACAGGCCAAGAAGATTCTGACCGACGCCGGTTACAAAGATGCCAACGGCGATGGCTTTGTCGAAGCCCCCGACGGCGCTGAGATCAAGCTGATGGTCAACAACCCCAATGGTTGGACAGACTGGATGGAAGCCAACAAGATCATCGTCAGCAGCCTCAAGGCTGTCGGCATCAATGCTGAATCAAACTTCCCCGACTATGGCGGCTATCTCGATGCACGCAACCAGGGCACGTTTGACATGATGATCGCCAACGATGCCCAGATGAGCAACACCCCCTGGACATACTACAACTGGATGTTCATGCACCCGATCGAAGACATTGCCACGCTGCAAAATGGCAACTACGGCCGCTATGACAATCAGGAAGCTTTTGACCTGGTTGCCCAGCTTGATCAAACCAAGATCGATGACCTGGAAGGCATGAAAGCCATTATGAGCGATCTGCAGAAGATCCAGCTCACCGACATGCCCTTGATCCCGCTGTGGTACAACGGCCTGTGGGCGCAGTATAGCAATGCAGTATGGACCAACTGGCCTGCCTCTGCCGACGGTTCCAATCACTATCTGCCTGCCACCTGGCGCGGATATTGGAACATGACCGGCATCAAGATGCTCTGCGATATCAAACTCGCCGAACAGTAAAATTTCGCCCCGCTCTTACCGCCCCTTCGCGCCCAACAGGTGATAGAAGGGGCGGTATCCTCTCAATTTTTATGCACAAGAAAGAGTGATCCATCGTGAGACGTTATTTCACCAGAAAAATAATCCTTTACCTTCTCACGTTTTTTCTCGCCGTCACCATCGACTGGCTGATCCCCCGCTTTATGCCAGGCAACCCGGTCGAGATCATGATGTCGCGTTTTAGTCTGCGCGGCGACGCCGCCAGGAC
This sequence comes from uncultured Anaerolineaceae bacterium, assembly GCA_964593905.1. Lineage (GTDB taxonomy): Bacteria > Chloroflexota > Anaerolineae > Anaerolineales > Anaerolineaceae > CAZQLE01. The sequence continues at coordinate 15,422 of CAZQLE010000028.1, read as the reverse complement.
CCTGACCGCCTATTACATGCAGGTATTTGGATTAGATTTGCCAATCTGGCAGCAGTATCTTAACTTTTGGAAAGCTCTTTTCCAGGGTGATCTCGGGATCAGCGTTCTCGTGTTTCCAACGCCGGTCTTAAAGGTCATCATGAATGCCATTCCATTTGATCTTCTCCTGCTGGTGCCGGCCATTCTGTTAAGCTGGTGGGCAGGGAACAAGTTTGGCGCTTTCGCAGCGCGGAACAAAAAGCTGGATAACACCCTGCTGCCCATCGGTTACATTCTTACCGCCACGCCTTACATGTGGCTGGGTATCCTGCTCGCCTGGGTTTTTGGCATTGTGCTAAACATCCTGCCCATCGCCGGCGCGTTTGATTTTTCGATGCAGCCGCATTTTTCCTGGACCTTTATCTGGAGCATCTTCAAGCACTGGCTGCTGCCGTTTGGGTCTCTGTTTATGGTGATGTTCGGCGGGTGGGCCATCGGCATGCGCAACATGATCATCTACGAACTGGAAGCAGATTATTCCCACTACCTCGAAGCGCTGGGCGCGCCGCGCAAACTGATCCGCAAATATGCGTTCAACAATGCCATCCTGCCTCAAATTACCGGCCTGGCGTTGCAACTGGGCGTAATTGTGGCCGGTGCGCTTTCGACTGAAATTGTCTTCTCCTATCCCGGCATCGGGTTCCTGATCTTGCAATCCATTCAAAATCAAGATTACTTCCTCCTCCAAGGATGTTTCCTCTTCATTATCGTCGGTGTTTTGCTCGCCAATTTCGCCATCGATATTATCTATGTGATCGTCGATCCCAGAACGCGCACCGGTCTGCAGGGTGAAGGGTAAAGCAGCATGATGAAAACAAAAAAGAAAAACGAATTTCTCTACTTTGCCCTGCGCAATATGAAGCTCCGCATCGGTCTGGTGATTCTGCTGTTTTTTATTGTGCTGACATTTGTGGGGCCGCTGCTGACCGATTATAAGATTGACGAATTCGTGGCAGCCGGACCGCAGCCCCCTTCGGCACAATTCTGGTTCGGCACCACCACCTTTGGGCAGGATGTATTCACCCAGTTCGTGATTGGCCTGAAATCCACCTTTCTGGTTGGGATCATCGGCGGTGGGCTGGGGACTCTGCTGGGGGTTGTGATCGGTTTTATCGCAGGATACCGCGGCGGTGTGGTGGATGAGGCTCTCAGCATGTTGACTAATATCGTGCTGGTCATTCCCACCCTGGCGGTGCTGCTGATCATTGCGGCCTACTTGCAGGTGCGCGGAATTTTTGTTGAAAGCATCTTTATCGGCTTCACATCCTGGCCCTGGGCAGCGCGCGCCATCCGCGCCCAGACCTTTTCGCTGCGCACCCGAGAATTTGTCGACCTGGCCAGACTGACCGGGATGAACTCATGGAAGATCATCTTCCATGAAATCGCCCCCAACATGATGTCTTATCTGTTTATGACCTTTATCCTGCAATTTGGCGGGGCCATTCTAACCGCGGCCACCCTCGACTTTATCGGTCTGGGGCCCACCGTAGGAATTTCGCTGGGGGTGATGATGAATAATGCGGTATTGTGGAGTGCCCTGATGCTGGGAATCTGGTGGTGGTTTATTCCACCCGGCGTCGCCATTACTGCCATTGTTGGCGCCCTGTATGTCATGAATGTCGGGTTGGATGAAGTGTTCAACCCCAAGCTTAGAGAGATGTAAGCCATGAGTTTACAAATTGAAAACCTTAAAGTCTATTATCAGACCCTCCGCGGCGACGTGAAAGCGCTGGATGATGTTTCGTTCACGATCGAAGATGGTGAGATTATGGGTCTGGCCGGAGAATCGGGCTGCGGCAAAACCACGCTCGGGTATAGTCTCATTCATCTGGCGCCGCCCAAAAAATATATCAGCGGTTCGGTAAAACTGGATGGCGAAGCCCTGCCGATCTGGGATACCGAAAAAATGAACGCCTACCGGTTCAAGAAGGTCTCCATTGTGCCACAGTATGCAATGAGCGCCCTGAACCCGACCCGCAAGATTAAAAAGCTGGTGACCGAGCTGCTCGAATCGCGCAAAATCAGCTACGAGAAGATCTTGCCCGAGCTCAAGCGCCGCCTGGAGCTGGTGGACCTTACCACCGATGTGTTGGATATGTATCCGATTGAACTTTCGGGCGGCATGAAACAGCGCATGGTGATGGTGCTTTCAACGCTGCTGAACCCTTCACTGTTGATCGCAGATGAGATCACCTCGGCGCTGGATGTCTCCACCCAGCACGCGGTGGCCGAAATGTTGGTGGAGTTTCGCAACCGCAGCTTTGTAAAAAGTATGATCGTCATCACCCATGATATCTCGGTACTCTACCAGATTGCCGATACCATTCTGGTGATGTATGCCGGAAAACTGGCCGAAAAAGCGCCCACCCACGAGATCATCCATAACCCGCGCCATCCCTATACCCGCCTGCTCATTTCCTCGCTGCCCAAAGTGGGGGTGCGTCACGATGAGCAGCAATTGGTCGGCATTCCGGGCAACCCGCCCCAGCTTCTTGAGCCGCCTGTGGGCTGTCGTTTTCGCGAACGCTGCCCCCTGGCAATGGAAAAATGTCTCACCGAACCACCCTTTGTAGAGATTGCCAGGGGCCATTTCACCGCCTGCTGGAAGGAGATGGAACAGAATGCTTAAGATCGAAAATCTCTTAAAGACCTACCGGCTCGGTGCATTTGGCAACAAAGAATTGAAAGCCGTCAGCGACGTCAGCTTCAACGTCCACGACCGCGAAGTTGTCTCGCTAATTGGCGAAAGCGGCAGCGGCAAAAGCACCATCGGCAAAATGATCCTGCGCCTGATCTCAAAAAGCGGGGGGACAATTGAATATAACGGCCTGGATATCGCTGAATTGAAAGGCAGCCAGCTTAAGGAATACTATCGCAGTGTGCAGGGTGTGTTTCAAGACCCTTTCAGTTCGTATAACCCGATCTTTAAAGCGGACCGGGTCTATGGCCTTTTGCATGCTGAGTTTTTTCCTGAAATCGGCGACGCAGATTGGAAAGCCAGGGTCAATAATTCTCTCGAATCGGTCGGGTTGAATCCTCAAATTGTGCTGAACAAGTTCCCCCATCAGCTCAGTGGCGGCCAGCTTCAACGCCTGCTCATTGCCCGCGCACTGTTGCTGGATATTAAGTTTCTGGTGGCTGATGAAATTATCAGCATGTTGGATGCCTCAACCCGGATTGATGTATTGAACCTGCTGGCCGGCCTGAAAAAACAGGGGCTTTCGCTGCTGTTCATCACCCATGATCTTTCACTCGGCTATTACATTAGCGACCAATCGGTCATCCTCTACAAGGGACATATTGTCGAGCGCGGCTCAACGGTCAAAATTTATAACAACCCCTTACACCCTTACACCAAAATGTTGATGGCCTCGGTGCCCCGGCTGGACCGCAAATGGGAGGGCATTCGGGAATCTTTCCAGGGAAAATCGCTGAAAAACGCCGGCGGATGCGTTTATTTTGAGCGCTGCCCGCTGGCCAACGCCACCTGGGACTGCGCCAAAAACCAACCACCGCTGGTAGAAGCAGAAGCAGACCACTTCGCCGCCTGCTGTTGTTATCAGAGCTAATCATCCAGCTACCCACCCCAAAAGACTGGCAGAGGTGCACCTCTCTGCCGGTCTTTTTTGCCTGCCGGCTGCCTGTCACTTTCTGCCACGAATTACATCTAACCAGATAGCCAAAATTCTTGGCAGCCGCGGCTTGAGCCGCACAGGGTGAAGTGTAAAAAAGACGGCTGATGCCCTTTAAATAAAGTTAATGGAGCATGATCGTGAGAAAACAAAACCAGAAATCAAACGCAAAAAGCACTTTTCCGACCTGGGTTTGGGTGGTTGCGGTATTAATTATTGTCGCCGTCGGCGCCATGCTAACGCTGCAAAACATGCCCGCCGCACAAACCACCCTGACCGCTGAAATTTCGGTTGCGCAGGCCGCCGCAAAGCGTGATCAGGGCGCCTTCATCCTGGATGTGCGCCAGCCGGAAGAATGGAATGAAGGGCACATCCCTGATGCCACCCTCATCCCACTGGGAGAGCTGCCCAACCGGCTGAACGAAGTTCCCAAAGACCGCGAGGTGGTGGTGGTTTGCCGTTCGGGCAACCGCAGCCAGCAGGGACGCGATATCTTGCGCGGCGCCGGGTATACCCTGATCACCAGCATGGCCGGCGGCATGAACGATTGGCAGTCGCAGGGGCTGCCGGTGGTCAGTGGTCCTTAATCACCAAAAGGGGAAATTCGAATGAAACCTGTCACCCACCCGTTGGGCATTTTTGTACATCTGCAAACCAGTTTTGAAGACGCCTTGCAGCGCACCGTTGCCGCGCTTAAAACCGAAGGCTTTGGCGTCTTAACCGAGATCGATGTGCAAGACACCCTGCGCAAAAAACTGGGGGTCGAACACCCGCCCCACCGCATTCTGGGCGCATGCAACCCGCCGCTGGCCCACCGCGCGCTGACAGCCGCGCCCGAGATCGGCCTGCTGCTGCCCTGCAACGTTACAGTCCGCCAGCTCGAAGAGAATCTGACCGAGGTGGCGCTCATTGACCCGTTGATGATGTCAACCTTGATCCACCAGCCCGAGGTAGCCAGGGTGGCCGCCGAAGCACGCGAAAAGCTGCTCAGGGTGAGCGAAGCGCTGAAAGAATAAAAAAGATCGAAGGGGCGGAGAAAATCCGCCCCTTCGCGCATCCATTTCATTCACAAACCCAAAGTTTACGGCAGAACCACAATGCGGTCCTGGGGTCCCGGTGCAATTGGAGAATGCGCCTCAACGTATTGCACAAACGCATCCAGATCAATCACGCCAGTCAGCCGGTCGGTTCCAGAGGCCAGAACCGTAAAGCCATCGCCGCCGGTCGCCAGGAAGCTGTTGACCGTTACCCGATAGCTGGCCGTCGGGTCAATCGGCACGCCGTTCAGCGACATGGCCGTCACTTTATTGCCCACCGGAGCGCCCTGGCTCCAGGTGTAGCTAAAGCCCTGCGAGACCTGCAACATGCGGTTGACCGTGAACTGGGTCTCGAGCATGGTCTTGATTTGATCACCGGTCAGGGTTAAAGTGACCAGATTGTTGGCAAAGGGCTGCACGGCAAAAACTTCACCATAGGTCACGTTCCCATCGCCTTCGGTGCCGCTCTGGGCATAGAACATATCTGCGCGAATGCCGCCGGGGTTCATAAACGCCATCACAGCCCCGCCATAGGCCGCAGGAGCCGTGTTCTCCAACTGGGCATCGGCGATCACATCACCCAGGGCCGATTCACCGGCCGCGTTGGCGGTGCGGGTAATGTTCGCGGTGATCGAACCCACCACCCGGCTTGCCAGAGGGGCGGTCAGCGTGCGATATTTTTCAAGCAGCGCGGTCATTTCAGGGTCTTTGGCGATGGTGCTGGTCACCGGGATATTCTGCATGGTCAGGGTGACCACTTTGCCGGTGCGGCGGTCCATGCTGATATCAATATCGGTCAGGTAGCTGCCTGCCGACCCGGCACTGGTAACGATCTTGCCGCCAATATCGCAGGTATAGGCCTGATGGGTATGACCGGTCAAAACCACATCCACTTCGGGATCCATGGCATTAATCACATCCACCACAGAACCATTAAAGTCGGTGCAAGCGTTCTGATCGCCGGTCTTATAGCCGCCATCATGCAAAATGACCACAATGTTACGCACATTCTGCCGCTTGAGCTTGGCGACATATTTATTCACTGTCGCGGCTTCATCCAGGAAGGTTAATCCTTCCACGCCGGTGGGGGTGACAATTTCGGGGGTGCCTTCGAGGCCAACGCCAATAAAGCCCACCCGCACACCTTCAACCGTCATCACCTTGAAGGGCGGCAAAATCCCGCGGCCGTTCTTGGTCTTAACCACATTGGCGGCCAGGTAGGGGAATTGTGCGCCATCATATGGACCGGCCAAACAGCCATCCACCGGATGACAACCGCCCTTTTGAATGCGCAGCAGTTCCTGCCAACCCTCATCAAATTCATGATTCCCAACGGTCGCCATATCCATGCCCATCAGATCCATGGCCTGAATGGTAGGTTCATCATGAAACAGCGCCGAAAGCAGCGGGCTAGCGCCAATCAGGTCTCCCGCACCGATAAAAACGGTATTGGGCGTTTCGGCGCGTTCCTGTTTGACCAGCGTCGCCAGATATTCTACGCCCCCCAGCGTGCGCCCCGGATCCAATTGACCGTGGAAGTCATTGATCGCCAGAATCTGAAGCTGAAGAGGCGGCCGCTGACCGGTGGACATAAAGCCGCCGGCGGTGACCACCAGAACAACTGCCAACAAAATACTGATCCATTTTGCAGAAACATGGAATTTCATAGGTTTCCCTCCCGTGATGATTCGGCCAACACGGCCGCTGTCTCCCGGTGTATCCGGGAGATTGGAATAGAAGAATTTGGTTGAGAGGGGGAACAAGAAACCGGGCCTACGATAAACCCCCGCAGCGTTCGCCCGCCGGTTCGATATAAGCATAGCAAAGATCATTGATAAAAACAAGCTTTCTTACAGAATAAGTAATCATTTTCGACAGTTTAAACGACAGCATGCGCTGCGAAAGATCGGCGCCTGCTGCAATTTTTGAGTCAGAAGATGTCGGAAAACACTTTGCTTGAACCACCACACCAGAGACGAGAAAAAAGTTTAACCACAAAACAAAGATCAAAAAAACGAACCCTTTACCGGCCTTTTACGTAAAATAAATGTCATAAACAGGCAAACTTGATCATCGCCAGCAGCGCACCGATCAGGTTGGCGCTTATCGTCAGACGCATCTTAGCGAGTCGCTGGATCTTGCAGAGGTGGCGCGAGGATGGTTGTTTTCTGATGGAAGTGCATCACGCAGGGATGAGATTGTAACAGCCAGATAACGCAAGAAATGCAAATTGCAACGCAAACAACGAAAAGATTTTCATCTTAAGCGGCAATAAGATGAGACCATTCAACGGATTCAAAACGAGGTAAAAATATGTCTCAAAATGTTACGCACTGTTCCTTCAATCATGTAATCTTACAGGGTTCCGCATACGACGCTGGCGTACAGCAAGGCCAGGTCATCCAGCAAATTCCCGGTTTCACACAGTTCCTTCAATCGGGCAAACAGGTTCCCAACCGGCAGGATCTGGGACACACGCTCGCCTTGATGCGCCGTTTCTGCCCCGGCCTCGAAGAAGAAATCAATGGGGTTTGTGATGTGCTGCACATTCACCCGGCAGATATGGTTTATTATGCCACCACGCATCTGGCGCCGCAGCATTGCAGCCATCTGGCTGCACTCCCCCGGCTGACGGCCAATGGGCACACCCTGGTGGCGCGAAACTATGATTTCAACGAAACAATGGACGATTTACGTCTGGTGACCACCCGCATTAACGGCAAAGCAGCGCACCTGGGTTTTTCGGTCATGCTGTTTGGACGCTGCGACGGAATGAATGAACACGGTCTCTCAGTGACAATGTCTGCCGGGGGAATGCCGGTGGGCAGCGGTGAGTATATGCGCCCTGCGCTGCAAGACGGCCTGCACTTCTGGGCGCTGGTGCGCAGCCTACTGGAGGAATGCCGCACGTTGGATGAGGCGCTGGCATATTACCATGAATTCCCCTGTTGCAGCAATCCAATCCTGATCCTGGCCGATGCCTCCGGTCATGCAGCCGTGGCAGAAACCTACGGGGCAAAACAGGCTGTCCGCCGGGTGGATGCATATACGCAGGATGGCTACGTGTTTGCAACCAATCACTTCTGCGATCCGGCACTCATTGCCGCCGAGCCCACCCGTCAGCAACATTCGCTGACCCGGGCGAAAACAATGGAGCATTTTCTGACTCACCAGGAGCAGCCCATCGCGGTGGACGATCTAAAAGCGTTGTTCAGCGCCTCTTACCCGGCAGGGTTAAATTGTCATTACTATGCAGATTTCTTTGGCACCCTGCACAGCCTGATATTTGACCTGAACGAACGCAGCGCGCACATTGCTTTCGGTTCACCGGCTGCCAACCCCTGGCAGCTCTTTCAACTGGGCACAGAGATACCAGATAAATATTCCGCCAAACTTCCACAAGAGGTTGCCCCATCCGGCTTCTGGGTTCCAACACGGTCAGGTAATACTGCATAAGTTGAAAAACTGTCAGGCAAAAGCAATTGCACCGCAAAACGGGCGGGGGTATAAATAGTATTATGAGCGGATATTCTTCCCGTCCACTGGTCGATAAACTGGGGCTGCGCGCCGGAATGCGGTGCGCAGCCCTTGCGGCTCCCATCCCATACGCCGCATTGGTCCCCACCCTGCCCGCCGACCTGGTCTGGGTGGAGCCATCGGCAGGCCGGTTGGATTTCATCCACCTGTTTGCTCATCAGTTGAGCGAACTGCACGCTCTTTTGCCCGGCTGCCGGGCCGCCATCAACCCCGCCGGCATGATCTGGGCATCCTGGCCCAAGCGCAGCAGCGGCGTTTTCACCGATCTGGACGAAAATATCATCCGCCAGTTTGGGCTCAGCCTGGGATTGGTGGATGTTAAAGTCTGTGCGGTGAACGACATCTGGTCGGCTTTAAAATTTGTGATTCGTCTGGTCGATCGAACCTAACCGGTTGCCCCGCCACCCAGAGGATCTTATGAACACGCTTCCCAGTTTACTGCATCAAATCGGGCTAACTGCCCGCGATTGCCAAAACAAAACAGCCGTCATCACCGGCGCCGGCCGCGGAATCGGGTTGGCCTGCGCCCAGGCTTTCGCTGCACTGGGGGCCAATGTGGTGATCGCCGAAATATCAGACCAGGGTGAACAGACCGCGGCCACCATCCGCGCCAGCGGCGGGCAGGCGTTCTTCATCCGCTGTGATGTTTCTGACCCCGGCAGCGTGCAAAAGCTGGTTGAGCAAACCCGCCAGGCATTTGGCCCCGCCGAGTATCTGGTCAATAATGCCATTCGCATTCAAGCCGCCAGTGTGGTCGAAATGGAGCCGGAGTTGTTTGATTCAATCCTTTCTACCAATCTGCGCGGCACCTTTTTGACCTGTAAAGGTTTCTTGCCCGATATGTTGCACCGCCGCAGCGGAGTGATTATTAACATGGTTTCAACCGATGCCATGCCCGGCCTCTCGGCTTATATTGCTTCAAAACAGGGCATTGTCGGTTTCACTCAGTCGTTGGCCGCCGAAATCGGTTCCTACGGGGTGTGGGCCGTGCCTTTTGCACCCGGCATGGTCGATACCCCCGGCATACGCGGCGTCGCTCCGCTGCTGGCCCCACAGTTGGGCCTGGCCCCCGATCAATTTCTGAGCGTGTCGCTCCACACCGCTTACGACGGCCTGATGCCGCCCGAGCACGCCGCGGCAGCCACCGTTTATCTGGCGCTGCATCTGGCAAAAGACAGTCATGGCTTACTGATCAACGGATATGAGGTACTGGAAAGAGCCGGGCTGATTCAACCCGCGGCCGTAGCGGAAAGCACAAAAGATCCCACTGTGCCGCTGCACAAAGCACAGGAGAAGGTTACCCCGCAAATTATTGTTGAGCAAATAGAGCGGCTGTTGCAAATCATCACTGAAACCGACGCCGAGTTTAACAAGCTGCCGGTGTTTGCCCGGCCGCTGGCGCGCAGCGGGTTCAAGAGCAAATCGGGGCGCACTGTTCAAGACTGGCGGCACGAACTCGAAGCGGCCAGACAAAGCCTTTCTTCGGCCAATCACGAGCCGCTTTCTCCCGTCGTTCTGGCCCTGCCCGACCGGCTGACTCGTCTGGAAGTGTATTATCGCGGTGTTACCGCCGAGACGGCGCGTTTTACCCGCGACAAAGCCCTGCTGCATCAGGTGGAAGAAACCTGCCAGCAGCGCATTGCCGTGATTTTTGAGCTGGTCGAAATGTTGCGCGGGAGAATGTAAAATCAGGACTGGTTCGACAGCTTCACCAGCGGCACCATCCGCTGCGGAAAATCAGTAAACAGCGCGGCTGCACCGGCGGTGATCCAACGCAACATGTCGGCGACCTCATTTACCGTCCAGATATTCACAGACACGCCGGCCTGAAGGCAGGCCTGAAGCTCCTCCTCGCGCAGCCAGGCTGCGCCGGGGTGATAGGCATCGGCCTGCGCAGTGCGCACCACCGTCAGCGGGTCGCCTGTCTCACCGCCTTCAACCAGCGCACCCAGCAAAAGCTGCGGGGCAAGACGGCGGCACCGTCTTAAATAATCATGATTGAAGGAAGAAACCAGCACCCGGCCGGCCATTTCTGTCTGGGCAACGACCTGCAAAATCGCCTCAACAATCATGCCGTCGCCCACCGCACCGGTCATATCCTTAATTTCAACATTCACCCGCCAGTTTAAGGAACGGGTAAGCTGCAAGGCTTCGGCCAGGGTGGGAATCGATAAGCCCACAAAAGAGGCCTGCTCGTGTTCGCTGACCGCACCGGATGCAATCTGACCATAGGGGTCAACCCGGTTAAACCACGAGCCAAAATCGAGATGCTGCAATTCAGCCAGGCTGAACGTATGAACGGGGTGCAGGGTGCGCTCGGGAAAAATCTCGCTCACATTGGTGGTGCGCTCCAGCGTGTCGTCATGAATCACAACCGGCACACCATCGCGGGTTAAGGTCACATCCAGTTCCCACAGATCCGCGCCCAGGTCATAAGCTTTGCGGGCCGCAGCCAGCGTATTCTCCGGCGCCAGAGAGCGCGCGCCGCGATGAGCCGCCACCAGACAGGTCCATGGGTTCACATTCATTCCTCCTGATCCATAAAGCAGCCGGCAGGGCACTGCCCCACCGGTGCCGTAATTCCATTCTACTGCCATTATTGAATAGAAGCGAGCATTGCATCCACTTCGGCCTGATTCCACTGCGCAATGGGCGCACCCAGGTTTAGCAGTGCAGGGCCGTCATTGCCCTGAAAAATCACGTTCATCTGGCGGTAAGGCTGGTTGACGCTGTTGATCCCTTCGCTAACCACCCGCCGCGCCGTCAGTCCACGCACAGTGATCTCATCCTGTGAAACCACTTTCATGCTGCGCCCATTGTGGCTGTTATATTGACTGTCAGCCATGTTCTCCAAATCGGCCTCATTAATCTGTAAATCGGCCGGCCCCTGGATAAAAATCAGATGCTCGCGTTCGCCGCGGCGAAAACCGGCGGCAATATACCCGCCCGCCTTCAAGGCATAATCAGCCTGATACCCATCGGGAAGGGTTACGGTGACAATCTCAGCCAGGTTGCGCTCTGCTTTTCCACGTGAGGCCGCCACCGCCGTTGAGACACCCCAGCCAATTACGCGCGGCAGCATCGCAAAGGTGACCAGTCCCAAAAGAAGGCCGGCTGCAATAAAGCCAAAAAAGATCTTTAACATTGTGTTCATTTTCATTTCTCCGTCGCATGATCGCTAAAATTTGACATCAATCTTTCCAAACCAATCAAAGGGATCGCGAGATCGCGAAACCGGTTCAGCAAACCAAACAGGGCCGCCTGATCCTCAATCCATCCGACCAACACCGTAACGCCATCCTCTTCCTCCTGCACTTCAAGAGGCTCAAACCAACACCGGCGGCGCAGATCAATTCGCCCCAGCACTTTAATCCGGTATACGGCTTTTTCATCTTTCATAACTTCTCCTTCGGGCACGTTTCAATACGGCCGTTCCGATTTCAAGCAAGATCGATCGGGGGCCGCATGCGAGCTGCCAGACCGCGATTTTTCGGCCTCAATTACCCGCCCCTGCCCCAGATGCCTGTCACACCGGGCAAACAAAGTGAAGCAGCCGAAGAAAACTGCCCTGCAATTGCGTTTCTGAAATGATCGCAACCCCGTGTTCCTGTTATTTATAGCGCACAGCAAGGCAGCGCCGCACCTTGCTAAAGTTAGGTCGGGGGGTTAGGTTATGAAAATGGGGATCTCAAAAAGGATTTTTTACTGGATCAAGTTCAATTCACGCGCCAGGGCGACCGCCTGAGTGCGGTTTTTTACCCCCAGCTTGCCAAAGACATTATTCAAATGCCATTTAACCGTTCCAACCGTAATATATAGCCGGTCTGAAATATCCTGGTTTGAACACCCGGCAGCAACCAGTGCCAGCAATTCCAGTTCGCGTTCACCCAGCGGTTCAATTAAAGGCTGCACCGTTTTGGCCGCCGGCGGCTTCGTTTCGGCAGGCTGGGCGTGGATGAACGGGTCGACAAATTCCGGGGCGGCAGAGCGCACCATGCGAAAAACATTTTGCAGCCGGTCTGCATTTTCAAGCAGGTCAAACCGCCGGCCCTGTGCCACCACGGTCTGCAACACCATGCGCAATTTCTCTGCCGCAGCCGGGGTCTTCCCGAGCAGATTTAGCGCGCAGGCCTGCAATACCCGGATCTGAGACAGGTAATTGCTCCAATCCGATGTTTGCAGCCTGGCTTCAAACTGGTTCAGAAGATCCAGCCCGCGCTGATATTCACCCGCTGCCAGACAGTTACGCACCACCATCATCCACAACGAATCGAAAGGCAGTTCCTCCGGGCCCGGTTCAGACAGGGGGATGTGATCCAGCCAGCGTTTTGCCAGTTCCGGGCTGCCCAGGCGGCCATACAGTTCGGCTTCAATAGAGGCGGCGTAATGGGCCACAACCGGAATGCCTTTTTTCTCGGCGTGGGCGCGCACATTGCGCACCATTGCAAACGCCTGGTCATGCTGCCCGCCCTGGAACAGAATTTGAATCAACACCGACTCGGCCGGCATTGCCAGAATTTCGTACATTCCCAGTTGGCGAATAAGGTTAAGGCCCCTGGTCAGGGTATTCGCGGCGCGGGTCACATCACCGCACATATATTGCAGGCTGCCCAGCGCAATCATCGGAATGCCCGCCATCAGCATGGGTGAGCCATCCGGGCGCGAGTGCCGCTGCACCGCTTCTTCGGCCAGCCGAACGGCAGCCGGCAGTTCGCCGCAGTCGGCCATCAAGAACACCAGGTTATTCAAAATTGGCAGCGCCACCGTGGGTTGAGAGAATTTTTCAGCCAGAACATAACCCTGGCGATAAAAAACCATCGCCTCGGCCGCCCGCCCCTGCGAACGCAAATATTTTCCCCAGCCCAGCAACGCCAGGGGGCGAAAGAGGGCATCTTCTGCGGGGATTAATTGCAACGCATCTTTAAGCGAAAGAAAATATTCGGGTTTGCTCGTCGCCATTGCTTTCCAGGCATCGGTCGCCAGCAGCAAACCCCGTACCGCAGCGGGCAAATCAGCCGGGAGATGGAGTTCAAAACGGCTCAACCAGGTCAACCCATCGCCAATGCGCCCTGAATAACACAACAGCCAGCAGCGGATAACCGCCAGTTCGGGGTTTTCAAATGCAACGGCATCCGGAATTTCTTC
>CAZQLE010000028.1:0-2022 GCA_964593905.1 uncultured Anaerolineaceae bacterium | reverse complement strand
TTCGATCCAGTGCAGCGCCGTGGTGATTTGCCCCGCCTGAACCAGCGGACGCACGGCAAGAAGAATATATTCCGCAGCGGCGCGAAAATCTTTGGCCGCCAACGCATATCGTACCGCCTCGGCATGAAGCCGGTTCTGGCCATGCCAGTTCGCGGCAAGGCGCCAGATTTCGGCCTGCTCTTCTTCGGTCAACTCAGTGCGCAAATACTCTGCCAACAAGTGATGGTAGCGGTACCACTCACAATGCTCATCCAGCGGGACCAAAAATAAATTGGCGCTTTCAATTTGATCCAGCATGGCGCGGCTGTCTTCACAGCCGGTAACTGCCACGCACAAAGGGGCATTAAATCGATCCAGAATAGCCGTTTGCGAAAGAAACCGGCGCAAATCGGGCGAGAGACCGCCAAGCACCTCATCCACCAGATAATCGATCACATAATGGTGCACACCATGAAAAGCCTGGATAAATTCATCAATATTATCGGCCGCCTTCAACGACAGCCCGGCCAATTGCAGCCCAACCCCCCAACCCTCTGTGCGTTCGCTTAGCGCATCAATCTGGGCCTGCGTCAATGTTGTCTCAACCTGACCGGCAAGAAAATCTGCGGTTTCAGCCGCGGTAAAAGCCAGATCGCGGGCACGAATTTCCACCATCTGCTGGCGAGCCCGCAGCCGGGATAAGGGTAGTGGCGGGTCTTCACGGCTTATTAAGACCAGAAATACCCCCGGCGGTTGGTGGGCCACCCAGAAGTTCAGCAGGTCAAAGATGGCAGTATTGCGGATGAGATGAAAATCGTCCATCACCAGGCAAAAAGAGAGTTTTCGCAGGGCAATTTCATTGACCACGGCTGCCATCAAATGCTGCAAAGAAGGGTCTGCCGCGCCATGCAGCGCCGTCAAATATCCAGAGCCAAGATCGGGAACAACCTGTTGCAGTGCGCCGGTGAAATACTGAAAGAAGCGCACCGAGTCATTTTCTTCAGCTTCCAATGAAAGCCAGGCTTTTGGCGCAGCCAGCGTCGCCAGCCAGGTTGCAGCCAGAGTCGATTTACCATACCCGGCCGGCGCACAGACCAGCCCCAGGCGGCGCTGCTGCTCCCAGCCCGCTTGCAACAGCGCCGCCAGACGGGGACGTTCGACGGCACGGGCAGAAACAGTGGGTGGAAAGAATTTGGTTGAAAGCAGAGGGAGCACCATAGCCATAATTATATCGAAAATCATCCCAATTACACCGCAACCCATTCCAGTATTTTTCTTACGGTGGATATCCGGGCCGGATCTTAAAAAATAACACCGGGGTGATCCATTTTTTCAGATACCCCGGTGTTGATCAAAAGTCAGATCAGCGTAGTTTCAACCCGCTGCGCAAACAATCGCGCACCAGACCCGGCCCCGAATAGATCAGACCGGTATAAAGCTGCACCAGGCACGCACCGGCATCCAGTTTTTCCTGGGCATCAGCCGGAGACATCACCCCCCCACTGGCAATCACCGGCAGACGGCCGTTCAGCAATTGCACCGTGCGGGCCACCAGCGCAGTGCTGCGCGCGCGCAGCGGAACACCGCTCAGCCCGCCGATTTCAGCCGCATATGGTGAGCGCAGGGCCGGGCGCGCCAGGGTGGTGTTACTGATGATCACCCCGTCCATACCGCTGTGAACCACCGCCTCCAGTGCATCTGCAAGCTGTCCATCGTCCAGATCGGGCGCGAGCTTCACCAGCACCGGCACCGGTTTGTGAAGCTGCCCGGCCAACCGGGTACGTTCGGCCGCCAGCGGCGTCAGCAGCGCTTCCAACTCGCTGCGCGATTGCAAATTGCGCAACCCCGGCGTGTTGGGCGAGCTGACGTTTACTGCCAGATAATCGGCCGATGCGGCAAAATCACGCAGCAGCGAGAGGTAATCTTGCACGGCTTCTTCATTGGGCGTGACCTTATTCTTGCCAATGTTCACCCCCAGAATCATACCGCGCGGCCGGGCATGACGCACCCGCGGCAGCAGCGCTGCCGTACCCTGATTGGGAA
>CAZQLE010000027.1:0-25704 GCA_964593905.1 uncultured Anaerolineaceae bacterium | reverse complement strand
CAAGCACACTGCGCACCAACACCAGCCCTTCGCGTTTGCGGTCTTCGGGTGCAAAGCCAATTCCTTTGGCAATGGCATCATCCGGGCGGCGGATGTTTACTTCGCGGTTTTCCACAAAAACACGCCCGCTGGTTTTTTCCAGATCGCCAAAGATGACCTTTGCCAGTTCGGTGCGGCCCGCACCCACCAGCCCGGCAAACCCGACCACCTCGCCAGCATTAACATGGAAATTGATGTTTTTATGCCAGTTGCTGTTCAGGTCTTCAACCCGCAGCACTTCGCGGTCGAGGGCGGCAAACTTGCGTTTAAAAACGTCAGAAAGCTCTCGCCCGACCATAAGCCGTACGATTTCGGCGTCATTCAATTCGGCAGCGGGTTCGATGGTGATGAGCCGGCCGTCGCGTAAAATGGCAACCCGGTCGCACAGCCGCAGAATTTCTTTGATGCGATGTGACACATAAATAATGGCCACACCCTCGTCGCGCAGACGGCGCACAAGGGCAAACAAGCGTTCAACTTCCTCATCTGAAAGCGATGAGGTGGGTTCATCCAACGCCAAAACTCGAACGCCCGATTTGAGGGTGCGCATAATCTCAACGATCTGGCGTTGCGCTGATGATAATTCATCCCCCAGAAGATTCATCGGCAGAACTTTATCAAAGCCGTATTCAACCAGGCTTTGCTTTACCTGTTCGTTGAGCTGGCGGCGCTGAATTAATCCGGCACGTTTGGGCAGCTCACCGACATAGATGTTCTCGGCCACATCAACCCCGGGGATGATCTCGGGTTCTTGATAAATGACGCGGATTCCGGCTTTATGTGCGGCAAGCGGGTTTGAAAATGTGAGCCGTTGTCCATCCATCGAGAGCGTGCCAGAATCGGGCTGGTAATCACCATTGATAATCTTGAGCAGCGTCGATTTTCCGGCGCCGTTTTCGCCCATAAAAGCCAGAATTTCACCTGGCCGGATGTCGAGTGAGACATCGGTAAGGGCCTGGACGTTAGGGAACGCTTTACTGACGTTCCGAATTTCAAGAGTTCCGGGCTTGACGATGGTTTCAGAGGGCCGGGACATGGATGAATCTGGTGGCGCAGTAGCAGTTATGGTCATTGGAATAACACTCTTCGACTGGAAATTGGGGGGTTGGGAACGAATCCCCAACCCCCTGTGAGAAAAAGAATTTACTTGGAGCAGTTGGCCAGAGAGATGGGATCCATTACGTCTTTGTAATTGGCCGCATCCACAATGGTGGTGGGGGCATATGATTTTTCGGGCGGGGTTTTGCCGTTGACAACCGCGTCATTCAGCACGGTGGCAGCGGTGTTGCCGACATCCAGACCAGAGATGAACAGACCGGCTTTGAAACCGCTGTCCTGGCCGGCGGCCCAGGGTTTGCAGGCTTCGTAAGCGCCGAGGCCGACACCGATGACATCGGCGGGCTTGACGCCGGCGGTAGCCAGGGCGTTGAGGGTGCCGAGCACGCCTTCGTCATTGCAGCCGAAGACGACCCAGTTGGTGATATCGGGGTGAGCGGTGATGATCGGGCCAGCCGCATCCTGGGCAGCCAGGGCTTCGCCGGTGTAGGGCACCGCGAAGATCATGTCATCGGTCACGCCGGCAGCCTTGACGGCAGCTTTTTCGTTGTCGGTGCGGTCGTTGCAGACCGAGAGGGTCTGAACTTCAACGGAGAGCACGCCAACTTTCTTGGCAGAATCTTTCAACCAGCCGCTGTCGGTGAGCAGTTTGGAGGCTGCTTCGCCGACTTTCTTGCCCATGTCTTTACCGTCGAAACCGACGAAGGGGACGGGGTTGCCGGCTTCATCCAGGATGCTGTCATCGGTGGCGATCAGCACGACACCGGCATCTTTGGCGGCTTTGGCGATGGCGGGGCCGATCGTCTGGTCGGGCACGGTGATGGCAATGCCCTTGGCGCCGGCAGAAATCGCGTCGTTCACCAGGCTCACACCCAGGTTCGGGTCGAGCTTGGCGTCGAATTTCTTCGCATCCGCGCCCAGGCCGGCCGCGGCTTCGACAAACGAGTTCTGCAGGTCAATGAAATATTGCTGGTCAGCGCTTTTGTTGATGACAACATACAGCGGCTTTCCAGTCGCGTCGGCCGCAGCGGGTTCAGCCGCTGCGGGTGCAGCGGTGGTCGCTGCCGGGGTGCAGGCAGCCAACAAAACGGCAGCCAGCAACAACATGGTGACCCAATAGTATAACGGACGTTTCATCGATTCTTTCTCCTCATGGGTGAAAAGATGGGACGAATTACCTGCCCAAGCAGACAGGTAGGACAACCAGAATACAGCACGATCAGTTAACATTATATTGCAGATGTAAACTGCAAATACCGGATAGAAATCGAGAAAATGGATACACCTCTAAACATCCTTAGTCTGGCATAAACACCCGGTAAAGTCTTGCATTTTTGGAACCTGTTTTTGGATTATTGGACAATTTATCACGATTGCCGGTTTATTGATACCCGCCCTCTGCGATTACCGTCTCATACATGGCCAACAGGTTCTCGATGGGCACCCGGGCCTGCACATTATGGACCGGGTTGAACACATACCCGCCGCCCTTGCCAAAAATGCGCATGGTTTCGCGCACCTGCGCCCGCACCTGGTCGGGGGTGCCAAACGGCAACACCTGCTGGGTGTCGATGCCGCCGCCCCAGAAGGTGATCTGATCGCCAAAGCGCTCTTTCAGCACGGTGGGGTCCATATTGGCTGCCGAAATTTGCACCGGGTTCAAAATGTCAAAACCCGCGTCAATGATATCCGGGATCAGCGGAAGGATCGAACCGCAGGAATGGATGAAAGTTTTCCAACCTGTGTTCTGGTGAATCCAGTCATTCAACCGTTTGTAATACGGTTTATACAGCGAGCGGAAGGCTTTGGGCGAGATGAAGCAGTTATTCTGGGTGCCAAAATCGGTGCCGCTCATCCAGGCTACGTTCACGTTTTCGCCCACCGCCGCGTAGATTTTGGGCAGGTTGCCCAACGCGATCTCGCATTGCCGTTCAAAAACCTCGCGCACATAATCTTGCTGGGTAACGGTGCTCATATACCAGTCGGTGATTTCGCGGATGCCTTTGGGCGCTTTTAGCATGGGGGCGGGCACGAGCGCAATATCGCCAAATGCCATTCCACCCAGAACCATGACCACCGCTTTATCGGTCTGGGTATACAGCGCGGTTGCTTCACGTTTCAGGTGGGCCAGTTCGGCGTCTGAAATCGGCCCAAACTCTTCCAGGTTATCTTCAACATTCAGCCTGGTTTCGTCGGCAGGTCCGTGGCGCATGATGGCGTCAAAGTAATAACCCCCGTTGGGCATTTTGGCGCTGGGCGGCACCGAGCGGTCGCCCTGGGGATACATGACAATATCGCCGTTCTCATTCGGTTCGGTGTTGAAAAGCTCGGGGACAAGCACCGGGGTGCCATCAAAGGTGGTCCAGGGCTTCCAGTTTTCATTCTTAAAGCCGAAGAAATTCAGGCTGCCGCCAAAACCAACCACATCCACGTTTAATGCGTCGCGCAGGTCGGGTTTAATTTCACCCAGCATCTGGAACACTTCGACCACTTTGACCGGCGTGCCGGGCGGGTCCAGTTTAAGAGCCTGGCGCAGGGCGTAAACGGTGGATACATGCATCCCGGTTTGCCCGCAGCCGCCCAGATCCAGCGGGATGCGATCTGCCTGTTGGTGATTGAGGGCGAGCAGCACACGTTCTCTTGAATTCATTGTCTTCCTCCGTAAAATAGACTTCTGCAACAGTAAGATGATCGGGTATGGATGAAAAACCGGGAACAGATGCGCGGGTTATTGACCCCGACACCGATTAATAAGCCGCATACTCCAGGGCGGTGCGCACATAAGCGGCCACATTTTCAATGGGCGTGCCATATTCAAGAAAATCCACCGGCTGCAAGATAAATTTGCCACCCGGTTTGCCGGCTTTAATGGCCTGTTCGGTGGCCTGCTTCACCTGATCGATGCTCCCTTTTTGAAGCACGTTAACCTGGTCGATGCCGCTCAGAATGATATAGTCGCCGGCTACAACTTCTTTAACTCTGGCAAGGTCGGCGTCGCCAAGCGGGGAAGGCGAAAATGGTTCGGCCACCTTCACCCCCAGCGTTTTATAGGATTCCACCAGCGCCATGACCTGCCCGCAGTTATGGTACATGGCGGGGGTGCCGTTTTGTTGCACGAAATCGATATAGCGTTTCTCAAAGGGCAGGATGTATTTATCATAATTGCGTTTGCCCACCATCGCGTTGGGCACATTGCCCCCCACACAATGGATATCGACCCCGGCCTGATCGATGGCGCGGGTGTAATCCAGAATCCGGTCCATCGCAAAATTCATCAGCTTTTCGTAGTAGGCATAGTCCATCTTGAACAGGGCGTAAAGAACATCGTGATCGATCAACAGCGAAGCGTTGTTAAATGGGCCGTGCGGTGTCCATGAGCCGACGATGCCATCCTCGCCGAGTACGTTCTTAATCTTCTGCACGCGCGACCGCACCTGGGCCGGCCAGGTTGCGGGCATTTTGGGTTCATACTGGATGGCAATTTCGAGCTCTTCGATATTGTGAATGGGCTTTTTGGTGCAGGCATACATGTAGGTGCCCGGCCTGAGCTCGTTAATTGAAAATTCCTGGGTGAGTGTGCCGCGTGGGGTGCGGATGGTGGAGCGTTTGATCAGGGTGTTGCCGTTATGCAGTTCTTCGGTTTTCACTTCCCAGTTCTCGGTCTGCTGGTTTACATCCAAACCGCCAAAATGAATCCAGAATGGATCGTTGACGCCAAACAACATGCGCACAAATACATCTGCGCCCAACTGTTTCTGAAGTTCGATGACCTTGATTTGAAGCGTTTCATAGTCCCAGGGGTCCACCTGGGGGTAATTCTGGCTCAGAAAATGCCCCTGGTCTTGAATGAAAAGGGTTACAGGAACCCGATCGGGCATTTCTCCATTCAACACCTTTAAAAATCTTTGTCGAGATGTCATCGTCATCAGAAGATCTCCTACTCTTTTCCGTGCCCAATCCGGTTATGGCCGGCGACCGGCCGATAGCGGCTGATCCTGGCCGGGGGAGGGCTGTTGTATCCCTGCTGCTTCCAGCGCCGCGATAAATCCGGAGTAGTGCAGGTCGGGCTTTTGCAAATAAATGAAGGCCTGTTTCACCAGCGCGCGCGCTTCGAGCTCGCTTAACCAGGTGCAGATGAGCAGCGGGATATCCTCCATGCTCTGGTCGGCTGCCACCTGCCAACCCCGCAGCCGGCCGGGTAAATCGGGTTCAAGGATCACCAGCGCTGGTTTTTCAAACTGGACCAACTCTACCACGGCTTCGCCGGTCTGGGCGCGCCTGACCCGCAGACCGCTTTTTTCGGAAAAACGGCGGAGCAGGTTGGATAAAAATGGGTCTGCTTCTCCGATGATGCACAACCGGTTATTGGATTGGTCTGGGTGGGTATGGGTGGACATTGGTTCACAATCAGGGATAAGCTGGAATGGGGTGTTGTTACGCTTTCCTGTGTGTTTAGTTTGTCACAATTTAGCAGTCAAGTCTTGCACAATTGGAACTTGCTTTTGGATTATTGGACAATGCTGTGAATTTTATGGCCGGGAGATGTTTTGAGATGGCCGGGGCGGATTTAATCGTTAACGCCTGTCCGTTTGCCGCGCCGATAAGCGCCGGGGGTAACCCCGACTTCTTGCCTGAAAACACGGTTGAAGTAGCTGCTGTCTGAAAACCCGACAGACATGGCCACCGCAGTGATCGAGTCGGCGCCCTGTTCCAGCAGGATGCTGGCGCGTTTCACCCGATAACGGTTCAGATATTCCATAGGGGTAATGCCCAGCTCCTGGCGAAAACAGTGGGTCAGGTAACGTTCGGTGATCGACACATGCCCGGCCAGTTCAACGCGGGAGATCGATTCGGCGTAATGTTCGTGAATGTAAGCCATTGCCTGACGCACAATGCGCGAGGCCTGGCTGCTGAGACGTTTGCTGTGGTTCAGGGCGGCTTCTATCTGGGCCAGCACCTCATCGGCATTGAACAGCCCTTTGCCCAAAACAGCCGCCACCCCTTCTTGCAGATGGCGCATATCGTGGGCGGTTAAAATCTGCGCGGTCAACACAATGACGGGCACGCTGCGGGCAGTCTCTTCTTCGCGCATAATTTTGAGCACTTCAAAGCCGTCCATTTCAGGCATCATCAGATCGAGCAAAATCAGCGAAAGCTTCTCGGTGCGAATGAAATTGAGCGCCTGTTTGCCGTTATGGGCCTTGAGGATCTGACAGTTCACCAGGCTTTGCAGCATACGCACATGCATCTCGAGTACTTTGGGGTCGTCATCCACAATCAGAATGGTACGCTGCTCGTCTTCATCTCTCAGCCCCAGTCGTTCCAGCGCCAGCGAAAGCTCGGCGCTGCCCAGCGGTTTGGGCAGGTAATCCATTTCGAGGGTGGTTCCGGTGGCGCGGCTGTTTGAAAAACTGTAAAACACCACCGGAATATCGCGCGTCTCGGGGTTTTGCTTGATCAACTGCATTAATTCCCAGCCGCGCTCTGTGGCGGGTTGGAAATCCAGCACGATTGCGCCGGGCAGCTCGGCCATGACCAGCGAAAGCCAGCCCGGTTGTTCGGTGATATCCATGACCTCCACTTCAAAGCCTTTTTGTTCCAGGTGCTGCCGCAGACGCTGCCGGTCGGTGGAGTTCTCGATTAGCAATAGCACGGTGTTGCGGCGGTTGCTCGGGGCAATTGCCCCCGCAGCGGCGTGAGCCATGACCGGCAGACGGAAGTAAAACGTGGAGCCGGTCTCATCTTCACCGGTCGAACGCACGCCGATCTCGCCGCCGTGCAGTTCGATCAACCGGCGGGTAATGGACAGCCCCAGCCCCATGCCGCCGTAACCGCGCGCCATGCTGCGTTCAGAACGGCGGAACTCGTCAAAAATAAGTTCCTGTTCTTCAAGCGGGATGCCCATGCCCGTATCGCAGATTTCGACCTGCACATGATGCTCATCGTGGGTGATCACCAGCGACACATAACCATTTTCGGTGAATTTGACCGCATTGCTGAGCAGGTTAATCGTCACCTGGCGCAGGCGGGTGCGGTCGCCCCACACCAGCGGCAGACTGGGCGGAATTTGCTGCCGCCAGCTTAAGTTCTTTTCACGCGCCAGTGATTTGCCCAGAACGGCGGCTTCGGCAAACATGCTTGCCAGATCCAACGCCTCACGGGTCAGGCGCAATTCGCCGGCCTGATTACTGGCCAGATCGAGCACATCGCTGATCAGGCGCGAGAGGTGTTTGCTGCTGGTATGAATGCCTTCCATGTCCTGCCGGTATGGTTCGGGCAAAAGCGGGTTGTTGCCCGATTTTTCTTCCTGGAGCATCATTTCAATCGTACCGACGATCAGCGCCAGCGGGGTGCGAAGCTCGTGGCTGACCATGGAAAGAAAGCGGCTTTTTAACAGGTTGGCTTCTTCGGCCGTTTTGCGCGCTTCGAGCGCCTCGTCATACAGGCGGATGTTGCGTTCGGTCAGGATGGCGCGCTTGAGCGATGCGCTGATCTGCCCGCCGAGGATCTCGTAGATCGCTTCTTCCTGTGGCCGGGCTTCAAAGATGGCATATCCCAACTGGTCTTCGCGGAAGAAAATCGGTTCCACCACCAGATGATGTTGTTGTTCGGGCGAAAGCAGACCGGGCGGCAGCAAAAAACGGGTCTGGAAGACCATACCCTCTGCGGGCAGCGCACTGCGGCGGTGGTTTTCGTAAGAAAAGATGAAGCGCGCCAGACCATTGGGCCGGGCGGGGTCTTCGTACAAAAACAAATAACACCGCGAAATATCCAACAGCGCCAGCGAACGTTCTAACACGTCGATCAGCTCGGCAATGCTGGTGGTAACGCTGAGGCTCTGGCTGATTTCACCCAGAATATGCAGCTTTTCATCGGCTTTGAGCACTTGAAAGGCATAATGCCGCCGGGCGGTTTCACCGATCACCACCCGGGTTTGTTGCACCAGATTTTCAATGCGCAGACGTGCTCTGGTATCGAGCAGTTGTGAGATGGCAAACTGGCGCAGAATGGAGATAATCTCGTGCCAGCGCGAGAAAGCATCAACGGTGTGGGCGGTTTTGGCGAGTGTCTCTGCGAACACATCCAAAAATTTCCCGTTCACCTTGCCCTGGCTTTCAGCCAGAAACAGTTTGAGCAGGGCCGGAAAATCTTGCCGCAGCAGCTCGTCACCCGGCAGCCGCAGCTTGGCGTTCTCTTCGCCAAAGACCAGGTTATCCAGCAGGCGGATTTCCTCGGTAAACGAATCCAGTTTGTCTGTATGGGGAACGGCCTCGGCGTGGGTGACCAGCGGATCGGCGCAACCGCAAGATTGGCGAACGACCAGCCGGGTGGGCAGGATGACCTTGGCCGGGACCTCCTG
This sequence comes from uncultured Anaerolineaceae bacterium, assembly GCA_964593905.1. Lineage (GTDB taxonomy): Bacteria > Chloroflexota > Anaerolineae > Anaerolineales > Anaerolineaceae > CAZQLE01. The sequence goes on along the minus strand of CAZQLE010000027.1, from coordinate 17,249 downwards.
GCCTTTTAACAGGTTCAGCACCATGACGGCGGCCTGATAGGCCTGCTCGTAAAAGTGGAGCGGGACGGTCGTCAATGGGGGGGTAATCGCCAGCCCCTGATCCTGTCCATCCACTCCTGCAATTGCGACATCTGCCGGAATGCGCAGCCCGCGAGCTTGTAAGGTTTTCATTGCACCAATTGCCATGTTGTCGCTGGCAGCCACCAGGGCGTCAAATTTCACCCGGCGTTCATCCAACAGGGTCTTCACCCCCAACACCCCGCCGCTCTCTTTAAAATCGCCCTGAAAGACCAGTTCGGGGTCGAAGGGAATTTGATTTTCTTTTAAGACATCCAGATAAGCATGGTAGCGGTCGAGCGCTTCTTGATGGTTGGCCTGCCCGCGGATGAACGCGATGCGGCGGCGATTATGCCGGGCGATCAGATGGGTGACTACAGTGTGCATTCCGTGATAATTATCGACCGAAACACCGGGAATGCCCTCCCGCACCACACCGGTGGTGACCACCGGCATGGGATGAAAACGCCGGATAAAGGCATAGGTCTCGCGGGTGTCGACCCAGGCATTCAGCCCGCCCATCAAAACGATGCCATCCACCACCTGCGGGTCAACCATGTTGTAGATCACATTGCGCTGCGCTTCAAACTCTACCGGAGAACGCACCAGCCGCCCCGGATAACAGATTAAATTCAGGTCGTTATCCCGGCAAGCCGCAGCCACCCCGGCCCAGATGACCCGGCTGTTGGGGTCGGTTGCGCCGGTGGTTAGAAGGGCAAGGGTGATCTTTCGATTTTGTCTGTTGCCGGTCATAGGGTTAAATGGCTGCGTCTGATCTTTCATCCAAAGGCTGGTTTACGCTGAGAAGTGACGCCAGGCGGCGGACCTTCTGAGAAGGGCCGGGCGGTAAGTATGACCTATTATATACCAGGCATGGCCCCAAAAGCAGCCCAGACAAGAAAGCCCGCCGGGGCCTTCACAAAGTCAAAAGCCCTGATGCGAGGCAGACTGCCCTTCGGTGGCAAGAAACGCCGTGGTGGGGGATAGAAAAATTCGTTTTGGGGCTAGTCTGTCGCCGGGGTTATGCTCCCGCTTGCACCGGTGCCGGGTCAAAGGTAATCGCCATGACCGCACCCTGGCCTTTTCCGGCAGATTCGGCAGCTATTTCACCGCCCTGGGCGGTGACCAGGGCTTTGCAGATGGCCAGCCCCAGCCCCATTTTTCCGGAATTGCCCCCGCGCGCTTTGTCTGCGCGGTAGAAACGGTCGAAAACATAGGGTAAATCTTCGGGGTCAATTCCCGAGCCGCTGTCGCTTACCCGCAGTTGAATGCGCTCATTCATCCCGGCGCTGAGCTTGATTTCACCGCCTGCGGGGGTATAGCGCAGGGCGTTTTCCACCAGGTTTTTCAGCACCTGCAACATGCGCCCTTCATCCACCCGTATGGCGGCGATCGATTGGGGCGCGTCGAGCACCAGTGTGATGCCCTGCCGGGTGGCGATGGGCTGGTAGGCCTGGTAAATACGCTCCAGCAGCAGGGCGGGCTTAACCGGGTGAAGTTGAATTTCGAGCCCGCCGGCTTCCACCTGCGTCAGGGTGGTCAGGTCACCCACCAGGCTGCGCAGATGCTCAATTTCGGTTTTGATGATTTCGATCCGCTGTGGGGTCAGGGTGACTTCGCCTTCTTCCAGCATCTCGATATATCCCGAGATGATTTGCAGGGGGGTGCTTAGGTCATGGGTGATATCGGCCGTCATGCGCTTGCGCTGCTGATCGGCCTCAAAGAGATCAAGGCTCATTTTGTTGAAGGTGGTGGTCAATTGGCCCAGCTCGTCTTGTGATGTGACCGGCACCTGTTGCTGCAAATCGCCGTGCGCCAGTGCCTGAGAGGCTTTGGTCAGGCGCAGAATGGGTTTCAACAGCCTGCCCGATAGGAAAAAGCCCATCCCCACCGCTGCCAGCACGCCGGCCAGCGCCGCCAGCCCGATGGCCAGCGTGGTGCGCTGCAAAAAGACCCCCTCTTCGGCGCTGAGTTTGAACTGGAACTTGGTATCCGGCAGGATCCAGGCAACGGTGGTTCCGTCAACATCCACTGCCACGGGATTTTTAATTTGGGCAGCCGGAACTGTCTGGCCGATATCATACCCGAAGGTGGGAATCAGCGCGCGGTATTGGGTATCTACCAGCCCATGCAGACCGCGGATTTCGCGCATCTGTGGGGGCGGCCCGGGGTTATCGGGATCATCCGGGTTATCGGGAGCCGGTTTGGGTTGTAGGCGGTTTACCAGGTTGTAGTAGTCCAGAAAACCTTCCATTGTGCCGTTGGCGGTGTAGTAAGTTTGCGCGGCCTCTTTCAACAGGGCGGTTTGCTGCTCCACCACCAGGTTCATCAGCGACTGCCCTGAGGTCAGCCAGATGAGGGCTGACACCACCAGCACGGTGATCAGCGCCACCGCCAGATAAGAAAGGATTAACTTTCCCTGTAAAGACCGTTTCATTCGGCGGCCTCCAAAAAACGATACCCAATGCCGAATATGGTTTCGATATAGCGGGGCTGGCCCAGGTCATCGCCCAGTTTCAAACGTAAATTTCGGATGTGGATCTTTAAGGTCGATTCGGAACCGGTAAAGCCATTCTCCATCAGGTGGATCGCCAGCTCGGCCCGCTTGATAACCCGCCCTGCGGATTTCATTAACATTTCCAGAATCTGGAATTCCAACGGGGTGAGTTCGACCACCTGCTCCTGTTTTTTGACCTCATGCTTGCCGTGATCCAGTGTAATATCGCCTATGACCAGCCGCGGCTTGTTTTCTTCGCGGGGGACAACCCGGCGCAAGACGGCGCGCATGCGCACCAGCAGCTCTCGCAGACGGAAAGGTTTGGTGATGTAATCATCTGCGCCCAGATCAAAACCGCGAATGATGTCGGCCTCTTGCTGTTTGGCAGTGATCATAATGACCGGGGTGCTTGATTCGCGCCGCAACTGGGTGATGAACTGGTAGCCGTCCATATTGGGCATCATAATATCCAGCAAAATCAGATCCGGCTCTGCTTCATGCACGGTTTGCAACGCCTCACGCCCGTCAGAAGCTGTCAGCACCTCAAAATCTTGATTGCTCAGAAAGTCGCTGATCATAAGCTGAACGTTTCTTGTATCATCAACCACGAGTACTTTTCGCGCCATATGCAAATTATACCTTCCGTTGTAGCTGCCCGGGGCGGGGTGCAAAGCCTGCTTGGGTCGGCCAACCTTCCCGCGGCGGCGAACAACCCGCTTTCACCCTTAAGCGGTTTAGTCGTCGTCTTCTTCGTAGGCTGTGGTGGCCGGTTCGCCAGGGTTGTGCCAGCCTGCACGGTGTCCATCGTCATAGTGAATGGTCAGTTCGGCGGTGTCGCGCAAAAAGTTCATCTGTCCAACGACGATCCGTTTGATCTTCAAACCGGTACGCGCTTCGAGATCAGCGTGCAGTTCGGCCTGGCGGTCGGGGTGGATGAGCTCGATTTTCTCATATATAATCTGTTTGGAAGCCTCATAGTGAAACCCCCATTCCTTTTCCAGAACGAACATGATCACCAGAATGGCCAGATTGGCAGCGATGAGCTGAGGCCAGAGATCGCTGTTGGCGCTGGCCGAATTCATCACCGGCAGTGCGGCGATTACGAATAGATAGGTCATCTCGCGTACCGGGATGGGATCGGTGCGGTAGCGCAGAATGGCGAAGATTGCAAAAAGCCCAAACCCGACCCCGAGACCGATCTCGATACTGGTCATAAAGCTCAAAACAAAAAAGATTACGGTATTGAACGCCAAAAAAGTAAACACATAGCGTTTATTGTGGGTGGTTGGATAGTAAATGAAACGCACCAACAACAATGCAACCATAAAGTTAAATCCGAAACTCAACAGAAAACTCGCAAATTCACTCATCTTTCGTTCCTTCCAAAATTTTATTAAGCCACAATAATTTGGACTTTAAGTTATTTTTCTTTACCTGTTCATAAAGCAGTGAGGTGCCGATGCAATATTTGCTAAAACCCCGCGGATGAATTTTTTGGTTGCGCATCTGTGCCAGAAAGTTTGAGACCTGATCCTGTCCGGCCACTTTCACCTCGGCTACGGCGATGCCATCCAGGTGGATTACTTTGTGTGCTGTATAAAACGCAAGGTCCACGTCCAGGGTGACACGCTCACACTGATTTTTGCTGACCAGGGTGATGCGCGTGAAGGTGTTCCATATTTTGGGCTCCAGGCTCCGGCTGTCATAAGGCAAGACGTTCTGCAGCCAGTCTTCGGCGTCTTCTGTCATCCAGACCACGGGCTGGTCGGTTGCAATGCGGCTTTTAATGGTGCGGTCTTTGCGGGTTTTGTGCTTCACTTCCAAAAACGAGATGTGTGAATCAATGTACTCGCGGCTGCGGACCTTAAAGCGGTCGGCCCGCCCGTTGACATGCAGATGATAAAGATCAAAGTCCGGGGTGTCGAAATAGAGGGTGCGATAATGATTCATGCGCTGTCCCTGCATGGTGAGGACTTTGTAATCAGGTTGAAGGGTGGGCAGCGCTTGCCATAACTGTGCAATGGGCATGACGAATTTGGTGTCGATGCGGTTGAGTAGTGCTACTGAATCCATCTCTTTCAGGCTGATCGGGGAAAAGCTGTTGAGAAGATTGATCAGCAAGGCAGAATTGCCGGGTTCATTCCGGGCGGCGCCCGGCAGATACCAGGGTTTCATCCGGGGTTTATCCTGCGTGATTGTGTTTGACATCCATGTGTTTTGCTTCATTTCAAACCTCCGTGGGACGACTCTGCGTCCGGGTTAGTTTGATCATATCTCGTGGTAACTTTGGAGTGGTATATTTTTTGTATATACACCGGCGCGGCCCCTTGCCGCTGCCTGTATAAGTAGGGGTTCTTCGCGTGCTGCGCACCTGCGGTGCACGGCGCACCGGCTCAGCATGGCACATGCCGCCACCCGTGTCATGCTGAGCCAAAGGCGAAGCATCCCTGCGCCGATCTGCAAAACCCTTGCTGCCGCCATTGGTACTGAGATTCTTCGCGTGCTGCGCACCTGCGGTGCACCGCTTTTGTGTACGGATGCGGCAGCTTGCCAGTGCAACGGTCTGGTGACCTTCTTTTTGTTTCGGGTGGGGGAAGACGGTGCGCCGAGGCGCACCCTACTGACTGCCCGTCTAGGCGTGAAGCATCCCGGCGCTGGTCGCCGGGATGCTTCACGCACTATTAAAGCAAATGCGCCGTCTGGTCAGATGGCGCATTGTATTTCAGGTATTGCTGCCCCGATTCTTCTAGGGGCGGTTTCTGCCGGTATCGCCGATCTTTGTTACCACATCGGCGATGGTAAAGCGGGTGTACTCACTGCCGGGTGTGTAGGTGCCGTTTTGATATAGCCCGTCGGTGGCTGTGCCGGTTGAGCTGCCGCCAATCGATACGGTGTAGGTCTCTCCGTTTGTGAGCTCCGGTGCGGTAAACGCGATGGATTGGTATAGCTTGGTGGGCGCAAAGGTAAGAATGTTCTTGCCTGTGCTGTCTTGAATATGAACCAGATCGCCGGCTTGCAGTGAAGAATCGAAGTTGATCAGCACCGAGTACTGGCTTGATGTGTCGCCGGGGGCCTGTGCCATGCCGGTGCTACCTGCTGCCACCAGGAAACCGCCGGTCATGTTGAACCCGGCATCATAATCCAAAGCGCCGTTCATCTGCTGGGTTGGGCCATTGACGATGACCGTGCCGCCGGTCATTTCGATTGCACCGTTGACGTCAATACCGTCTCCATTTGCGTCAACCACGATATAGCCGCCGTTGATGTACAAATAGTAGCTGCCTGAGGCGGAAAAAGCATCCTGTCCTGAGAATCCGCCGGGCTGCTGAGACCCATCGGGTGGGGCGACTGCGCCGGCTGCGTCTGGAGCGATACCCGTGCCCGGTCCACCGCCCGGACCGCCGGCCGGCCGGCCGCCGCTGGGTCCGGGCCGCATCCCTTGCATCATGCCCGAGCCGTCATTTCCTCCGGCGACGTTGATGCCATCGTCGCTTGCACTGACGTGGATATTGCCAGAATTAATGGTGATCACGGCGCTTTCAAGCCCTTCATACGATTCGGTAATATTAATCTCACCGTTATTAATGGTCAGGGCGGCATCGGCGTGGATGCCATCATCGCCTGAGGTGATGTTGAACACGCCATTATGGAGGGTCAGGTTTCCATTGGTGTGAAGCGCATCGTCTACCGCATTGATCGTAAAAGCGCCGCCGGCGATGGTGACATTTGCCACGCTTTTGATCCCTTTGGCCGAGATGGTCTCACCGGCCGGGTCATTACCGCCGGAGGTGACCAGTGTGAAATCTCCGTCGGTGATGCTTACATCGCTCTGCGCTGTGAGGGCATCTCCGGTGGTGGTGATGTTGAAAACGCCGTCCTCAATAGCGATAAAGCCCTGCGAGGCGTCTTCTTCATTATCCGATTTAATTCCATCGCCCTGCGAGTTGATTGTGATGTTTCCGTTCTTTACCACCACATAATCTTTCCCGCGAATGCCGTCATCCACTACGGTGACCTCAATCGTCCCGCCGGCGATGATGAGGCCGTCTTTGCTGGCGATGCCGTCATTGTAATTTCCGTTCACAGTCAGAGCGCCGGCGCCATACAGGGTGAGACCCGATTTGCTGAAAATGGCCGCATTGGGTTCATCTTCATCCACATTTTCAAGCATGTAGGAACTTCCGTCTGTCACCAGGTTGTGGGTGTTGTCGGCGAGCACGATCACGGTTTTTTCTGCGTTGCGAATGTAAACCGGTGCGCTGATGGAACTGCGCAGGTCAACCCCGCTCAAGATCAGCCTGACCACTGCTTCATCCTGAGTGTCGACGATGATCTGTCCATCGGATAACGTCCCGCTGATTTTATACGTTCCGGCGGTAGTGATGGTCGCCTTGCTGCCATCCACTGTCACCCCGGCTCCACTGGTGATGATCTCACTTCCATTTAATTGGATCAGAATTTCAGCAGAGCTTTCCCAGGTGTAATCGGCTTCCTCTTCGTGGGTGTCACCGGTTTTAACCTGGCTTTGGGTTGGTGTGGCGCCGGTGGTGCTCTGTGTGGTTGTCTCGCTGACGATTGCGTCTGTGGTCTGGGTTGTGCTGGCTGTTGTCGCAGTCTCAACGGTATTTGCCGAACATGCGGCAAGTGTAAAAACAAGCATTAATGTTAGTAGTAATGTAACAGGTCTTTTCATACCAAACTCCCGGTTCTTTTTTTGTTTCGGTGGTTGTGCCATCCGAAGATTTTTAATCTTTAAGCCTTAAATACGGCTGCTCCGATTTCATAAATTGTATGAAATCGGAGCAGCCGGGGGGTATAGATTTGGTATACGGCTGGCTTTTGGAATAGCGTGCCAGTGCGACAACGATTTATTTCATGGCAGGGATAAAGCCGTGCTTCTCCAGAATGCCCTGTCCTGCGGGCGAAAGCACCAGATCGACCAACGCTTTGGCCAGATCGGCATTCTTGCTGGCAGAAAGCGGGGCGATGGGATAGTTGGCGATGGTGTTTAGCTCGTCCGGGATATCCAACCGGCCCACTTTATCGGCGCCGTCTGGGGTGATATCGGTGACATACACGATGCCGGCGTCAACTTCGCCCAGGGCAACTTTGGTGAACACCGCCTTAACATTATCTTCGTACGAAACGACGTTCTTAAGCACCTCATCTTTGAAAGCGGGGCCATAAGCCGAATCTTGAATGGCCTTATCTAAAAAATCGAGCGAGTATTGCCCCGCCGGCACCGATTTATCGGCCAGGTCCAGTTTTAAGCCGGGCTTTGCCAGATCTTTCAACGTGGTCAGCCGAAAAGGATTGTCTCTGGGATAGACCACCACCAGACGATTTTTAACAAAGGTTTTGGCATTTTCTTTTTCAATATGGTTGGTTTCGACCACTGCGTCCATGTATTTCTTGCTGGCGCTGGCGAAAACATCGGCCTCAGCGCCCTGGCCGATCTGTTGTGCCAACTGCTGCGAACCGGCAAAGCTGAACACAACGGTCACTCCGGGGTTCTGGCTTTCAAACAGAGCGCCAATCTCGGTGAACGACTCGGTGAGAGACGCGGCGGCCAGAACGGTGAGGGTTTTTGGTTCGATGGGTACTTCGGTTGAAATTGTGGCTGCGGTGATTTGCGGTATTGCGGCAGGCTGCGGGGTGCAGGCCGTGGCTGCCAGCAAAAGGGCGGACAGCAGAAGCAATCCTATGCTATAAGTGCGCTTCATTGGTTTCTCCGTGTGGTTTTGCATAAATATTGAATATTCAATAATTGAGCAAAATAATTTTATCATCAATAATCCATCTTTGCAAACAGGTCTTTCCATATTTTTATAATAATGTCATAATCATTTCATGTCACCCCGTCAATCTTCTGCCCTTACCCTTGAACATGTGTTGTTGGCCTTGCTTGACCGTCAGCCGATGCATGGTTATGAGCTCTATCAAGAGCTGTGCGCGATGAAAGGAATTTCGCGCATCTGGAATATCAAGCAGGCTTTGCTGTATGCCATACTGGACAAACTGGAAGAAAGAGGTCTTGTCTATTCCCGCCAGGTTCAGGGCGAGGGCTACCCGCCGCGGAAATACTTTCATCTCACCGAAAGCGGAAAAAATTCACTGCAAACGTGGATCAAAACGCCGGTCCGGCGCGCACGGGATATGCGTCAGGAGTTTCTGGCAAAACTGATCATTGTTCGCCGTTATGGCAGCGCCGAACTGCTTGCGCTGATCCGCGCCCAGCAGCAGATCTGTGCGGGCTGGCTTGCTGAACTGGATGAGAATATTCCATTGCCCGATGAAGCGCATCTGGATGACTGGTTGGTTTATTCTTTTCGAAGCACCCGCGAAGAGGCGGTTCTGAAATGGCTGCGGCAGTTGGAGGCGGATGTGAGCCGCCTGAACGACCCGGATGCGAATCTGGAACGCGAGGTTTAGCGGCATCCATTTTTCATGCGTCAGCGATATCAGGTTATACCCTCATTGCCGTGCCCCGAAAGAGGGGCGGGGTGATTTGCTTAACCGGTTTCTGCCAGTTCCCAGCGCGAGAAGCGCCGGATCATAATATTTTCGCCCAGGCTGGCTGATGTTTGCTCCAACAGTTGTGAAACGGTCAGGGTTTCATCGCGGATGGAGCTCTGGCGTAAAAGGACACGCTGGTTCATAAATTTTTTCAGGTGCCCGGCTGTAATTTGAGCCAGTAGTGCTTCTGGTTTGCCCTCTTCGTGCATTCGCCGGGCGATTTTTTCGGTTTCTTTGTCCAGCACCTCTTGCGGGATATCCACTTCGTGCAGCCACAGCGGGGCGGCCGCCGCGATTTGCAGTGCAATCTCATGGGCAAGCGCACGGAATGGCTGCGAGTGTGCGGCAAAATCGGTCTCGCAGTTGATCTCCACCATGACCCCAATTCGGCCGTTGCCATGCGCATAGACTTCCAGTACGCCCTGAGAGGCCTGGCGGTCGGTATGTTTTTTTGCCTGTTCGGCAATTTTCTCTTTCAGGTGCTGCAAGGCGGCCGGGTAACTGGCGTTGTTTTCTTCCAGCGCCAGGCGGCAGTCGAAGAGACCGGCGCCGGTCTCTTCGCGCAGTCGTTTGATCATTTCAATTGTGGTTGTCATTGGGTACTCCTGACGGTTTTATGGCCTGTGATATTGTTCTTTGTGCAAGTCCTGTCGTAACTGCTCAACCCATTCCAGTTCACGCTGATACATGGCCAGCAAGTTTTCTTCAATCCGCGCCCACAAAAACTGCTCGCGAGGGGAGCGGTCTGGTTTGCTGTGTGGGCGGGTTAGGCGGGTCTTTTGCATTTGCAGTTGAATTTTTATTTCTTCGGCGTACCTCGCCAGGCTGGTATCAAGTTCGTCCCCGGCCAGTTCATCCATCCAGGCCAATTGAATGAGAAAATGATTGCGAAATTCGGGCAGCTCGGGGTTTGAAAGCAGCCATTGACGCAGGGTTGCCCGTCCTGCAGCGGTGAGGGTGTAGATTTTTTTGGCGGGCAGGCTTTCTTGATACGCAATCGTCTGGTCCACCAGTCCGCGTTTGTGAAGTTCGACCAGGCTGTTGTAAATCTGGTTGTTATTGCCAGACCAGTAAAACAGCTCTGATTCGGCGATGATTTTTTTGAGGTCGTAGCCAGACAACGGCTGCCAGTTCAGCAATCCAAGCAGGGTATATTGGATGTCCATTTTTTTTGTGTTCTCTTGTGATCATATGTTTTTTAAAACCTATGTTATTAATAACATATTAAATTCGAAATGTCAACAGGTCTTGTGCGGTTGAAATGCCTTATCTTCTTCTCAGGTGCAATGGCACACGGGGGAAACCCGGTTGCGGTGGGTGCTGCGCGCGTCAGCGGTTGCCCCGGCCCATGTTTATTGATCTCTTCGCTTAAGCCGGGGGAAGGTCTGGGCGGGGGGTGATGCAGTCATAATTTTTTAATGACCTATATCATTATTTTGGTTTTTTTATACCGAAATTTATATTTTAGTACTATAATTTTGGTATAAATATGAACGAGAAACGTTGCGCTCACCAGGGTCATCGGCGTTGCGCTCATTCAGTTCGACCGGTTCAAAATTGAGCTGAAGTTAACCTGATCGCCGGATGGCACCCGTGGGCGGCGCAGCAGCCCTTCGTTTATGCGCCCCGGCCCCGGATTGAGTGAGGAATGGAGTAATTTGATGGACCTGCCTGCTGTTGAACCGGCCAATATAAATAATCAGCTCTCTGCCGAAGTGTGGGTTGGCAGGCGATTGAAGGATCTGCGTACCCGACGCGGGTTTTCGCTGCGCGCATTGGCAGACCGCAGCGGTTTAAATGTCAATACGCTCAGCCTGGTTGAAAACGGAAAGTCTTCCCCTTCGGTCAGCACACTTCAACAGTTGGCCCTGGCGCTGGAAGTGCCGATTTCTGCTTTTTTCGAATCGGAACTGGTTGAGAAGCGCGTGGTGTTTACCCCCAACGACCAGCGCCCCCGGACGACATTTGGCAGCACACAAATGCAAAACCTGGGCAAAGACCTGGCCGGCAGTGTGGTTCAACCATTTGTTGTCACCCTGAGGCCAGGGATGGGCAGCGGCGACCGGATGATCGTCCATACCGGACATGAATTTGTCTATTGTCTGAGCGGGGCTATCCGGTACCAGATTGAAGCGGACGAATATTTTTTAAAGACCGGCGATAGTTTGCTTTTTGAAGCGCATCTGCCCCATTGTTGGGAAAACAAAAGTGAAGATGTCGCTGAGATTTTGCTCGTTCTATACCCGTCTGATGAACGCGAGGAACCGGGCGGGCGACATTTTTCTCTTGAAGCCATGAAAAAGGAGCTAAGCATGAAAATTGCAGTCATCACCGATGATGGAAAAACCATCAGCCAGCATTTTGGTCGGGCACAGTATTATCTGGTATTGACCATTGAAGAAGGGCAAATTACCCAGCGTGAGATGCGCGACAAAGTGGGGCACAACCACTTCAGTTCACAGCCGCATGTCGAAGAACATCAGCATGGCGCCGGGCATGGGTTGGACTCTGCCTCACACAACAGGCATGCCAGCATGGTAGAAGCCATTGCAGATTGCAAGGTCGTGTTGTGTGGTGGAATGGGCAGGGGGGCTTATGAAAGTATGCGGCGGTTGAATATTCAGCCGGTGGTCACAGATCTCGACGATATCGATGCGGCCGCCCGGGCGTTTATGGATGGCAAACTGATCGATCACACCGAATTGCTGCATTAATGGTGTAGCGAGTAGGGCTTCCTTAAAAAGTTCGCAAGAACGAATTATTTCCAGCTTGCAGGCTTTCTTGATTTTAGCCTGCAAGCTGGTCCGCGGAGGTAACTTCAAAGGTGTAGATAGATCAAGTATTGACGCCCAGACGGCGCCAACACAAAAAATACCCGCAAACAAAAGACCCGCAGCGCAGTATAATGATTTTAAAATGAATACTCGTGCGTTGATCAGGACGAGTAATCGCAGCTTTTATCACCAGAGAGAGGGAGCCCCCGGCTGTAAGTTCCTTTTGAAAAGCTCGATGAAAACCACCTGTGAGCATAAACCGGAAAGGGTGTTTTTCGCCCGACTATGGTGAACGGTTGGCCCCGTTAACGGTCTTCAGAGATGATCCAAACCTGGATCAATCTGGGTGGAACCGCGTGATTGCTTAACTCTCGCCCCAGAAGGGACGGGCGTTTTTTGTTTTAATTGATTTGTTTTTGAGTCTGGAGGGAAAAATGGCAGATAAAAGTCAATATGAAGATTCGCAGTTATATCGCATTCGTCATTCCACTGCTCATATTATGGCCCAGGCAGTATTGGAAAAATTCCCGGATGGGAAAGTAGCCATTGGCCCGGCCATTGAAGATGGTTTTTACTATGATTTTGACCTTCCCCGTCCATTGACCCCTGAAGACCTTGAAAGCATTGAAAAGCGCATGCGCGGGATCATCCAGTCGAAAGTGAAATTTGTGCGCAAAGTGGTCAGCGCCGAAGACGCCAGAGCGCTCTTTGGCGACCAGCCCTTCAAGCTTGAATTGATCGCCGGGTTGGAAGAAGGCAAACTGGATGAGGATGGCAACCCGATTGTGGCGAAACCCGAAATCTCTCTTTATTCGCAGGGCGATTTTACCGATCTTTGCCGTGGTCCCCACGTTGATATTTCCACTCAGATTAATCCGGCTGCGGTTAAATTGCTGTCGGTTGCGGGTGCTTACTGGCGCGGAGATGAGAAACGCCCCATGCTGCAGCGCATCTACGGCACCGCCTGGAACAGCCCTGAAGAATTGAAAGATTATCTGTGGCGGATGGAAGAGGCTAAAAAGCGGGATCATCGCAAAATTGGGCATGATCTGGATTTGTTCAGCATCCAGGAGGATATCGGGGCGGGTCTGATTCTCTGGCATCCGAAGGGTGGAAAAATTCGCAAAATTATTGAGAATTTTTGGACCGAAGAGCATGAGGCCAACGGTTATGATTTTGTCTACACCCCCCATATCGGCAAAGCGCAGCTTTGGGAGACCAGCGGCCACCTGGGGTTTTATAAAGAGAATATGTATTCACCGGTGGATATTGAGGGGCAGCAGTATTTTCTCAAACCGATGAATTGCCCCTTCCATGTTCATATCTATAAAAATTCCTTGCGTTCTTACCGTGACTTGCCGCTGCGATATGCAGAAGCAGGAACCGTCTACCGTTATGAGCGCAGCGGTGTTTTGCACGGGTTGATGCGGGTGCGCGGCTTTACACAGGATGATGCCCATCATTTTTGCCGCCCGGATCAAATGCCCGGCGAAATCGATTTTGCATTGGGTTTCAGTCTGCACATTCTGCGCAGCTTTGGCTTTTCTGCGATCCAGGCTTATCTGAGCACTAAACCAGAAAAATCGGTGGGTGAACCGGAACAATGGCAGGCGGCAGAAGCGGCCCTTGAGGCATCTTTAAAGCGCGCTGCGATCGACTATGAATTGGATCCAGGCGGGGGGGCTTTCTATGGCCCAAAGATTGATCTGAAGGTCAAAGACGCCATTGGGCGTGAATGGCAACTTTCCACCATTCAATTTGATTTCAACCTGCCGGAGCGGTTTGACATGACCTATATCGGTGAAGACGGCCAACGGCACCGCCCTTATATGGTTCATCGTGCTTTGCTGGGCAGCCTGGAGCGCTTCTTTGGTGTGCTCATTGAGCATTACGCCGGCGCATTCCCGGTCTGGCTGTCGCCCATTCAGGCGGCGCTGATTCCCATTGCAGACCGGCATCTGGATTACACGAAGGATGTGGCCCGGCAGCTTCGAAAAGCCGGCTTGCGGGTGATGGTGGATGATCGGGCTGAACGGATGAACGCTAAAATTCGGGATGCCCAGAATCAAAAAATTCCATTTATGCTGGTGATCGGCGATCAAGAAATTGAAACCGGGCAGGTTGCACTGCGTTTGCGCAATGGAGAAAATCCGGGACCGATGTCGGTCTCTGCATTTATCGAGCGTGCCAAAGAAGCCATCGAAAACAAAATTTAACCGGGTAGCGGGGGTGAACGCAACTGCGCTCACCCCTGGTATTTTTGTCGCAGGGGTGATTATGAGAATCGACCATTTTGGTTTTCTTGCTCCTTTTTATGAACGCTTTATCAAGCCAGGTATCTCTGAAAATTTACTGGATCTGTTGAACCCGCCCGCTACAGGGATTCTGTTGGATGCGGGTGGCGGAACTGGCCGGATTGCCCAATTTTTAATTGGCAAAATGGCCCAAATTATGGTGGTTGACCCATCCTTTAATATGCTTCAGGAAGCCCGGAAGAAAAAAGCGCTTCAGCCGGTCTGTTCGATAAGCGAGGGATTGCCTTTTGCAGACAGCACCTTTGATCGCATTATGATGGTGGATGCATTGCACCATGTTATCAGTCAGCGGAATACAATAGAGGAATTATGGCGGGTTCTAAAAACAGGTGGCCGGCTGGTAATTGAAGAACCTGATATCAGCCAATTCAGGGTTAAGTGGATTGCTCTGGCTGAGAAACTGGCGTTTATGCGCAGCCATTTTCTTTCTTCATCGGAAATTGCCGGCCTTTTCCATTTTTCATCTGCCCAGGTTCAGGTTAAAAAAGATGGTTCCACCATCTGGGTTATTGTGGAAAAGGGGCATTCAACGCCTTGATTGTTTATCTCCGGCAGTCTGACGATTGCATAAAAAAACTACAAGACAGCCCTCGACTGGCTGTCTTGTAGTTTTCAGGTTATGCAGAATCAGATTTTGACGACTTTCTCGATGGGGGTGTAATCGAAATCAAAACCCCAGTAACGCGGGCCAAAATACTTCAACCCCAGTTCACTGCGGAAAACAACCGGCCCGGCTGTTCCCAGCACGACAACGGGATCACCCTCTTTGAGTTCGGTGTTGGTGTAGCCCGTTCCGGTTTCAGGGTGGGCAAGAATGATTAGATCGGGGCTGAACACGTAGGGCTGACCATCCAACCAGGCAACGTGATTTTCATTTAAGAAATACACATCCAGGGTATGACCCTCAAAGGCCCCGCTGCCGCGCAGGTGGGTGGTGCCCACCATCACGCCATCCTGATCTTTCCAGTCTTTTCCGGTCACCTCACCGGTGAACAGTTTCCAACCGTCCAACATTTTTTGGATCGCCAGAGCAGGGTCGGCGCCCTGTTCACGGGCGATGCGCACAGCCCGTCCCAACTCGAGGCTTTTTGTCAGCGTGCCGGGGACGATGGTCTCGCGGGTTTGCGCGGCGCTTAACAGAATGGAAGCCACATAAACCACACCATGACTGGCGACTGCCAGGAGCTTGCCGATGCGTTCTCCCATTTCGGTGTTGGCCGCTTCTTTAAGAATAATGACATTGCCCCAGTAATCGGTGATGGCTGCCGGGTAAGTCTTGATCCCTTGCAAAAAATAAGTGGTCTGCATATCCTGGGGGACGGCCCGCCCGCTGTAATCGCCATCCACCAGGGGAAGGTTGAGCCGCGCAGCTGTGACCAGCGGGGCGGGTGTGTTTGCTGCGCCCAGTTCAACGGGCACCAGTGCGCCAATTTTTACACCGGCATATTGTTCCAGTTCATGCACAGCCACTTCGATGGCGCGATGACCGTGTTTGTTGACCAGACCCAGTTTTTCCCCCAGCCGATCGATATCGCTTTCGGTTTTGGGGGTGTCGGCCGAGATCGAACCCGAACCAAAGGGGGTGCAGCTAAACACGTTTTCGGGCAGTTCAGCCGAGTCAATCCATTTTAACTCCAGGCCTTCTTGCAGTGCGCCTTCCAGCAGTTCCAAACCGGTTTCAACTGAACCGCCACCGCCGGTACCCATGAGCTTAAGCCCTTCCAAAAAATCGAGACAGTCTTGACGTGTCTTTAATACGCGCTCGGGCATCATTTCCTCCACATATTGGCTAAATTTCAAATTACCCGGCCGAAAGACGACGGAGTAATTCCTGTGAGTAGTCCATTACCGCCTGATTGAGAACTGCCTTCTGTCGGTCGGCATCCATGCTGGCTGCTTTTTCGTCTGCCAGCCGTTGTTGAAGGGTAAGGGTAAATTCATCTCCCAACCCGTGAGCATCCAACAGGGCCAGCAAACGCTCGGCGGCATCCATCAGGCGATAAATACCATAATCGGGTGGTTCGTTATAAAGCCCGTGTGCACTGCTGAGCAAGAACCCCACCAGATGAAAACAATCATTTTTTAGCGCTTCAGTTTCCATTTTCATTTCGATAAGATTCCAGAAAGATGATTTCGGCCGCCGGGCGTTTCTTGGGCCGCTCGGGGATCTGCCCGGGGAATCCAACCGTCACGATCAGGGCCGGCTGCAAATGTTCTGGCAGAGCCAGTAAGACAGCCACCGCAGCGGCATGAAAAGAACCGATGGGGCAGGCCCCCAGGCCAAGCGCGTGGGCCGCCAGAAGCAGATTCTGCATGGCAGCGCCCAGGTCCATCCACAGCATCGATTCAACCGTTCCATCGCCGGGTTTTCCAGCGCGACTGCGGTCAATGCACAGTACAACCGCAGCCGGCGGGGGTGTTCCCATCCCCGGTGAAAGCATGGCAAGCGCTTGCAGACGGCGCGGGTCTTGCAGGGCGATAAAGCTCCATGCCTGAAGGTTGCCGCCGCTGGGTGCGGTGGCAGCGGACTGTAGAAGGGTGTCCATCATTGCGGGGGGAAGCGGTTCTTTCTTAAATGCACGGACACTGCGCCGGGTGAGGATTGCATTCAGGGTATCCATAAATTTTTGACACCTTCCATCTACTTAAACGTTGGCTGCGGGGCAATTTCGCCTATTGCCCGACCGGGACCAGCAGCCCATCAATATAGAGGGCAGGCTGTGGGATGATAAAGTCTTCGTGCAGATCTGATTCATTCACCCCGCCCATGTGGGCGCTGTCTCCGACAGCGATATGGATCGTTCCACGAATTTTCTCGGCTTCGAGCACGTTATCGGCCCGGCTGGCAAAGGGGTTGGTGCCAATGCCCAGTTCGGCGCAATTGCGGCGGTGGCGATAGCGGTCTTCTCCAACACAAAAGGCGGCACGCAGCTCTTCACCTGCCAGACCGCCGCCGATGGCTGAGACCACTTCGCCGGCTTTAAAGGTTAAAACCAGGTTTTCTGTCAGATTTGGGTACCAACCTGCCGGGGCAACCAGTTGTCCGTTGGCGGTTCCTTCCAGCGGGGCAATGTAGGCTTCTCCTGCGGG
>CAZQLE010000026.1:21839-26010 GCA_964593905.1 uncultured Anaerolineaceae bacterium | reverse complement strand
TTATTAAACGCTGACGAAATTTTGCGCGAGCGGCGCGGAAAAAAGTATGATCTACGACCTTTGATTGAAGATCTCACCCTCGAAGCCGAGACCAGCCAGAATGATCCGGTGCTCAAAATGCGGTTGGCAACCCGCTCTGGCGCCACAGGGCGACCTGATGAAGTGTTGGCAGCCCTGGAGCTGGAACCTTTCGCGGCCAGGTTTGTGCGCACCGAACTGATTATGGCCCCCTAACGGTCAATTTCTCCCTGACAGACCACCTTCCACCATCACGCAACAATTCCCTTTGAAACACTAAAATTCAAAGGGAATTGTTGCTAAAATTCTCAAAATTGCGATTAAAATAAAAAATCATGGGATTAATTGCTTCAATATTTTTGGGATTCCTGCCGGCGCTCCTATTTGCTGGCCTCATCTACTGGATGGACCGCTATGAAAAAGAGCCCTATCACTTATTAGGGATCGTCTTCACCTGGGGGGCGTTTATCGCAGCTGGAAGTGCTTTTATTATCAACACCCTGTTAAGCATCGGCATCATGCTGTTCACCGGGTCTGAAGCCGCCGCAGAATTTACCACAACTTCGATGATTGCCCCCCTGGTGGAAGAGACCCTGAAAGGTGCCGCAATCTTGCTGGTTTTTATGATTTACTATCAAGAGTTCGATTCAATTTTGGATGGAATTGTATATGCCGCCATCACAGCCCTGGGTTTTGCAGCCACAGAAAACGCCTTTTACATCTACAATTACGGATTTTCTGAAAATGGCTGGCCCGGTTTCTGGGATCTGGTGTTTATTCGCACTGTCCTGGTTGGGTGGCAGCATCCCTTTTACACAGCCTTTTTTGGCATTGGTCTGGCAGCCGGCCGCCTGGCCCGTATTCCACTGCTGCGATGGGCAGCCCCGTTGGCTGGCTGGCTGATGGCTGTTTCGGCCCATGCAGTTCACAACCTGTTAACCGTCATTCTGGATAGCGGCTTGGGACGATATGCAGCCCTCGGCTTGGACTGGATTGGCTGGCTGCTGATGGCACTGTTTTGTACCGTCATGGTTTATCACGAAAAACAGCTTCTGCAGAAACATCTAAAAGAAGAACTGGAACTGAATAACATAACTCCCGAGCAATACCGTTCGGCATGTTCCGTACGTGCCCGCAGCCGGGCCTGGTTTCGCACCAATCAAAATGATCAAAAACGGTTTTATCAAGTTTGTGCAGAACTGGCCCATAAAAAGAATCAGCTCCAACGTGTTGGAAATGAAGAAAACAACCTGGAGATCATCCAACTGATCCGCACAGAAATGACCGCCTTATCCAAAAGAATCAGTTCAGTCTCGGCCGCCCTTCATTAATTTCAAAATCCTTCTCAACCCCGGTCTACTATGGTAAAATCTTCTTCGCAATGCGCCCGTAGTGAAGTGGATATCACGCTACCCTCCGGAGGTAGAAGCCCGAGTTCGAGTCTCGGCGGGCGCGCACTCGAAAAGGCCGTTTTTCTAACCGGCCTTTTTTGTTTCTTAAATTAACTTTACTTTCCGCTAACTGATCGAGCGGATTAAAAGGGCAATGGGCCCAAACCAAGGTAAACAAGTTGGTTCTTATCCAGTTTCCAGGAGCTTCTTCGGCTTTATCCACCCGGGGAGCCAGTCCGCGGGCTAGAACGCTCAAGGCGGGTGAAACCTGGCTCCTTAAGAAGCGTATTAGCAGTATCGCCCTCTTTAAGCCCGGCTTTACCGGGGCTTTGTTTTGGTAGCCCGGCGACTTCGCCAACGAGTTGGCGAAGTCGCTTGGTGGGCAGGACCGGACAAGCTCCAAGAGCCTTGCGGTTTTTGCAATTCTGGAGGGGGACAAGAGGGGGTGAGGATTCGGGTCATAGACCGAGTTCGCTAACAGTTTCCAGCTCAAGGTAAACAGAGCAGAGACTCGCCACGGTGAGTCTCTGCTCTGTTTTATTCGACCTTGACATGAGGCAGCCAGTTGTGTATTATTAATGCGACCGATCGGTCGCGTCCAATCAGTCGCTTATCAAGGAGTGATCGCCTTGCCCCAAAAGACTTTTTTAAATCTTCCTGAAAACAGAAGAAAAGAGATTCTTAATGCATGCTTTGAGGAATTTGCTTTAAATGATTACGAAAGCGCATCCCTATCCAGCATCATATCTAAGCTTGGTCTGGCCAAAGGAAGTTTTTATCGATATTTCGAGAGCAAGCTGGATTTATACAATTTCCTTTGCCAGTTTGCCAACAGCTTGGTGGCGGCCAACTTCGTCCGGTATCTAAATGAATCCGGAAAGGATTTCTTTCAAGATTGGGCGGATTTTTTCCTGTCATTTAGCGAAATCGAAAAAGAATATCCGATGGCCATCCGCTTCAGATTTAAAGCAGCTTTCGAGCAGAGCAGCGAGGTTTCCGGGCAGCAAAACATAGAGAGACCCCTGCAAAGAATGAAATTCATGAGCGATGTTATCCGCAAATATCAGGAGAACGGCCTGATCCGAAAGGATATCGACCTGGATTTCTTCTCTCTACTGATGACCTTTTTTAATTTTGCCCTGTCAGAATATATCAGTATCAAGTATAGAATCCCCCAGACTTCTCCCTTATATGCGGTGGATCATGAAATTCTGAAGCAGGACACCGAAAAATTGCTAGATATTGTTAGAAGAGGATGGCTGCCTTAGCCAACCTGATGATTCATGAGGAGAAAATGTGATGAAGCCATTAACCCGAGCAATCATCCGATATGATGTCCAAATCAGCATCTACCTGGCCTTCTTTGCCGCCAGCCTGTTTATCCCGGCAGGACAGCTTGGCTGGAAAATGGGGTGGATCTATCTGGCCATCAACGCGCTCAGCATGTTCGCGAATTCATTGATCCTTTTACTCAGAAATCCGAGACTATTCCAGGAGCGAGTGGATAGAAAGGGGAAAAGGGATTTGGATAGAATCCTCGCTGGGATCATGTCCTTTTTTGGGCCGATGAGCATCTGTATTGTCTCCGGCTTCAACTTCCGGTATCAATGGCCGCCGCAGATTCCTGTCACTGGCCAAATAACCGGCCTTGTTTTGGTCATCCTGGGCTGTATGTTCGCCGCATGGGCAGTGGCTTCCAACAAGTTTTTCTACGGCTTTCTCCGAATTGCCAGGGAAGCAGGCCATACCGTCTGCGCCGATGGTGCTTACCGGCTGGTGCGGCACCCGGCTTATCTCGGGGCGATCATCATTGATCTCGCAACGCCGTTGGTTCTTAACTCGGCCTGGGCGTTTATCCCCGCAATTATCACCACTCTGGCGATTTTTATTCGCACAAAACTTGAAGATGGAGCGCTTCAACGGAATCTGGAAGGATATCAGGTTTACGCGCGGCGGGTACGGCGTCGCCTGATTCCATTCATTTGGTGAATTCCGCTAAGAGCCTATCCGAAAATTGTTTTGCCTAAGTCATTACCTGAGGTGAGCCCATTACCGCCATTGATCATACCATTAAGGTTTTGATTGCATTGACCCAGGATCTTCCCATCGGGACCAATCTCGCACTAGCCCAATTTTTATGGATGCTGGTCAGTGGGGCATTGTTGCCGAGTCGAGGAGCTATCTTCCCGGCCCTGAAATCGACGGGGCTTTCGGACGAGGAAACTCGGCGAGCCTGGGCTGCTTTCCGGCAAGGGGTTTGGCAAATCAACGTTCTGCTGCAAGACTGGCAGGAGTACGTCTCTAGCTTAGAAGGTTGGCAGACACGCAGGTATGAAGGCTACCAACCCATTCCACTAGACATTACGGCTTTTTGGCGTCCGGCGCTCCTGGATTGCCCCAGTCAGCATTACCATCCCACCGCTCAACGTGCCCTGCCAGCCGTGATCTTGGGCATCGTGGGGCAGGTGGGAGAAATCCAGGGCCAGCGCCTGGCTTTACCCCGCTGGATCGAACGGGTTCATCCGAAAGACCCCAAGGAAGATCGGTTGTGGCAGGAACTGCTCAAAAAGGTCAAGAACCACCTGGCAGTGAACGAAATCCCAGTGCTGGATGCTGGGGTGAAGCTCAGCGACTTGCAGGCCGTCCAGTTGGAACGCTATGAGCTACGCTTGGCGAAGAATTTCACGGCCCGCCGCAACTTCTTGCCAGAGCATGGGAACAAAGGCCGCAAGCCCAAGTACGGCGCCTTGGTTCGTCCCTTA
>CAZQLE010000026.1:0-21829 GCA_964593905.1 uncultured Anaerolineaceae bacterium | reverse complement strand
CGCAAAGACAGAACGCTCCCGGCTACGCCACCCGATGAGCAGATCACCTGGCAAGAGAACGGACGGGAAATCCGGGCCGAGATTTGGCGCAAGTTGGTGCTGCCTCACGCGGTTCCAAATCCCAATAACTCGACTTTCGATGTGTACGCCATTTATGACCCGGATTTTGAAGACCCTTGGCTGTTGGCCACTCCCGTAAAGCTGAAAGCGGAAAGTGTGCGGGGCGTCTATCGCGATCGCTGGCCTGTCGAACAGATCCCCCTGGCGGCTAAACATATGGTCGGCGCACATCGGCAGTTTGTGCACGCCCGGGAAAGCATTCAACGCCTGCCAGAACTGGCTTTGCTGGCTGGCTCGCTCTTAAGTTTCCTGGCGGCCACCGCTCCGGCAGTCGCCACCGGTTTTTGGGACCGGAAACCCCAGCGTACTCCAGGCCGCTTCCGGCGCCACCTGATGGGACAGCCATTTGTGAAAGCTGATATCGGGTTTCCAGGGCAACTTCGCAAAAAGAACTCGGCCACAAGCCATTTGCCCAAGGGAAATCTGGCTCCCCGACAAAAAATCACTGCTGCGATGCCCGCTGTGGCAGTTTGAAGCAAAAAATGGGCTCAATTGGTAAGGTACTCGGTCCCCGGAGATGTTCTCCGGTAAGTTCAATTTCCACTTTTAGCGGAAACTAAAGATTAACATATTTCCAATAATAATTCGGTATACTTCTTTCAATGATAAAAAAGCCGCTCTGAAAATAGCGGCCAATGCACAACAAAAAAACATCAACACCAGAACGAATACTGGTTACCAGAAAGGTAGATGAGACGATGATTTTTGGCAGTGGATACGGGTTATATCTGATACTAAGCCTTCCGGCACTGTTATTTGGCATGTGGGCCCAATTCAAGGTTCAATCAGCATTTAAAAAATACTCGCAGGTGCGCACCTACACCGGGCTGAGTGGTGCTGAAATAGCCCGTCGAATGCTCGATTTCAATGGCCTGCATGAGGTTCGCGTCGAACAGGTTTCCGGATTCCTTTCCGACCATTACGACCCCCGCGCGAAAACGCTGCGCCTCAGCCCACAGGTATACACCAGCAATAGTGTTGCGGCTGCCGGTGTGGCAGCGCACGAGGCCGGGCATGCGCTGCAAGACAGCCACGGGTACTTTCCGCTGGCGCTGCGCAGCATTATGGTACCCACCGTACAGATTGGCAGTTGGCTGGGACCGGTTATTTTCTTTGTCGGGTTCATGCTGGTCCCCGGCAGCACAGGTTACAACATCTCCATTTTGGGGTTGTTGTTGTTCGCCGCCACCGCCCTTTTTGCCATCGTAACCTTACCGGTGGAGTTCAACGCCACGAAACGGGCAAAAGAGTATCTAACCACCTCCGGGGTGTTGTTTAGCGACCAGGAAGTGACCGGGATGAATCGTGTCCTGGATGCTGCTGCGCTCACCTATGTGGCGGCCGCCGCACAGGCAATTTCATCTGTTTTGTATTATGCGCTGCTGCTTTCCGGAAGACGGGACGATTAAAACCTCAATGATCTACGTTGATACCCCGGAGTTATTCCGGGGTATTTTTTTGTTTTCACATCATCGTGTTGCGGTTTCTTTATCCGTTTTACACTATAATTCCTCTCTATGAAAAACCTGTGGCGTGGAATCACGTGCGTTTGCCTGTTATTTTTAACTGCCTGCACCCCCTTAACGCACCCGGCAGACAGCACACAATGGCTGCCGGGGCAGGTTCGCGGCTTCGATCTGCCTGAAGACGCAGCGCTGCCGGCGTTGGATATCATCGCAATCTATGACCGAATGACACAAAACGGGTTTGAGATTCGCGTCGATTTATTGGAAGGCGCCGGCGCCGATTCCGAAATCACACTACTGATCGATCAAATGCCAGGTCAGGCCCTGGCAAAGCTACCAAACGGGGTTGATTCACAGGGCTGGGATCAAGCCTTTACAACCAGGCTGACGGGCGAAGCCAACGACCAGCAAAAAGAACAGGCTTGCAGCATCCAGTGGAGAATCGACGCAGCCGCCGAAATGTTCACCCTGCAATATTCCTGTCTCACAGCAGTCCCGCGCCGTTATCAGGTTTTGATCACCCCACCTGGCGCGGCCAACCCGGCAGATCTTAGCCCTGAGATATCAACCGCCCTTACTGAACCGCACCGCACAAAAATCCTCTTTGCATTCTGGGATACCCTGCCAGCCGCCACACCGGCCCAAAATCTGCGCCGCTGGGACGGCGCACATACCGGGGCGTTTGGTCAAAGACACGGGCTGAAACACCTGTTGCAGGCGGCCACAGAATCAAATATTCATCTATTCCTGCTCGATTTCTTGAAACCCGAATCCATCCGGGGGGCTGCGCGGGTTAACGCATTGAACACTCTGACGCAACTGGCCCGTCAGGGTTATATCACACTGGTGGCTGGCGAAGAAAGCCCGCCGACCGCTGCTCAAATTGCACTGGAACGCTCCAACCAGGCTGCGAAAAATCTTGAGCTGTCAGTTCCACAGGTGGGTTTTGCTGCTCTGCCTTATTCGCAGCTTTCAGAGACTGCTTATTCCCATGTTTTTGCCGATCTGCCTGATCGCCGTCATTTGTATCAAATTCAAAACCATACGCTAATTCCATTGCCGGCATCTGTATACGCTCAAACCGACCAGACAAAAATTCTGAACCGTGAAGGGTTGACCCGAGCGGCAAAAGTTAATCTGGTCCGTGCCGCCATCAACCCTGAAAATGCGGAGATCATCATCTGGGGCGGCAGTTTGCCTGAAAGCCCCTGGGCTGATAACGCCACTGCGTCAGCTGCTTTTTCATGGTTGGCGTCCCATCCCTGGGTTCAAACCCTCGATCTGAACGCGCTAAAAAACCAGCAAGCGCTTCAGATTCTGCCCAACACTGAATTTCCCTGTGCCGATCTATTATGCACCCCGCAATCGGGGCCATCACTGTTGAACGCACTGAATAACAGCCTTTACCCGCCCACCGAGACAGAGGTTGTGGAGCGCATGCTGCAAATCGCTGATGAAGACCTTCGCGATCTGGCTTATGAAGCCTATCTCAACATCATGCAGCCAACCAGAGACCCGGCCCTGCTGCAACAACAGGCGATTGATTTCGGAAAAATAGGTTATTTGCTATCTGCCGCAGACTGGCTGCAAAACCCGCAAAAGATCGCCGCGTGTACGGCGGATGTGAATTGGGATAACCAGCCCGAATGCATACTGGCAGATTCTTCGTGGTTCACAATCATCGAACCCCAGGGCGCCCGCCTGGTGTTTGCCATGCAGAATTTAAAATCACCCATCATCTTGATCTCACCGCCAGAATACCAATCGGGGTGGATGCAGTTGAATGAACTGAATCGGCAGCAGCCAGGGCTTGGAATCAGTCAGGGTGAAGCAGTGCGATTTACGCCGGTGGTAAACCAGATGGGCATCGATTTTTCAAATGCCGATCAGCAAATCCGTTTTCAGCTGGCCGCCGGAGAGATCGAAATACAGGCTCAAAATTTTACAGCCGGGCAAATGATCATTCCGCTGTCGCTGATCGAACCCGCCGCAGGGTCCATCAAATTACAGCCAGCCTGTTCTCATCAAGACCTTGCCTGGCAATGTCTGCAACACCGGGTTTCACTGCAAATGGCTCCCCCAGAAACGGTTCAAATCACTTCGGCAGATGATTCGACACCCTGGATGAATTCTCCAGAAGATCCAGATCGCGCCTATCCCCCGGGGCACTACCTGCCCTATCCTTTTAATCGGGTCAATTTGACCCTGAAAGACAACATAACCCTTAAACTAATTGTGCAATGAAGCACAAGGTCTTATAATCTACCTACATTTATTTATAAAATCAAAAAGCAGATGATACCGGAGGCGGCATTTTATGATTAACCGAAATATCCCTGATATTGTTGTCGGCAGGCTCCCCCGCTATTTACTTACCCTGCAACAAATGGCCACCGCCGGGCAGCAGACAACTTCATCAAAGGAACTCGGCGACAAAATGGGCTACTCTGCCGCCCAGATACGCAAAGATCTCTCCCAATTTGGTGAATTTGGAAAACAGGGTACCGGTTATGATATTGCGTTTCTCATTCGCCAATTAAAAGAAATCCTCCATCTTGAGAAAGTATGGGAGATTGCCCTGGTTGGGGCCGGCGATTTAGGCCACGCCATCGCCCGTTACCAGGGGTTCTTAAACCGGGGCTTTGTGGTCAAAATTGTGTTTGATAATGATCCTGAAAAAGTCGGCAAAAAAATAGGTGATTACCAAATCCACCACACTTCCGAATTGACCGAAAAAATCAAGCAGCAGCGCATCAAAATTGCGATGTTGACTGTTCCGGCTTCAGTGGCACAATCGGTTGCAGAAGCGCTGGTCAAAGCCGGTGTTACGGCAATTTTGACCTACGCACCCATGATTTTAAATCTCCCCCCCCATGTTCACGTGCAATATATCGATCCCATTCTTCAAATTCAACATATGACCTATTATCTTGAAGATTAAAAAAAAGACAGAGCCGGAAATTGAACCCCGGCTCTGTCTTTTTTACAAAGCAAAATGTCAGGTATTGATCAAGCTGCGGCGCAGTGCATCGCGCATGCTTAATGCTTTGGCAGCACCCAGCGCAGTGCAGGTCGTTGGCTCATCCACCAGATAGGCAGGAATCCCCAGTGACTTGGTTAAGTACTTGTCAATTCCGCGCAGCAAAGCAGACCCACCGCAAAGCGCCACACCCCGGTCAATAATATCCGAGATCAACTCGGGGGGGGTTTTTTCTAAAACACGACGCGCCGTGTTGGCAATTTCGTTTAAAGGCTCTTGCAG
Source organism: uncultured Anaerolineaceae bacterium (assembly GCA_964593905.1). GTDB lineage: Bacteria > Chloroflexota > Anaerolineae > Anaerolineales > Anaerolineaceae > CAZQLE01. The sequence goes on along the minus strand of CAZQLE010000026.1, from coordinate 16,981 downwards.
CGCCTCGACGATATCATCAGACGTTAAAGTAACCGGGCGTGGCAAACCTGAAACCTGATCCTGCCCTTGAACTTCAAGCGTCTGTTGTTGATCGGGCGGCACTGCTGCACCAATACGAATTTTTAACATCTCCGCAGTGGGCTGACCGATAATCACACCATATTTCCTGCGCACATAGCCAATAATGGCGTCATCCAGCTTCAAACCGGCGGTGCGCGATGTTTCGGCCGTAACCACGCCGTTCATCGCCAAAACCGCCACCTGGCTTGTCCCGCCGCCAAGACAGATGATCATATTTCCTGAAGGCGTTGAAATGGGCAAATCGACGCCAAGCGCGGCTGCCAGAGGTTGCTGAATCAAATAAACATCCCGGCTGCCCGCGCCAAGACCGGCCTCATGAACCGCCCGGCTCTCGACGCTGGTTACCCCATAAGGCATGGTAATGATAATCCGCGGGCGAAAAATCAACATCGCTCCGGCTACTTTTTTAATAAGAAAACCTAAAAGATTTTCGGTAATCTCATATTCGGCAATAACGCCATTTTGAAGCGGACGGATCACTTCAATGCTATCCGGCACCCGCCCCATCATATCCTTTGCGGCCTGTCCCCACTCCACCATTTTCTGTTCTTCGACAATGATCGCAACCACTGTCGGTTCTTGCAGCAGAATCTGGTTACCCTCTGCAATTGCAGTATTCAGCGTACCCAGATCAATTCCTAATTCCCTTGAAAAGACAGGCATAGAGTCCTGATACCTTCCTCAATGTAGTGCTTGAGCGAAAATCTGATTTTTGATTAACGTGACCGTTGTCCCTGTCGATAGCGTTTAACCGCATCAATTCTTAAGTTCGAACGCCGCAAAGCAGCTTGAAGCGCCATATATTTATCAGGGTCTGCTTCGATATTCCCTTTCTTCAACATTTCTTCGGCGCGTTTTCGTGCCTCTTCAGCACGCATCACATTAATTTCGTCCACATTCTCAGCCGCATCGGCCAGAATAGTGACCGAGTCAGGCATCACTTCGGCAAAACCACCCGATACAGTGAAAACCTGCTCATCTTTACCCTTGCGGATGGTAATGACCCCAAACTGCAACGTGGTCAACAAAGGGGTGTGTTTGGGCAAAATACCCATTACCCCATCGCTGCCGGGCAGCACCACCATATCGGCTTCATCATCATAGACCTTTCGATCCTGCGAAACAATCGCACATCGAATTGGCATAAAATCCTCCATCCAGAGGCATACAGCCTATGCTGCTGCCATTTCCTGCGCCCGCTCAACGGCTTCGTCAATGGTGCCAACCATGTAAAAAGCCTGCTCAGGCAGGTCATCATGCTTGCCGTCCAAAATTTCGCGGAACCCACGCACGGTTTCACGCAAGGGCACATATTTACCGGCCCGGCCCGTAAACTGCTCTGCCACAAACATGGGCTGCGAGAAGAAGCGCTCAATTTTACGCGCCCGGCTGACAATTACCTTGTCATCTTCGCTCAACTCATCAATACCGAGGATCGCAATAATATCCTGCAAATCTTTATAACGTTGCAAAATCCGCTGCACGTCGCGGGCTGTTGCATAGTGTTCCGGGCCAACAATGGTCGGGTCGAGAATACGCGAGGTGGAAGCCAGAGGATCCACCGCCGGGTAAATCGATTTTTCCGCAATCGAGCGCTCCAAAGCAATGGTCGCATCCAGATGGGTAAAGGTCGCCACCGGCGCCGGATCCGAATAGTCATCCGCCGGCACATACACCGCCTGCATCGAGGTGATCGACCCCTGACGCGTCGAGGTGATCCGTTCTTGAAGCTCTCCCATTTCAGTGGCTAATGTGGGCTGATAACCCACCGCAGAAGGCAGACGACCCAGCAAGGCCGAAACTTCTGAACCAGACATGGTAAAGCGGAAAATATTATCAATAAACAGCAGCACATCCATGCTCTGATCACGGAAGTATTCTGCCATTGCCAGGGCGGTCAAAGCAACCCGCAGACGAACCCCCGAAGGCTCGTTCATCTGACCAAACACCATCACGGTATCTTTCATAACCCCCGATTCGAGCATTTCACGATAAAGCTGCGTGCCCTCACGAGTCCGTTCGCCCACACCGGCAAAAACCGATTTGCCTTTGTGCACTGTGGCAATCGAGCGAATTAGTTCTTGAATAATAACCGTCTTGCCCACACCGGCCCCGCCAAAAATACCCGTTTTACCGCCTTTGGTAAACGGGGCAATCAAATCCACAACTTTTAAGCCGGTTTCAAAAACTTCAACACGGGTCGATTGTTCATCAAAGGTAGGCGCTGCCCGATGGATCGGATAATACATATCCGTCTGCACCGGCCCCAGACCATCTACAGGATGCCCAAGCACATTGAACATTCGCCCCAGGCCCGCCGGGCCAACGGGGACTTTAATCGGCGCGTGCGTTCGCAGCGCAGGCATACCGCGCAGCATTCCATCCGTCGTATCCATCGATACGGTGCGCACCCAGTTATTTCCCATGTGCTTTTGAACTTCCAAAATCAAAGGCTCTTGATTTTCGCGTGTGATTTCAAGCGCCTCAAAAATTTCGGGTAAATTTCCCTCGGGAAATTCAACATCCACCACACTACCCTGGATCTGAACCACTCGCCCGGTAAATTGTTCCATACTTCCTCCAAAATGACGTTAGACGTGAGGATCGCACAAAAATAATCGGCTAATTTCCATCCGAAAGCGCATTCGCGCCGCCAACAATATCCAACATCTCATTGGTGATGATCTGCTGGCGTGCTTTGTTGTAATCCAGTTGCAACAGATGAATTAATTCCTGACCATTTTCTGTCGCATTGCGCATGGCTACCATGCGAGCCGCATGTTCCGAAGCCTGCGAAGAGAGGATCGCCTGATAAACTTGCAGTGCAGTAAACCGCGGGATAATCTGATTAAGCAGCTCACCCTGGTCAGGTTCATAGGTAAAAACAGAGCGCGCCCCCGAAAAATCAGTCTGCTCTTCTTCAGGCAGTTCCAGTGGAAGCAGCTTTCGAAATACCGGCCGTTGAATCATCATGTTCACAAACTCGGTATACGACAAATAAACCTGGTCATAACCCTCATTAAGAAAATCTTCGACCAACAGTTTTCCAATTGCAGCGGTCTCAAGATAGGTTGCCGGGGAGGTAAGGTTGCTAAACTCGGCAATGATATTGCGTCGCCGGCGCAACAAAAGATCACGGCCTTTTCGGCCCACCGTAACATAGGAAACCGGCTGGGCAAAAGCAGCCGCATGATCCAGCGTGTTTCGAAGTACATTGACATTATAGGCCCCGGCCAGCCCGCGATCACCCGAGATCATCACGATCAACACATTCTTAACCGTTTCGCGCTCGTTCAATAACGGGTGAAGGGTATGGCTGCCCGGCTGCCCGGCCAGGTGCATCAATACTTTCCAAGATTGCTCGGCATACGCTTTAGTAGCCAGGGTGGATTGCATCGCTTTGCGCACCTTGCTAGCGCTAACGGTTTCCAGTGCCCTGGTTACTTGAGATATATTTTTGACGCTTCGAATCCGAAGCCGCATCTCTCGTGTTGATGGCATTTACATCCTCTCAGATTTCTGACGATGTTACTGCCAGGTCGCGTTAAAAGTCTGGATTGCTTTTTTCAGAGCTTCCATCGTCTCATCGCTAAGACGATTTTTCTCAGTGATATCACGACCAATTTCAGGATACGTGGTTTCTGCAAATTTTAGAAAACCCTGTTCCCATGCCAACACCCGTTCCACCGGAACAGCATCAAGAAAACCATTGGTACCGGCATACAGAACCATGACCTGGTTCGAAAGAGACATGGGCTGATACTGCGGTTGTTTTAAAAGCTCTTGTAACCGTTGACCGCGATTTAACTGTGACTGGGTCGCCTTATCAAGATCGGAACCAAACTGGGCAAACGCCGCCAGGTCGCGATACGCCGCCATATCCAGGCGCAGCCGACCGGCTACCTGACGCATCGCCTTGGTCTGGGCAGAGCCACCCACCCGCGAAACCGAAATACCTACATTCACAGCCGGACGAATACCGGCGTTAAACAGGTTGCTTTCCAGATAAATCTGACCATCGGTGATCGAAATTACATTGGTGGGAATGTAGGCAGAAACATCGCTCAGCAAAGTCTCAATAATCGGCAATGCCGTGAGCGAGCCGCCCGTGCCTTCAACTTTAACCACTTTATGATCGGCCGCTTTTTCAAATCGCTTTAAGGCCTGATCGGCGTCATACTCTGCGCGGGGCCCGGCATAAACAACTCCGTCGACCGCGTCCGCTCGTTTTGCCTGCCCGGCCGAATAGTTTGCCGGGACAATTACATACTGGTTTGCCAGGCGCGATGCACGCTCCAGCAAGCGGGAATGAAGATAAAACACATCACCCGGATATGCTTCACGGCCGGGGGGGCGTCGCAGCAGCAAGGAGACCTCACGATAGGCCCAGGCGTGTTTTGAAAGGTCGTCATAAACCACCAGCGCATCGCGCCCGGTTTCCATAAATTCTTCACCAATTGCTGCACCCGCATAAGGAGCGATATACTGCATGGCCGCCGAATCATCGGCCGCGGCCAGCACAACAATCGTGTGATCCATCGCGCCAAACTTTTCAAGCAGTGCAATGGTGCGCGCAACCGCCGCTTTTTTCTGCCCGATGGCAACATAGATGCAAAACAGATCTTTCCCTCGCTGGTTGATAATGGTATCAATCGCCAGGGCGGTTTTTCCGGTCTGACGGTCACCAATAATCAACTGGCGCTGCCCACGTCCAATAGGGATCATTGCATCGATCCCTTTTATGCCGGTTTGCACCGGAGAGTCCACATCCTGACGCGCCACCACACCGGGGGCAATCCGCTCCAGAGGGCGAAATTGTTTGAAAGCGATCGGGCCTTTACCATCCAGCGGCTGCCCCAGGGGGTTAACCACCCGGCCCAGCAGACCATCGCCCACAGGAACAGACGCAATACGCCCGGTGGTTCGAACGATCATCCCTTCAATAATCTCATCGTACTCACCCAGAATAATTACGCCCACCTCTTCTTTTTCAAGGTTGAACGCAATTCCAATGACTCCATTCTCAAACTCCACCAGCTCCTGAGAGTGAACCCCTTGCAGACCTTTGACCCGTGCGATTCCATCGCCGGACATAACCACCGTACCGATATTGCGCACATCATATTTCGGCTGGTAAGAATCGATTTTCTGTTGAAGATCTGCTGTAATTTGCTTGAGAATCTGGTCAGACATTGAACCTCCGCGTGAACAAATACAATTATTTGCTACCCCCTGGCCGATATTTTCGGCTTGCCCCATTGGCCAGGAAAGATCATTTGACTTCCAAAACACATTAAATATTACCTGAAAGAAAGCGTTCTGTCCAGTTTGATGCACCAGTATAAATTTGTTTAACAAGACTCTCAACACAGGCTCGTGGCATAGGACCAATAATGCGTAAGCAGCAAACAAGCTTCTTAAAATCAAAGATGCCAAAGTTTTCCTTTGGCATCCTGTTCTAATTTACTAATGACCGGTTAGATTAGCTGATACAGTTCAACCAATACCCCGCCTGTGCTCTTCGGGTGAACAAAAATCATCTTTCGCCCCGGCAATTCTTTGGGGGCATCACCCAGCAGCCGCACTCCCTTCTCTTTCAACTGCGCCATCATTCCATCAATATCATCCACTTCAAAACAAAGATGATGCATACCGGGGCCTTTATCTGCCAGGAATTTTGCCACACCGGTATTTTCACTGGTAGGTTTCAGCAGTTCAACTTCGCTCTCTCCGGTGGGTAAAAAAGCAACGGCGACGCCCTCGCTGGGCACATCTTCAAGATGATGTAAATCAATTCCCATTGAATCACGCCAGAATTTTAATGATTCATCCAGATCAGAAACCACGATTGCAACATGATTGATTTTGGTGATTTTCGCCACAGTTTCGCTCCTGTTTTCAAAATGTCGGTTCACTCACACCCACGCCGGTGATCGATATTCTCCCCACACACCGCGCAAGACATTACAAATCTCACCCAGGGTTGCATAAGCCTCAACACTTTCAATGAGCAGCGGCATCAGGTTTTCACTACCCCGCGCAGCAGATTCAAGCCGGCTCAACACCTCACTCACCCGCTGCTGATCACGCTGGGCGCGCAGCCGGGCCAATCGCTCGCGTTGACCGGCTTCAATCGATGGGTCAACCGCCAAACGCTCCAGTTCAAGGTTCTCTTTCACGGTGAACTGGTTGACCCCAACCACAACCTGATCTTTACTCTCTACAGAGCGCTGATAACGATAGGCAGCTTCCTGGATCTCATTTTGCATGTACCCCTTTTCAATGGCTGCCATCGCGCCGCCAATATCATCGATCCTGGCAATATATTCAGCCGCACGCAAAGCGATCTCGTTGGTAAGATGCTCGATCACATACGAACCCGCCAGCGGGTCAATCGTATCGGCCACGCCCGATTCAAAACCAATGATCTGCTGTGTTCGCAAAGCCACCCGCACCGATTTCTCAGTCGGGAGCCAGAGGGCTTCATCCATGCTGTTGGTGTGCAACGATTGCGTGCCGCCCATCACTGCCGCCAAAGCCTGCAAGGCAACCCGCACCACATTGTTCTCTGGTTGTTGTGCGGTCAAAGTTGAGCCGGCCGTCTGGGTATGGAAACGCAGCATCATCGATTTCGGGTCTTCCGCTTTAAATCTTTCTTTCATAATCTCGGCCCAAAGCCGGCGCGCTGCTCTAAATTTGGCGATTTCTTCCAGAAAATTATTGTGCGCATTAAAGAAGAAGGAGAGTTGCGAGGCAAATTCATCCACTTTTAGACCGGCCCGCAGGGCAGCATCCACATAGGCAATCGCATTTGCCAGCGTAAACGCCACTTCTTGCACAGCAGTGGAACCCGCCTCGCGGATGTGATAACCCGAAATGGAAATCGTATTCCAGTGGGGTACACTCTGCTTGCAGTAAGCAAAGATATCGGTAATTAACCGCATGGATGGCGCCGGAGGAAAGATATAAGTTCCCCGCGCAACATACTCTTTGAGAATATCGTTTTGAATCGTCCCGCGCAGTGTTTTCGGGTCAACACCTTGCTGGCGGGCTACGGCAATATACATTGCCAGCAAAACCGATGCCGGGGCATTAATGGTCATACTGGTCGACACTTTATCCAGCGGGATTTCCTTAAAAAGAAGACCCATATCTTCAATGGAACAGATCGACACCCCCACTTTGCCAACTTCGCCCGCCGCAATCGGGTCATCGGCATCGTAGCCGATTTGGGTTGGCAAATCAAACGCAACCGAAAGGCCGGTTTGCCCCTGTTCCAACAGATAGCGGTAGCGTCTGTTCGACTCTTCGGCAGTCGCAAACCCGGCATACTGGCGCATCGTCCACAACCGGCCGCGATACATGCTGGGCTGAATCCCCCGGGTAAATGGATATTCTCCCGGAAAACCCAGGTCTTCCATATAATCAGATTCAATCGGCAAAGCCACTCGCGGCAGTTCAATACCGGAAGGAGTCTCAAACGCTTGCTTGCGCTCAGGAAACCGTTGAATAAGACGGTTCAGCACTTTCTCTTCCCAACGTTTTTGTTCGGAATTTAATTCCATGATCAGTCCTTTGCATTCGGCTCAAAAAGGATAAAACTAGTATACCCTCATACACAATCGGGATTGAAGTGAAATATTCTATGGTAAACTTTTGACAAACATCCTGAATATTGCCATCGGCAATGAATTTGCCCTGGCGAACGATCGAGACCTCCCTTCACTATACGCAAGGGGATCACCGAACCCCCGAATTTTGGAAATCAACATGACCACATTCCTTCAACTTGCATTTGTGCTGGCCGTCATCCTGTTTGCTGCAAAACTGGCTGGCTACTTAAGCACCCGCCTGGGGCAGCCCTCTGTGCTGGGCGAAATACTGGTTGGTGTTTTGCTCGGACCCTCATTGCTTGATTTGACACATGTCCATTTCATAACAAACACGCACCTTAACGAAACCATCATCGAACTGGGCGAGATCGGGGTTCTGATTTTAATGTTCCTGGCCGGTCTTGAGTTACACCTTAAAGACCTTGCCAAAAACACCCGCGTTTCTGCCTACGCGGGTTTACTGGGGGTGGTCATACCCGTTCTTTTGGGTACGGCCATTGGCATTCTGCTGAAGCTGGAAACAGACCAGGCAATTTTTCTAGGGTTAACCCTGGGCGCCACCAGTGTGAGCATATCGGCCCAAACGCTGATGGAATTAAATGTTCTTCGCAGCCGGGTGGGTCTGGGGCTTCTGGGTGCTGCCGTTTTTGATGACGTTCTGGTCATCCTTTTCCTGTCTTCCTTCCTGGCCATCTTCGGTGGCGCCGGCAGTGTGGGCGGAATTCTGTGGGTGTTGGTCAAAATGGTGCTCTTCATGGGCCTGTCGGTGGCTTTTGGCCTCTATGTGCTGCCCGCAGTTTCACGCCTGGTTCGCCGTTTGCCCATCAGCCAGGGTTCACTTTCGCTGGCAATCATGATTATGCTGGTTTACGGTCTGGCAGCCGAATTGCTGGGCGAAATGGCAGCCATCACCGGTGCTTTTCTTGCTGGCCTGATGTTTGCCCGCACAGCAGAAAAATCGATCATTGAGAGCGGTATCCGCGCAATTGCCTACGGGTTTTTCGTGCCCATATTCTTCATCAGCATCGGCCTGACCATCAACATCCGCGCGCTGGATACCAGAGCATTGTGGATCGCGCTGCTGATATCACTGGCGGCAATCCTCTCCAAAATTATCGGCGCGGGGTTGGGTGCCCGGCTGGCGCAATACTCCTGGCCCGAATCATTGCAAATGGGCATCGGAATGATCTCACGCGGCGAGGTTGGGCTGATTGTGGCCCAGGTGGGCGTGAATCAAAAACTTATTTCGGTCGAAATTTTCTCAGCGGTCATTGGCATGGTATTGATCACCACCCTGGTAACCCCGCCGTTATTGCGGGCAGCGTTTGCCAGAAACAAACCGGCGCAGATTACACCGGCAACAGATTAGCTCTTGACCTTGGCTGAGATCGCTCTACACTTAAACCATCCACAGAATCAATTTTTGGGAGGAGCTGCTTTATGTATATGATTCTGTTCGTGCTCCATGACACTGAACTTTCCAGACAAATTATGGAAGCCTGGCAAGAGGCAGGGGTTAACGGTGTGACAATTTTGCCCTCCACCGGACTGGCCAGGGTTAAAGAAGCGCTTTTGAGAGATGATATGCCGCTTATCCCCAGCTTTGAAGACATTATGAATCATACTGATGAAGTGCTCAACCGCACCTTTATGACCATCGTCAAAGATGATGCCCTGGTGGACCGTGTTGTCGCCGCAACCGAATCGATTACCGGAGACCTGAACTTGCCCAATACCGGTATTCTGGCTGTCATACCGCTATCCAGAGTGTATGGATTGAACCGGAAGGACTGATGAAAATTCTGGCAGTCGATATCGGAACCGGCACCCAGGATATTCTGGTTTACAACCCTGCGCTGGATGTTGAGAATAGTTTCAAACTGGTGCTGCCTGCCCCCACCATGATCTTCCGCCGCCAGATCCAGCGCGCCACCGCCCAACGCCAACCAGTTCTGCTCACCGGGGTCATTATGGGCGGCGGCCCCATAACATGGGCGGTTGAAGATCACATTAAAACCGGGCAGGCTGTTTATGCAACACCCGCCGCTGCGCTTTCGTTTCATGACCATCTGGAGCGTGTGTCCGAAATGGGCATCACCCTGGTTAGCGAAGAAGAAGCCGCACAACTGGCAGCGAGATGTGCAACGCTTGAGCTGCGTGATTTTGATTTTTTGCGCATCAAACGCACCCTGGTTGATTTTGGGGTGTCATTGGATGACCTGGCCTGTGTGGCTGTCTCTGTTTTTGATCATGGCGCCGCGCCGTCAGGAATTTCAGATCGTCAGTTCCGTTTTGATTATCTTGCCGGGCGCATTCAAGCCTCCAATGAATTAAAGACCTTTGCCTTTCCATCTGATCAGATACCGGCCAGCATGACCCGTATGCAGGCGGTGGCCCGCACTGCCAAAGATTTGCCCGCCCCGCTGATTGTGATGGATAGCGCCCCGGCTGCCATTCTGGGTGCGATGTTTGATCCCGCTGCGGCACGCTATGAACGGAACTTGCTGGTAAACATTGGGAATTTTCATGCCCTGGCGTTTCGGATGAATAAAACACAGATTGAAGGTGTTTTTGAGCACCACACCGGCCTGTTAAATTCATCCACCCTGGAGCAGTATTTACATGATTTTGCAAACGGGACATTAACGCACGAAGCCATTTTTGCCGACCATGGACATGGCGCTTTGTTACTCTCTGACCAAACTTTTCCTTTCAACCGGCCAGATTATAATTTGATCGTAACCGGCCCACGGCGGTCTTTGCTGCAGAACTCGCCGCTGCGCCCTCATTTTGCTGTGCCCTTTGGCGATATGATGATCGCAGGATGCTTTGGGTTATTGTCCGCCGCAGCCCACTGGCTGCCTGATCTCCGCGAACAAATATCCAACGGGCTTAAACCAGCCAACTCATCCGGCACAGCGCCATGGGATCTCGAGTCTTAACAACCGCAGCGGGTGCAACGATCTTCATTTGACGCACAACCCTCTTTATGGTATATTTGCCCAGCCATGACGTTGTACCCTTCGCATGGCAAAAATTTAAACTGCTCAATGAAAGGGCTTGAAAATGAAAGTATTGCTTCTGAAAGACGTTTACAAACTCGGCCGGGCCGGTGACATTAAGAAAGTCGCAGATGGTTACGGACGCAACTTCCTCATGCCCCAGGGCCTCGCTGTGTTGGCGACCCCCGGCGCGATCAAGAAGGCTGAGTTTATTCGCACCAGCGCTGCTGCCAGCCGCGCCGTGTTGAACAACGAGATGGCCGGTGTTGCTGAAAAACTCAATGGCCTCACGGTTGCTTTCCCCTCCAAAGCTGGCGAAACCGGCAAACTGTACGGTTCCATCACCACCCAGATGATTGCCGAAGCCGTCACCAAACGATCGGGTATTTCTGTTGAACGCCGCCAGATCGAAGTCCAGCCCATTCGCACCCTGGGAGAACACAAAGCCCGCGTTCGCCTGACCATTGACCTGGTCCCCGAAGTTAAGGTTCTTGTTCACCGCGAAGGCGAAAAAGTTGTTCTCGAAGAGACTGTCGCCCCTGTGGCAGAAGAAGCCGCAGTCGAAACGGCTGAATAATCAATCATTCGCCGCTTAACATAGAGCACTCAAAACCGGCTGACCGATTTTTAGTTCAGCCGGTTTTCAATTCTTTCGTTTTTCTTCCTGAAAGCTGATTATAATAGCCCAATGAGTTCTACTGTTGGTGACATCTTACGCAAAGCGCGAGAAGCCAAAGGGCTTTCGCTCGATCAGGTATTTCACCTGATTCATGTTCGCGTGCTTTATTTGCAAGCCCTTGAAAACAACCAGCACGAATACCTGCCCTCCGATGTGCAGGGCAAGGGTTTTCTCCGCCTCTATGCCGATCTATTAAGTGTTCCGGTGCAGCCCCTGCTGGAAGCCTGGGGGCAGGGCAATATCGTGCTGGACCCCGAAGAAAAACAGGCCGCCGAAGAAAAAGCCGCAGAACCGGCGCAAGAAACCCGAGACCTCGAATCACCAGCGGTTATCGACGAAAAAGAAGAACTTTTACCAGAAGAAGCACAACAGCCTTACGCTGAGCCGCTGAGCGAGGTCGAAATCCCGGCTGCACCACAGCCGGCCAATATTTTCAAAGAAATCGGGGTGGAGCTGCGCCAGCAGCGGGAACGCCTCGGGCTGAAATTGGCTGATATCGAGCGTTTCACCATGGTCCGCCAGCATTATTTGACCGCCCTCGAAGAGGGTCGTTTTGATGATCTGCCATCTTCAGTGCAGGGACGCGGCATGTTGAACAACTATGCCCGGTTTCTGGAATTGGATGCGGAGCGCATTTTATTAAAATTTGCCGAAGGTTTGCAGGCCCGACAGCGAGACAGGCAAAGCGCCGCTCAACCCAGACGGAGCATTGGCCGCCAGGCTCTGGCCGGCGCAAATAGCCAGACCGCAAAAGACCCCTTTGCCCGGCGAGGAACCACCTGGCGCCAGTTTTTAACTCCCGATTTGATCATTGGAGCAGGTGTCATTTTCACCCTGTTTGTGTTTGCCGTCTGGAGCGCCGCACAAATCTCTTCCATCCGCAGATCACAGTTGGAACCCACTGCGCTTGGGCTGGCCAATGCATTGCTCAATGACACCCCCGATGCACCCACGCAAGAGGCCTCGGCAACGCCGACCGAAAACCGTTTACCCCTCGGAGAAGCCGAGATTGGCGTTCCGGTGATCAACGAAGAAGAATCTGGCGAAGCAACGCTCGAGACCACCGGCACCCCAGAAAGCGGTTCAAACGCCCCGCTACAATTGTATATTGTGGCCCGGCAGCGCGCCTGGGTGCAGATCAACGCCGATAACAAAGTAGTCTTCTCGGGCAGAGTTGCACCCGGAAACGCATATCCCTTTAGTGCTCAGAATCGCATGGAATTGCGCACCGGAAACGGTGCAGCCTTGCAGGTATTTTTTAATCAAAATGATCTCGGCACCCTGGGCCTGGTTGGACAGGTCGTTTCGCTCGTCTTTTCAGCCGAGGGGGTTCAGACCCCCACTCTCAGCGCCACTCAGACGCCTACGGCCACCCCCCAGCCATCTGCCACGCTTCAGGCCACACCGACTCTGGTGACACCTACCGTCACCCCGTTTATCCCTTAGAGGTAATAAATGCAGGAAAAATCTTTTTACTTGATCTCACTTGGCTGCGCCAAAAATACCGTCGACTCATCTTCCATAGCCACTCTGTTGGAAGATAGCGGCTATACGCAAACCGAAAAAGAGAACCATGCAGAACTGTTAATCGTAAACACCTGCGGGTTTATCCAACCTGCCCGCGAAGAAGCGGTTGATGTGCTGCGCGATCTGTCAAAGAAAAAACGCCGCGGACAGTATCTGATCGCTGCTGGGTGTCTGCCCGAACGCCATGCCGATTGGATGGTGCAGCAGGTGGCGGGGATCGACGGCGTGCTGGGCACAAAAAACTGGATGGATATTCTTCAGGTGGTTCAAGAACTTCGCCAGAAAACCCGTCCCGAACCGCTCTATCACCTGCCCAAAAGTCCCACCATTTCCACCGACGAAAAAGGCGTGCCGCGCGTCGCTTTGCAAGGCGGCTCGGCCTACCTGAAAATTGCCGATGGCTGCCACCGCCCGTGCGCATTTTGCACCATTCCACTCATCAAAGGCACTACCGTCAGCCGTCCACAGGCCGCCATCCTCGATGAAGCACTGCTGCTGCGCGACTCGGGCGCTCAAGAGTTGATCCTCATTGCCCAGGATACCACCGCCTATGGCCTTGACCGGGGTGAGAAAGACGGCCTCGCTGCACTCTTAAAGGCCCTCACCCAGACCGTGCCCGACATGCCCTGGATTCGTGTGCTGTATGCTTTCCCCGGCTATGTCACCGACAACCTGATCGAAGTCATGGCCAACAATCCGCAGATCGTGCCCTATCTGGATATGCCCCTTCAACACGCTCATCCGGCCACGCTGCTGCGCATGCGTCGCCCTGCCAATATGGCCTGGGTGCACAGCACTCTGGCAAAAATGCGCGCCGCCATCCCCAATCTGGCGCTGCGAACCACCTTTATCGTCGGCTACCCCGGCGAGACCGAGGAAGAGTTCCAGGCTCTGATGGATTTTGTGGACGAGATCAAATTTGACCACGTGGGCGTCTTCCCCTTCTCATTTGAACCCGGCACCTTCTCTGAGCCGCTGGGCGATCCTATCACGGCCGAAGTAAAAAAAGAGCGCATCGAACGGCTGATGTTGATGCAGGAAGAAATTTCACACGCCCGCAACCAGGCACAGATTGGCAAAATTCTGCCCATTCTGGTGGAAGGTTTCAACGAAGGCATTTCGGTGGGCCGCTCTTACCGCGACGCACCCGAAATTGACGGGCTGGTCTTCGCCGAAGGCCGTGCTCCCATTGGCAGCATTGTCCCGGTTAAAATCACCGGCGCCATGCCCCACGACCTGATGGGCCGCATCGTACCCAAAGGCAGAAAACCTTGATATGACCCTCACCCGCGCCGACCGCCTGGCAATCTTGCTCTGCTTGATCGCTGTTTTCGCCTCTGCCTGGGTCGGCGCGGCCATTTTTGATAACATTCCCCATCTCGAAGATGAAATTGCGTACGTCTGGCAGGCCAATGTCATTGCCGGCGGGCAGCTAACCCTCTCCACCCCCGTCTGCCCGGAATGTTTTCTGGTACCCTTTGTGATCGATTATCAGGGTCAGCGGTTTGGAAAATACCCGCTCGGATGGCCGGCACTGCTCGCACTTGCCACCCGCCTTGGCGCGCGCAGTGCGCTCAACCCGCTGCTGGCCGGGCTGTCGGCCTGGCTGCTCTACCGCCTGGGCAAACGCCTGCTGGGTGAAAAAGCAGCGCTCGTTTCCTTAATTCTGCTCATTACCTCGCCCTTCTTTCTGCTCAACAGCGGCTCGCTCCTCTCGCATCTCTGGGGCCTGTTTCTAACCCTTTGCTTTGTGCTGGGATGGTTGGATGGCTTTGCCCCACAGTCGGCCGTTCCGCGCTGGCTGACCGTGCTGGTTGCGGCCCTGTCGCTGGGGCTGCTGGCGCTAACCCGTCCGCTGACTGCCGTGGCCATCATATTGCCGTTTGTCTTTCCAGCCCTGCACATCCTGTTCCGCGGTCCCCATCCGGCGCGAATGCGCCTGATCGGTCTGGCCCTCACCGCCGCGCTGCTCGCCGGCAGCCATCTGCTCTGGCAATATGCCGTCACCGGCAACCCTTTTTTGAACCCCTACACGCTCTGGTGGCCCTACGACCGCATCGGCTTTGGCCCCGGCATAGGGGTCATGCCCGAAGGACACACCCCCTATTACGCCTGGTTAAACCTTAAAGTGAACCTGCGATCTGCAGCCGCCGACCTGTTGGGCTGGGCGTCGTTCTCGTGGGTGTTGCTGCCCTTTGGCTGTCTTGCCCTGGCAAAAAAGAAAAACACCTGGCCGGTCATGGCGGTCTTTCCCAGTCTGGTGCTGCTGTATCTGTTGTACTGGATTGGCGCCTGGCTGTTTGGTCCGCGCTATTATTTTGAAGGCATCTTTAGCTGGCTCTATCTTTCGGCTGCCGGGTTGCTCTGGCTGGCCGGAGACTGGCACGAATCATCCGCAGACCACCGCCCGTCAAAGTGGCGTGCACCAATCGTCTATGCGGCTTTTGCCGGGCTGATCCTGTTCGCCAATGTATTCATCTATCTCCCGCCGCGTCTGGAGCAGATGCACGGACTTTATCACGCCAGCCGCGAACGGCTCGAACCTTTCCGCAGCACTGCTGCGCTCGAAAAAGCCCCCGCGCTGATCATCGTTCACCCGATGGATAATTGGATGGAATATGGTGCGCTGCTGGACCTGAGCAGCCCCTATTTCAACACTCCATTTGTGTTTACCCGCAGCCGCGGAATAGAAAAAGACCTGACGGTCGCTGCGTTGTTTCCTGACCGCCAGGTCTTTCATTACTATCCCGATGAGCCATACACTTTCTACACGGCTCCACGCGCCCCCTGATTATCCTGAAACCGCGCGGGCCAGCGCCGTCAGCGCCAGAACCACCACCGAAATCAGCAAATTTGCATACAACAGGCGTTCTTCACGCTGTTCCAGCCGCTGAACTGCCGCTTCAGACCCCTTGCCTGCTTGCAGCCTCAACAATTCGCGCCGGATCTGGGGGCCGACCACCATGCTCAGATAAACCCCAATCGCCACCATCGCGGCAATCACGCCGTGTTTGGCAAAGATCGCCACCGACCAGGTATTGTTGATCGCCAGAAACCCTGCGTAATTCGGGTTCTCGCTCATCTGAAACAACCCGGTCACCATCAGCACAACCAGACACAACCAGCCAAGCTGCTGAACACGCTGAACCAGCCTGCGCAAAAAAGCTCTGCGCGCCGGTTGGTCAGCAAAATGTTTCATCAACGGCAGGATAATGATCACCAGCGTCGCCAGGCCGCCCAGCCAGATCACCGTAGCCAGCAAATGCAGCCAGTAGATGGTGGACAATGCCCAGAGCGGAACAGCCGTGTTATCCATTGCCGGCACCGCAAAAGCCTACGGGGTTACAACCGGTGTTTCAGGGGTGTTCGAAGGAGCGACCGGGGTCTCGCCTTCAGGGCTTGGGGTCACTTCACTGACCGGGGTTTCCACCGTAATTTCAGTGGTCGCAGTCGGAGCGCCCATCGTTGCCGTGGGCGGCTGACACTTCAATTGCACAAAGGTCGCCGTCGGGGCCAAAACCCCATCCTGAGCCACACTCAATGCGTTGAAGTACTGGTCGCGCGCCTCACACCAGTTCTCTTTGGCAGCCAGTTGGTCGCCAAGACCCTTCGAAGCGATCTGATATCGTTCGGCCGCGGTATAACCCGAGCCATCGCGCAGGTTGGGCAGCGAGGCGTAAAGCTGCGAGAAGTATTCCAGCACCTTCACCCAGTCCACCTCCCAGAAGCTGGTACCGGCCAGGTAATAACGCGCCCAGTTGCGATACGCATCCGCTTCCTTATCCAGCGGGCCAAAACGTTCGGTCAGCGCCAGGTCGTAGATACCGCCTTCGAGGTTGCCAGTCTGGACGATCTTGAATACACCGCGGTTGCGCAGCGAGATGTAATACATCCCATCCACATCCAACGGACGAAATTCGAGGTTTTCTTTGCGCACCAGATCAAGGGTCAAAATGGCGTTTTCCCAGTCTTGCGCGCGCATAAATTGCTGGGCAGCCGAGAACAATTCCTCCACCCCGCGCAAATCAGGGGTCGGGGTAAATGCCACGGTCGGGGTGACCACAGGGGTCGGGGTGGCC
>CAZQLE010000025.1:15791-26111 GCA_964593905.1 uncultured Anaerolineaceae bacterium | reverse complement strand
CGAGATCGAATTCCAGGTCGGGGGTAAAGACTTCGGTGCCATCCAGAAGGAAGAAGGTGGTGCCCTTTTTATCTTTGGTGTTTTTGAAGACTGGGCGGGTATTGGCCGTGATGGTGGTGGCTCCGTCGCTGTCGACGGCATAGACCAGGGGGGTCATGGCCGGGGTGGGGTTGTCTGCATTGTTGAGGCTGTGTTGATCCGCCAGCCAGCTCACCCCGTCCGGGCCGGTCAGCAGGACCAGCGCTTCTTTGCCCTGCAACAACATCAGCACCGGGTTCAATTCTTCGGGACGCAAATCTTTCCAGGCCGGGTTTTGGGCCATCCCGGCCGCCAGCGTTGCAGCGATGCCTTGCGCGGTCGCATCGCCGCCGTCCAGCGCTTTTTGAAATCCTTCCCAATCCAGCAGCAAGAGCGGGGTCTGTTGCGCCAACTCGGCCAGGGTGGGCGCGGCGGTCGGCTGCGGGGTGGCCGTCGGCTGCGCGGTGGCCGTGGCGGTGGGCTGCGGGGTGGCTGCGCTGGCGCAGGCCGTCAGACTCAACAGCAGCATCCCTGCCAGCATGAGCGGAACGATCCTTGTGCCCAGGTCCAATTTGTTTGCGGTTTTCATCCGATGGTTTCCCTCCCTGTGTGCGGATACTCAGATTATAGATGATTTTTCACGCCCGGTGGGGAAAGGGAGCCTGCTTTTTTATTTTTTCAAGCCGCTTCCATAAGCCACAATCACCTGGCTGACAGCCTTCCACAACGGCAGCACCTTGCCGGTCTTCAGCCGGTGTTGCTGCTGAACCTGTTGCAGAACGATCAGCGCCTCGGGGGTCAGATCCAGCGTGGTACGGATTCTACGCGGCAAAATGGGCGGGGCTTTCACCGTTGGCCGGGCTGCCTGCCCTTGCTCAATGGGTGCCAGATCAGTTTTTTCAACTTGTGGCGGTGGTTGAAACAGCGCCATTTTTCCGGACGGTTCCGGGTCGCCCAGGCCGGTTGGGGTCAGATTCTTCATAAGCCCAACTCCTCGATCAGGCTGCGATATGCCAGCGCTCCCTTACTGGTGGGGGCCACCTCAAAGACACTGCAAGCGCGGCCTACTGCTTTTTGCAAATCATTATTCTTGGGGATGACCGAAGTTAACAGTTGCCCGGGATACTGCTTGTGGATGCGCGCCAGGGTGTCGCGCGTGATGGAATAGGGGTCAGCCAGTGTCAGCAAAATGCCGCCGATCACAGGCCGCTCTGCCCCTTGCAGCACCTCATTGCGCACCAGTTGCACATGCTCTTGCATCCGCGCAATGGCATCCAGCTCCAATCGTCCGGGGGTAAGGATGATCACTACCTCATCTGCCGCCGCCAGGGCATTCACCGCCAGCGGATCCAGCCCTTTGCCGGTATCAATCAGCACCACCTCAAATGATTCGGGGGACAGATCTGCCAGCAAACGGCGCAACCGGGTGGGGGTTTGCGCCAAGCGCAGCGATGCATCGGCCAGGTCTGAATTGGCCGGGATGATGAAAAGCCCGGGGTAACGGGGCGCGGGTATTATCGTTTGTGCAATGGCATAATGACCGGTCAACAGCGAATGCGTGGTCGGCGGAATATATCCTCCCCCCGCCTCAGGTGGACGCTGCGCGAGCAAGGCAAAGGTCACATCTGCCTGGGGATCCATATCGATGACCAGTGTTCTCGTGCCGGTTTTTGCCAGCCCAACTGCCAGGTTGGCCACCGTGGTGGTCTTCCCCACCCCGCCTTTGTCATTGGTAAAAACAATCCGTCTCATTTTCCCCCTTTCTCATTTGGATGCACTGCTGCATGGATGCTTCGCTGCAATGCTGCAGCGCTGTTTCGATGCGATAATGCGTTTCCATAAACGCATCATTGCAGCCTGCTGGTTTCATGCTCTCATGCAGTGCTGCCCAAAGTCAAGGGGGAATCAGGTTTCGTCTACAAAAATCAAGGGGACCGGGTCTTCGCGATCAGCCCGCCGCCAGATGGGCGCGCGCAGCAGGCTTTCGGCGGATATCTGGGCAAAGGTAGTGAAATAAAACAGGCCTTCAGCTTTGGCTCGTTTGGCCTGTAAAAGCATATTGCGCAAACGACGCTCGCCCGTGGTCACCACCACCCAGCGGCCGCTGCGGTGCCCAAACCGGTTTTCGTAGGCCTGGCTTTTCAAATAAGCCAACCCCGGTAAGATTTTCTCGCGCAAAAAACGCGGGTTATCTTCGGTGCTGCGGTCAATTTCCAGCAGATAGCGGATGCGCAGCCGGTTATGAGCCAGAACAAAGTAGCCGTCCGGGATGATTTTTCGCTTAATCGTCTGTCCGTTATAGCTATACGATATTGTGTCCGGGTAAGCCCAGAACTCGCTTTCGGGAACCCAGGTTTCCATAGACACTTCATCCGCCCCGGTCAGCGCAGACCGCATGGCCAGCCGAAAATCATTCACCGCCAGATCGTGCTCCACCTGAAACCAGCGCGGTTCCTGCCGCCAGCCCAGCTCGCGCAGGGGAATTCCCTGCAGGCTGGCCACCAGGTCGGCCCCCCGGCGGTCAAGCCAGTAGACCATCTCAGACAGACGGCGGCGCTGATCGGCAGTGGGACGGTTAAGGTAGCGGTGTTGGTAAAGCAGCTTCAAGCGTTCCTCAGCCTGGCTCTTGCCGCCAAAGAATATCCGCCGAATTTGTGAGAAGCTCAACAGACCATCAAAGGCATGGATGGCTTCCAGAATGCGCATGTCGCGCTCTGTAAGGCGCATAGGCGGTGGATTGGCCGTCCGGCCATATTTGGGGAGCTTTGCAGCGGTTGTGACCATACCGGCAGTATAGAACACCCCACGGCGCTTGTCAGCCCGGTAGTTAGCCGGGGGTTAGCCCCCCAGGCAGAATCCCCGTTAAAGTCCCCTGCTGGGGATTGTTGGAGTTTTAACCTTTGGTTGCACCAAGGGACACGTTCTGAATCCAGGGTTTAAGTCCCCTTATGGGGATTATTGGAATTTTAACGGCGGCCGCGAGCTCGCCATCACCGTCCCCTGGGATAACATCTTGTTTAAGTCCCCTTATGGGGATTATTGGAATTTTAACCGGCTGGCTGTCGATTGAGGAATACATCCAGCAGACGCAGGCGCTGTTTAAGTCCCCTTATGGGGATTATTGGAATTTTAACCCATCTTGCGGAGAAAGCAACACTGATTTACCCAATGATTGTTTAAGTCCCCTTATGGGGATTATTGGAATTTTAACGACATCATGATCAAAGACCCCGACGGGATCTGGCGCCGTTTAAGTCCCCTTATGGGGATTATTGGAATTTTAACTTGGCCAGAAGGCGACCGCCCGACAGATATGAATCCCGTTTAAGTCCCCTTATGGGGATTATTGGAATTTTAACCCGTGGTATCTCAAACTACTGCCTCCCTTTGCCGTGCTGTTTAAGTCCCCTTATGGGGATTATTGGAATTTTAACTTGGTGGGTCCGTTCGTATGTAAGTAAGTCGTTTTTGTTTAAGTCCCCTTATGGGGATTATTGGAATTTTAACAAGGATATCGTCACTACGCACAGTTGTGTGAAGAAGAGGTTTAAGTCCCCTTATGGGGATTATTGGAATTTTAACATCCTCGATGATCTTTATTCCGTTTTTGGGCGCGGCTGTTACGTTTAAGTCCCCTTATGGGGATTATTGGAATTTTAACCTCCACGCCCAAGCCGTACATCTGCAAAACGTCTTTGGGTTTAAGTCCCCTTATGGGGATTATTGGAATTTTAACAGGCATGCTATCAGGTGATCTGGATGGACGTTCGTTGCGTTTAAGTCCCCTTATGGGGATTATTGGAATTTTAACAAAGACTGCTCGGGCTCTGACCCCAATAACAAGGCGGATGTTTAAGTCCCCTTATGGGGATTATTGGAATTTTAACTCACCCCCGGCAATGCTCCGGTATCCACCTCGACCCCGTTTAAGTCCCCTTATGGGGATTATTGGAATTTTAACGCAGGCCAACCTCAGCGAACAGCTTCGGCAGATTAATGATCGTTTAAGTCCCCTTATAGGGATTATTGGAATTTTAACGAGTCTATCCTGAAAAGCTTGCCCAAATTGCCCAAACTGTTTAAGTCCCCTTATGGGGATTATTGGAATTTTAACCGCATTAGTTGCGATCGACGGACCCTTGCCTGTCGGCGACACATTGTTTAAGTCCCCTTATGGGGATTATTGGAATTTTAACGAGGAAGCTCAAGCTCGGCTCATCAACTATAGCGGGGTTTAAGTC
Organism: uncultured Anaerolineaceae bacterium; assembly: GCA_964593905.1. GTDB lineage: Bacteria > Chloroflexota > Anaerolineae > Anaerolineales > Anaerolineaceae > CAZQLE01. Next base: position 21,852 of record CAZQLE010000025.1, on the reverse strand, counting down.
CCCTTATGGGGATTATTGGAATTTTAACCTGAGGTCGAGCGGTTGCGGAAGGAACTCAACGAAAAGAATATGGATGTTTAAGTCCCCTTATGGGGATTATTGGAATTTTAACTCCTGTTGTAAGTTTGGGAGGAGTAGCAAAATGGGCCACACGTTTAAGTCCCCTTATGGGGATTATTGGAATTTTAACAATGGGCAAAGCTTGGTTAGTGAGCCTACTGAGAAACCGTTTAAGTCCCCTTATGGGGATTATTGGAATTTTAACTAGTCACTGTCGTAAGATCTTCAAACCCAATCTAATCGTTTAAGTCCCCTTATGGGGATTATTGGAATTTTAACAACGAAGACGCTCAACGCGCTTTCGTCGATGCCAAACTGTTTAAGTCCCCTTATGGGGATTATTGGAATTTTAACTGCCGGAATCCTTAGCTTCATCGCTGGCGCATGGTTGGTTTAAGTCCCCTTAGGGGGATTATTGGAATTTTAACATACAACGCTGCCAACGTTACACGCGCATTCGAGGATGTGTTTAAGTCCCCTTATGGGGATTATTGGAATTTTAACACAATGAGTTCACCAAGCGAGCCGGCGATATTTTGCGGGTACGGGATGTGTTTAAGTCCCCTTATGGGGATTATTGGAATTTTAACTTGGTGGTATGACGCTCAAGGGAATCCGAAGCGGGCCACAGGTTTAAGTCCCCTTATGGGGATTATTGGAATTTTAACTCCGCAAGGGAGATCGGGTTCAACGACAAGAGAATAGCCTGTTTAAGTCCCCTTATGGGGATTATTGGAATTTTAACAGGTAGCTATACTTATCTGGCTGCCCACACTGACCCCAGCCACAACGTTTAAGTCCCCTTATGGGGATTATTGGAATTTTAACACCAAGTATCCCGAAATCTTCAAGATCAAGCTGAATGGTTTAAGTCCCCTTATGGGGATTATTGGAATTTTAACACGATGTCCTTGATTAGCTCGATTGTGTGGGCAGCGTCAATAGTTTAAGTCCCCTTATGGGGATTATTGGAATTTTAACGTATGCACGATGCATTTGTCTGATGACCGAAAGGTTGTCGTTCAAGGTGACGGTAAGTCATACGATGTTTAAGTCCCCTTATGGGGATTATTGGAATTTTAACATCATTGGTACATTGCATTACCCGCCTGGCAACACCTGCTTCTCGTTTAAGTCCCCTTATGGGGATTATTGGAATTTTAACGATTTGGGATGGCTGTCCCTGTCAATCCTGAAGAGATGTTTAAGTCCCCTTATGGGGATTATTGGAATTTTAACATCAAATCCCTCAATATTAGGCAAAACCGGCAAACAATTGTTTAAGTCCCCTTATGGGGATTATTGGAATTTTAACCAGCTGTGGGGATTCCGTCGTGGATAAAGCCCCGAATACGGGGTTTAAGTCCCCTTATGGGGATTATTGGAATTTTAACAGGGGATTAGGTATGGTGGCAATCTTCTGGATTGTCATACGTTTAAGTCCCCTTATGGGGATTATTGGAATTTTAACTCAACAGGACTGCCGTGGCTGCGAATATGCGGAGAAGTGTTTAAGTCCCCTTATGGGGATTATTGGAATTTTAACGAAGAACCGCTCCAACAAGTTGAGTGGGACATCAATGTTTAAGTCCCCTTATGGGGATTATTGGAATTTTAACCTACTCCCACCCCCTCCAACATCGGTTGCGATGGTCTGTTTAAGTCCCCTTATGGGGATTATTGGAATTTTAACGCAAAAGTAAGATCAAACTCAAGGGCATGGACGGCAGCGTTTAAGTCCCCTTATGGGGATTATTGGAATTTTAACCCATCATCGTGGAAAGTGTTGACCGTCGCTCGGTAATTGTGTTTAAGTCCCCTTATGGGGATTATTGGAATTTTAACTCAACCCTCCAAGGCGCGGCATCCTGCCCCGCCAACCAATGTTTAAGTCCCCTTATGGGGATTATTGGAATTTTAACGATCGGGTTCAACGGCAAGAAAACGCCTTAGTGGCTGGCGAGTTTAAGTCCCCTTATGGGGATTATTGGAATTTTAACTCGCTATCCTAGTCGCGCTCATGTATTTGGCGTACTTACGTTTAAGTCCCCTTATGGGGATTATTGGAATTTTAACCAAGGTATTGTCAACATGTGGTTGGCTATCTTGATTGTTTGTTTAAGTCCCCTTATGGGGATTATTGGAATTTTAACCCGAGTCCTGGCGTGGTGGCTGCATCGGCGACAAATTGTTTAAGTCCCCTTATGGGGATTATTGGAATTTTAACCCCCGAGTGTTTATTGTATTTCCGGGTCAGTTGCAATCATTTTAGCATAATTCGACTTTAAATTAGTCATTTTTAATGATAAATCTGCCATTTTTCCACCTGCCGGCGCTGTGCGGGCATCCCATTCAGGTTGCAAAACCGGTTTAATCCCCGCAATTCCCATCCATCTACCTGCCACCTGTGGGTATCTTCAATTTGCTTACCGTACCAGTGGGGGTATTTTGGATCGATTTTTCGGGCATCTCCAATTGCCGTGTTAACCGTGCCGATGCCCGATTTTTTTTAAACCACCAACACACCCGGGTCCTGGCTGTGCACTTCCTTCCCGCCTGTCGTCTCCACTTTTTTAAGACAGGCGGCGCATAAGGTATAATACCGCAAATTGTCTGCCCGTGGGCGAATGATCCGTCGGAGCGCCTTTTTCATTTTCTTAATTTGTTTTTCATCCAATAAACACTCGAATACAGAATACTGAACGGGTGTGCCATAATCCAGCAGCAAATCGTGAACTTTTGTCCGCCTGCGGTCATTCGAAATATCATAGACAATCAGCAAAAATTCTTTTTTCAACCTGGGTTTCCTTTTATCGAAAAACAAAAGGCAGGTATTGCTCTATCTGTCCCTCAATTTTCTTCCTCATCTGGCGCGCCTGCAGCTCAAAAATCTTCTGGTAAGTTAATGGATGGTCACTCAACGGATGCTTGACCGGGGTTTGCAGCCGCCTGGCATACTGCCGTAAAAACTTTCGCATCCCGGCTGGTTTCAAAAAATATGCGCCCTTTTCACCTGTCAGAAAATCGTCCGGGTTAAGAATTTTTTTATTGACAACCAGCAAGACCACAGAATCCACAATCACACTGCGAAACTCCTCCACCAGGTCCAATGCCAGAGCGGGCCGGCCGTAGGCGTCGCTGTGAAAAAACCCGTCGAATGGGTCTAAACCTACAATTTCCAGTGCTGTGATCATATTCTGGGTCAGCAGTGAATATCCCAGACTTAACAAAGCATTAAAAGCGCTGCGCGGCGGCCGGCGGCTGCGCGCCACAAAATCCCATTCGGCGGGTATGGCTTTGCGTAAAATTTCAAAATAGCGTTTGGCAGCATTCCCCTCCAGCCCTCGTAAACCATCCAGACCAGAGGCAGTCATTGTCGCTTTTGCCATATCGCGCATCTCATCGATGAGCAGCCGATCGACCTTCGCATTGGTGCGCCCGATGCGCTGCGCCAGTGTGCGTTGGTTATGAATTTTTCCCTGCACAAGGGTCCGCGCCATCTCAAAACAAAAATCCGCCTCCAGGGCTCTTTGGTATTGTGCATGGCGCAGAAAAATATTCTTCGAAGATGTAGGTTGCAGCCTGCCCAAAATTTTTCCTGAAGCTGTCAAAATTGAAACCGGCACATCGTTCTCCAGCAATTGCACCAGCGCTTGCGTAGTAAAACCCACCGATCCAATTACCACAACATCGCTCACCTTAACCATCGGCACAGAGAAGATCACCTCGTCATCCGGGTTGGTTACCAGCAAACGATGATATTCTTTTTCAATCCTGCAGCCAGGTTCGGTTACATAGAGCGTCGCCATCTAACCCTCATAGCGCGATGGAATCTGGTCAAAGGGCAAATCGTCGACAATACTGCCGCGAACTTCAATTTGCTCCTGATTGGCAAGATAACGAAAACTACTGCGGTCAAAATGAATTCCTAAAAAATCAAAACCATGGTTAAAGTGGGTAATTCTCGTTTTGGCAGGTTCAAATTGCAGAAACAATTCAGAGAGCACAATCCCGGTAAAAGACAGCGCCTGTCTGGCATCCTCTTCGCTGCGGCAAAAAATGCAAAAATCATCGGCATAACGCACCAGGTGAAATCCATTTGCAACCAATTGGTGATCCATCACATTGAGATAAATATTGCACAGCAGTGGTGAGATCACAGCGCCCATAAATATTCCGTTGGTGTTCTTGCCCGTTTGCAACCATAACCTCAACAACCGCAAAATGCCCGGCTCGTCGATACATTTATTAAATTCTTGAAGAATGATCGCGTGCTGCAATCGCTGAAAACATGCATCGATATCTGCATCCACCACCCACAAACGGCCAAGATCGCGGTGATAAAGAATGGCAGGAACCGCATCTCTTAAACCTCGGCCAGCCCGATAGCCGTAACTGCATTCCAAAAAAGTATGGTCAAACACATCATCCACCACCCGCAGAAATGCCCGCTGCAGCACGCGGTCTGTGACGGTTAAAATCGAAATTTCCCGCAACGATCCATCTTTTTTGGGGATACAAATCATCCGCGGAGGTCTCGGACGATAAGTCTGATTGCGCACTGTATCAGAAAGCGCAACCAGTCGTTCTTCCCAATTTCTGCGCCAGCGCGAAACACTCACCCGGTCAATTCCGGCGGCTCCGCTGCGTTCAGCCACTTCCTGCCAGGCCAGGCGCAAATTCTCCAGATTGATCACCTGATCGAGCCATTTCATACAACCACCGGGTCTGTCCCATTCCGCGGGCGGTTTTAACCCCTGTGCCGCAATAAAATGAAAAGGCCGCCAGAGTATGAATCACCCGCATCCAGTAGGGATCTGCCTCCAGAAAATCAAAGGTACACTCTCCACAAAATCCGCGCAGCAGGCTGTCATCTTGCACGGTTGCGGTTTCCAGCCTGTATCGGCTGACGGCCAGCAGTTGGCCGGCTGCCTTTCGCGTTTCATCCGGAAAGGTCACCGGCGCATATTCATTCCAACGCTTCAGCCACGAGCCCACCACCTGCTCAGGAGTCGGAAAAAGCCAGAAACGCCCATCTTTGTGAAAAGCAACCGGCGAAAAAAAACGGAGGCGCATTCCACCCCCCGGCGGCTGGCTGTTTAACAAATAACGCTGGGTCAACTCCTCATAGCTCTGCCGGGCGGCCCACCGGTGACCGGGAATCTGATTCAACGAATGCTTGTCCAGCGCCAGCGTGCAGCCGCAGTTTTCGAACCGGGTCTGCTCAGGCAGATGGTGCTGCAACTGCTCCATCACCAAAGTTGTCAGGCGCGGCGAAAAAGTGGTCACCCGCCACCACAGCGGCTGGTTAGCCGCAAAAACCAACCTGGCAGGTTGCCCCTCAACATCTGCGGCATTCTGTCCGCGCACCACCCTTCCTTGCAGATCCGAAACGGTAAATGGTTTTTTCTGGCTGGCATGCAATTCTGCGCCAAAGGCTTCATCTGCGGCACTTACCCAGCTCAGAAATATGCTTTCCAATGCGCGCACCTGCTGCACAGGTATTTCCGCCGGTGACGGCTGATATTGGATCACCCAAGAAAGCAGCATTGTTTAACTCCCTGCGTTTGGTATTGTCTCACTGGGGTTTAAATTGGACCAAAATTGGCTGCGAAATGCCACCCGGCGGGCTGCTCATATATTGCATGGGCCACTGATCTCCACAGGCCAGCACCATTCCAGCCGCCATGGGGTGTGTGCCGCCAGTAAAATCAAAAATGACCGGCGCGGCCTGTCCTTCATTGATTGCAGTCCCAGTTTCGATTAATTGGCGCACTGCTGCATAGGTATCATGGATATCAAATTGGTTTTGGATGATCTGAATCATCACCTCGCAATGTTCCGAGGCGTATTGGTCGCGTAGCTTTTCGGCGACCGGGGCGCCCTGCAAACTGGCAATCAACCAGATTTTTTTGGGCTGATGATATTCAATGGCCGGCACAGCCGCACCTTGCAGTGGGTCCCGGTCTGGCCGACCGGGGCCAATCAGCAGAACCAGCCC
>CAZQLE010000025.1:0-15781 GCA_964593905.1 uncultured Anaerolineaceae bacterium | reverse complement strand
ATACTTACCAGCATTTCCTTTTTCCCCAAACGACCGGCAATGAAAATGACGATATAAACCGCGGCAATCAGAGCCAACAAAATCGCAATAAGGTTCAAAATTTGCGTGGCGCTTTCACCAACGGTTTTTTCCAACCAGCTGCTGGTCAGGTTGGTAAACAGCGGGATGATAAAAAATGACATCACCAGCAAAATTGAATTGCGATGTTGGCGGATAATTCTCAAAGTCCGGTTCATCTTCACCTCATGCGCAGCGCGCTAATCACAAATCTGGCAATCTGTTCGTAATCACCAACCCCCATCTTCCGTTTCAATAACATCTGCAATATATCGGCCAGCACAATCGGCGGTGAAATACCAGCCGGGCTGTTAGCCAGCAACAGCGCCTCTGATACCCCCACAAAATCATGGCCAATAATCGTACGGTGGCGCAGTTCCACCAGACGGTCGAGTTTATTCACTTTATCCAGCAATGCATGGTACCGCTGCTGGTCTGCGCCGCTCAACAGGGGTTTCTCATTTGCTCCCAAACCCTGTTGGGCATCCACAGCATAAGCAAGCAGCGCCTTATAAGTAGGCCGTCCAATGGTGCGCCAGTTCATCGGTTGGCCGTCAATCAATTGGCTTTCACAATAGACCGTCAGGCGCCGGTTTGCCTGAATCCCTTCCTCCCAATTCTGCTGATTTTGGTTCCTTACGGCAGGGCGCAGGTCTGTTGGCAGACTGTATATGATCTCGACCAGATACCGCAATACCGCTTCTTGAAAACGGTAGACCCGGCCGAGGAAATCGGCAAATTGTTGATGCCGGTAAGTGATGCTCGCGTTCCAGTACAGCTCTTCCAACAATGCCAGCAGCCGTTCAGGGCGGTCCTGCTGGTTTAATAAAACATCGAGTTGGTGGCGCATCGATTTTTGAATAAATTGCCGGGTTTCAGACTGTGATGCAGCCAAAGCCTGCTCCAGGGTTTCTTGCGCCGATTGAAAATCAAACGCCAGGCGCTGAGCAGCATATTTCACCAGCCCTACCACCCCCGCATCAGTCTTCAAGAACTGAAAATGGGGCAAGGCGTTGACAAAATCCAGTTCATTCAGGCGTTCAATTGCTGCGGCCTCACGAAATGCATTCGAAATTTGCCGGCCAACCCGCAGTTCCTGAGGCTCACCGCCCACAGGCGGATAAACGACTGTAAGATGCTCGCCAAAAAGGCGCACACCTTGCAGCAGCAATGCCGTGTTGCAGGCCGGAATTCCACCCGCCAAAACAACGTATACGGGAGAATTCACCTCAATATCCAATTCACTTAACAGCTCACCAAATTTCTCATATGCTTCGTCATAAAAAGCAGGATTGATTTGATTCACCAATCGCGCTTCAGCCTGAACCCGTGTGCCAAACATCTCCCCCAGCTTTAAGGCGGCGATCCTGGCAAAGAAGAGGGTATCACTGGCCTGATAAGCCAAATCACGCTGATCCGTACCCAGAAGGATCACCCGACAAAGCGGCTGGTTTTCTGAAAGGTTGGTCCAGGCCTCGCGGGCAAGAATATAATTCATAGCCGGTTCCACAATGGGCAGGGCCACCCGGTCGGCATAGTCCTGATAATTCTGATACACCATTTCGCCCTGGGTACGGGCCGGGCGCAATTCTTCCAGCCGATCCTTCTGGCGCAGCATCACATCGCGTGCACCCATATTACACAAGATACAAATGGTCATCGCACTTCCTCAGAGAAGATCTTAACCCAGCCCATGGGTGTGCGCATTTGTGCCAGCATGCGCGTATGCGGAAGGTAATCCTCCTGGTCCCATTCTCCACGCCCCAGATCAAACGCTTTAACCATCCGGGCAAAATCGCTATCAGACAATTCATCCTGCAATATGGATCCCAATGTCTTACTCAGCCATCCAGTCCCCCGACCTACCGGCAGCATCATTTCATTTTCGGGCAGTGCAGCACAGGTCTGTTGCAGTTGGTGTAGGGTTTCCAATGCAGATTTAAGCTCAAAAGGCAGTTTGGCTGACTGGGTTTTCTGAAGATGTTCAAAAAAGAGGATGTTTTCACTTAACAACCTATTGGCCTGATGGTTGACCGTTTTTATCAAATCGGTGGTAAACCATTTCTGGTGTTGGGGGGTAAACCCCAAATCGCGATGGATGTTGTTGGAAGCAGGTCGGTCAAACAGGCTTTTGTCGATAATACAACCCGTTTCAAAAGTTGCGCCCGCCGCCAACACTTCAAAATCCTGGTCAAGGCCGGTCTTTTCACGGCTGTCGGGCTGTGCCATCGGGAAGGAAACCACCCTGGTCACAGTCAGCTTATCCATTTGCTCCTGCGGCAGCGGCCGGCTGTCTTCAATTTTGAGCACCCGCCACAGATTAAAATTCGGCGCCTGACCCCCTCGCTTTTCAGGGTTTGGGACAAAAGTCTCATTTTCAATCCCTTGCGCGGCAAATTTTTTATGATAAAAATTTATATTCAACTCATCCGGGTCAACATACTCTTTCAACAGAACACTGCGCAAGGCGCCTTTAAGGCTTGACCCAGGCAGGTAGGGCCGGTGATCTACATTCTTAATCACTTCGTGCAATTGGCCTTCATGATTGCTGGTCGAGGTACCGCCTTCCATAGCATAGTGAAACAGACCACTCTGCAAACTAAAATCATCAGCGCTTAACCAGCCCGCCGCCACCATATCGTTCAGCCGCATGGACGCAATATGCCGGGCAGCCTGTATTTCATCGATTCCAGCTTTGGGGAGCATTGCACTGAAAATTTTGTTTTGATTGGCAACCCAAAGATGGTTTTGATAAGAAACAAAATCAAAACCTTCTTGCAGCAGCTTTCCACTGCCGATATGAAGCGGTGTCAGGGTTGTGATTAACCAGCGAAATTTTAAATGCATTCCCATTTACCCCTCCAGACTGCACCGCGCCGTAAACCCTAATCCATAACGCCAGATATCATGCGCGGTCACCATGGGATTTCCATCAAACCCCAACGGGTTGACATCAATCAGTGCGCCTGATGGGCACTTACGAAAAACCGAGCCTTCAGACAGCATGCGCACATTCTGCCGCCGCAAGCCCATGGCATCTGGCGATGCCACCCACCCGCGCCGGTTAATCAATGCATAATGCGCATCAGAAAGAATACCCGCCTTCGTTTCATTTTCTTCAGGCCAGAAGGGCGAGAGTGCAACAAAAGCATTGGCTTGTTTCTCATCGGGTTGGCGAAGGACAAAAGAATCGTCTATCTCCAGATCATACTGCCCGTGCCCCACACTGCGTTCCCCGCCGATACCCACATCGCCAAGCAGGTACAACGCTTTTTCGATGCGAGGCTTCCAACTCAGGTCAAAATAATCAACCAGAAAATAAAATCCACAATTTTGAGCAAACCGCAGCTGTCCGGCAGCGAACAATTCCGACTGGCTGCTAGCCCGGTCAACAGTCACCCGGGGTTGGGTGCCCACCGCCCAAAATTTTGTGGCTTTTAAAAGCGGGTCCCAATAACCCGAAAGCGCGGTCTGTTCCTGCGCCGATACCCATACCTGTCCATGTTGATACAACAGCATATTCGCCTGAGCACCCGGCTCCAGAAAAGGCTTAAGAGACTCCCCCCCAAGCAGGGCTTCAAAAATTTGTTTGGAAACAAATTGAATCTTTTTTAGCTGCTTGCTTGATTCAAATATCTCAGCAGACAGATCTTTAAATGAAATCATCGGTCGGGGAAACAGGTAAACCGAGCCAGAGAATGGGTAAGCAGTGGACAACACAAAAGGCGCTTTACCCGGCTGAAAAGTCAACTGACGATTCTTCCACCGGGCGCGCGGGAAAAGAGAAATTAAACTATTCAAGTCTTCTCCCATCTCGCGCAGCATTAAACAAAGGGCTGAAAAAAGAGTATCGGCATGTATGGTGGTTGCGGTTTCTTCCAACCCCACCCCGCGCTCACCCAGGTGAAAAGCACTTTTTGCCACCAGGCGGTAAGCCACCCGGGTCATGACCTGCCCCCTGAGGGGAATAATCCTTTTACCTCCCGGGTGATGGTTTCGAGGCCGGTTAACAACCCGGCAACATCTTTTGCTTTTTGGATAAAGAACTTGCCATCTGCAACACCGTATTGGTCAACCGGTTTGATCGTCAGGGTGAGATCCTCAAATTTCACTTTCCCGCTGCCGCGGCTGCCCGAACCGCCCAGGCTGTCATCCTCCAGCAACCGCATGGCCGTTAGCAGAGGTTGCAGCAATCGATGGTCATTCGCCTGATAAACACTGAGCACCATCTCAACCGGGCCAAAAAGCGTATCTGCCGGCACCCGCTCCAACGGTCGCGGGTTCGCCTGCGAGGTCACCCGATCAATTGCAACTTCGTATTTCACCTCAGTGAAAGGCAGATCTGTATCAGAGGTTTTCAAGCGAGCTGCACTTTTTTCCTCAATAAAAGCATCTCTGACCGTTAAGCGTGTTGGAGCGCTTGCTACTTTCTGTCCTGGGACACCATAAAGTGTGCAGATGGGGCAATCCCTTTCATCGCACAAGTGGATATAGACTCCTTTCCCGATGGGTGCATCTGGCTGCCGCTTAGGATCGCTCTTTTCGGCCAGAGAGCGCAGCTTGCCTTTCAGCGAAGAACCGGGAATGTAGGGCTGATTGGTGAGCACATCCCGCATTACCGGGTTATCCACTCCGCCAATCATCACACCTTCCTTGCCTTTGCCAATATGCAGACCAGTGATCGCGCGAATATTGGCGCTGATTATTAGACGACCATAGAGGTTAACTGTCGGGCTCATTTTCCCCCCTGAAGATTCACAATATAATAGGCTACAGTCGCTTCGAAATAATCGACCAAGCGCTGCAGCTTTTGTTTATCGTTACCCACCGCCTGAATCCCTGCCTGAATATCCTCAACCAGGGGGGTCAAAGCTGGGTGCTTCGCAGATTGATACGCCAATCTGGGGCCAAACATCACCAGTTCGCGATACCCGGACTTATCATCTTGTTGCCAGGTCATTTGAATTTGTCGCAAAGTGGCAAACAATTTTCTGATCTGGGTTTTGCTGGCTTCTTTAGCTTCTGCAGTTCTGGCTTCTGCTTCTGTTTTGCTTCTTAGTTTCTGCGCAAGGTCCTTTGCTTTTCTGACGGTTTGCTCAGGGTCATCAACATTGATGATTTGTTCAATCATGGGTAAGGGCATTATTTATTCTCCTCTCTATTTAATAGCTCGACCCATCTCGCAGCTAAAGCTAAATAGCGGATGGAAGGGTAAGTCGTGGCCGACTTTTGGAGATTGGTAATGGATTGTTTTAAGCTCGGTTTTTTGGTTGAAATGCGGTCATTCATCTGGGTAAATGCATACGCAGCCCGCCACATCCACGGTCCAAATTGAATGATTTCAGACCAGGCGGTAGCCTTGCGTTGTTGCTCAATAAACTGGGCGTATATTTCTTGTATGGTTTGCAATATGGCTTTTGGTGCACCCTCTTCTAACGCTCGTAGGATCAGATCTTTTTCCACCAAAACTTTTTCCCATTCTGACCAACACACAGCTTCATCAAGGAAACAAAAGGCGTTTTTTTCTTGATTGTTAAATCGGTAATCCTTGGCTTTCTTCTCTGCCCCACCGGCATGCTCTGCAGCCTGATAAAGCGGGAATTTGCGGCTTTCCATCGACACACCGCCCGAAATGTGCAAAGATGGATTCCCACCGGTATAAGTCGTCAGTGCTTGCTGAATGCGATAGGCTAACTCAGGCATCAAATCCCACGAACCCACCACAAACAAATCGTCCCCACCGGCATAAATGGCATACAATCGTTCCCCGCGTGTGCTCCCATCACTACCGTAATTCACTATACGACAAATTTCATTTAACCAACCGGTAAAGAAACGGTCCAAAGCAGCACTCAGGGTGGAGGTAGCCGCCAGGCTGCGATTGGCGAGACCGCGCACCATAATGCTACCGAGATTGTCCACATCCATGCGCAACACCCCCACCTGATGAATGCCAGAACTGGCATCCGCCAACATACTAAAAGTGCGGATATCGCCAATTCTAGGGGGTGTTTCCCTGTCTTCCTGAAAATCTTGTCCCAAATCATTTTTGGTAACATAAGGCGTAGCATTGGCGATTAGCCGAAAGCCATGGGCTTTTCCAGCAAAATTCGTCTGGTTAACAAGGTAGACCCGATTTTTTATCGAAGGTGAAACCATCGGTTTTTCCGGGTCCAACCGATACCAGTAACCACAAATATCATGCAAAGCAATCTGCCAGTGTGCCGCATTTCCCGGTCGATCCAAACTGATCACCCAATAAGCTGCTCTAGCAAGGCTTTTTGCCAGCTCCTGAAAACCATCACAGGCCGGGCACCGGTAGCTTTTCGCATCATCATCGGTCTGCCTATCAGATTGCATCTCGATCCCCTGGTCCGGGGTTAACATCCGCTGACAGATAACACAATGCTTATTGCCGGGTTTACCCTGTGGAGCAAACAATGACGACCATTCTTGAACAGCCGTCTGGCTAAACCGGCGCTGTTTTTGGGCAGCAATTTTCTCTTTTAATTTTCGCGACACCGGGTCAGCAAACTCATGGGTGCCAATTTGCGACATCGTCAATTTTTCCGAAGCCAGACAAACCGTTAGATCTCCTTCAAAATACTTCAATAAAGATTTCTCCAGCTTGAGACTTATATCCTGTAGTTTTTGCGCTATGCTGGTAATTTCTGGGGCAAGCAGCATAAAATTTCCCCCGGCAGAATAAACAATATTCACAGAAGAAAGACCCAGTGCATCTAGCAAGGCTTGAATTACTGCATCACCCAATAACTGGATAAAAAAGGACCGTCCACGCAATCCTCTTGTTGCCCCCTTACTGGTAATCGTATATACAAAATCTTGAATACCCGGAATATCACCCCCTACCAGGGTATAAGTTCGATCAGGGTTAATTTCGCGCCAGGAATCGCCAGCCGCAAAAACCATTGCAGCCACCGTTTTCCACTGCTCAAACAGTGAAATACCATCACTACCAGAGAGTGCGGGCAAACACCATGCCCATCGCCGAAAAAGATGATAAAATGCCTCAAAGAAATGGAGATCATCTTTTCCAATTTCACTACCCTTAATTTTGGAAAATTCGGAATAAAATTGACTCCAATTTTGTTTGGTACGTTGTTGAATGGCCTCAGCCTGATCACAGGCGCAAAAAACCTTGTCAGTTATCTCAAATGGATGGGGAAATATGTATTTTTGCTGTTTGGATGGATTAGATTCAATTTTTTGAGAATGAGACGGCAAACTGGGAAGATCTACAAACGAAAAAATACTGGGTAGAAGTTCTGGCGGCGGTTGCTGATCACCCAAAACAGCCTCATATTGAGAAGCCCACCCAAATTCTGTAACTTCCATATCTTGGATGGGTGATGCTTCCTTGGTTACCTTGGCAAATAAATACAACCCATAAGCAATTAGTTCACGTTGGCAATTGCTCACAATTCACCCCCCGGTTGGGTATATAAGATTTTCTTGGAGACTATCTTTGATAATAATTATAATTGATTAATCAACCATTTGTTGTATCGAAATGATCACCAAACGCACATATCAAACATCATTTTTATTAAATCAATTCTTGTGCTGAGGCAACCGGTCTATCCGGGTCGGTGCCCGGGTTCTTTAAACGCTCAGCAATTTGACGCTCCACCTCATCTTTCGACAACGCCATTAACCGTGACTGATTTCGAATTCGCTCGGCAATTTCCCGGTTCCACTCGTTTACACCCAGCTCTTCAGTAACAATTTTGCGTTCAACCAGTTTAGGAAGATCTCCTTTTGTGCCCGGGATATTGATCAGACGACACCACGCCTGAAAATTGGGCAATATGGATAACTGGTTAGCCATTTCTGCTTCCACATCGCTATATGGTCGTCGAGGAAGTTCCACCTCTTGATAGAGCTTGCCCTCGCCAGTACTTAATCCAGCCTCCACCAAAAAATTCTGGTCTTTGTACTCATAATACTGATAAACGGGTTCCACCCGCGTATCTGGAGCCGGGGGTGTATTGTCAAATTGGCTTGCCAACGAGTAACTGTCGCGCCCGCTAACCCGAAACACAATCAGGTTTCCTACATTTAAAGTGGAACCTTTGTTAAGCTCATCCAGCTGATCACGGAATTGGTGGGCAACTACGACATCCACAGCATATTTACGGGCTTCGCTCTGTAAAATCGTAAAGCTCTCGGTCGCAAAATTCTGAAACTCATCTGCGATTAAGTGAAACGGTCTGCGCTGACGAACGGGGATAGATCGACGCTGAAAGGCAGAAATCATGATCAGATTCACCAGTACCGACCCCAGTAAGGCCGAATTTGCTTCTCCCAAATCACCTTTTGAAAGGTTAATCAGCAATATCTTGCCCTCGTTCATCACCTGGCCGATATCAATTGTGTTTTTTGATTGCCCGACAATATTGCGCATACTGATATCAGTGATGAATGGGCTGATTTTGTTCAGGGTAGAACTGATGAATTCATCACGATCTCGGTGACCGTGAGGTAAATCCGCCCAAAATTGTAAAAGGATTGGATCATCAATTTTTGGGATGACCTTTTTCCGGTAGTTTTCATCGGTCAATAACAATAGCAATTCAATGAAAGTCGAATTGGGGATTTTCATCGCTGTGAGCAGCGTGTGGCGCAGAACATGTTCCAATCTGGGTCCCCAGGAATAGAAAAACAATCGTTGCAAGGTACCCATCACGGTCGACACCACCCAGCGCACTTGATATGGGTCGTCACGGTCACAAGCTAACAGATTCACCCCAAAGGGTCGTTCAGAATCCATAGGATCAAATAAGATAACATCTTTCAGCCGGTCTGCGGGCACCAAACCTAAAATATCGTCTATTAAATCGCCATGTGGGTCAAGCAAGCATAATCCATGCTGGCGATCTTGACGTATGTCTTGATAAACAATATTTTTTAGCAGAGTCGATTTCCCGGTGCCGGTTGTGCCAATGATATAAGTCCCCTGACGGCGCTCATCCAAAGAAAGCTCAACCGATTGCTTCTTCGCCACTGAATAACCAAGCCGCAACATAACGCCACCCCACCTGTTTTTATTAACATTTTACACCATTCTTTAAGGTAATTTTGCTTGGTAAATCAATCAAAAAACTCTATAATAATTTTAAGCGGGTTCCCTTAATAACTCTGCTCGAACATTAATAATCTAGTGCTTTCAAGCGGGAAGGGGGTGATCAACATGAGAAAATTGCTTTATTTTTTTCTTGTGGGCCCTTTCGAACTCCTTGGTAGATTTATTTCCTTTATTGTTTGGGATTTCATAAGCATAAATTGGAAATACAAACCAAGATATGCCGCCCAAACCAATTCCCACCAGCAAGGTGGTTATATTCAATATTTGCTGAAGGAAAATGGTGAATATAAAATCCATGAAAATGAAATTCATGAATTTTATCGGCGGCAGCTAAAAAAAAGGGATAGTGAAAATAGCCGCTTGATTTCGCAAATTCGGTTATTGGAGTCCCAAAACCGCCGTTTGCGAAGTTAAAACAAAATTGGAGCAGGTTTTAAGGGAATCCCGCTCCAAACCTTAGCTTATTCTAAATCATCCAAGTTTAAAAACAAAGTTCATTTATCCCAGGGGGTGGGTAAAATGTGCCTCCTGACAAAATTCAAAAGGAGGATTTTTTGATATGAGCCAATCACAGGCACCAAACCAACCCGTTAACACCCCCCAAAAACCAGCTACTCCCTCATACAGCGTTAATGTGAATAACCTTGGAATATTTTTGGATGGCTGGGCCGACCTGATCGAGGGTATGGGTGACAAAGCCGCTCAAGTTCGCCAGGATGTGCTCAATCAACTCCAGGAACGGGAAATGCCTGAAATAAAATTGGGGTATATAGCCGGTTATGTCGGTTTGGTCAACCACGAAAGCCGGGACTACGTCGTGGCTGAGACAAATCCAGGTGCCAGTACCATGATTTATATTTCTCAACACGGCAAGGATCTCTTCGTCTCCTGGCGCACCTGGCTCAAACCTGTATTCAATTGGGAATTTTTACAATGGTTCGTTCTTGGATCTGTCCTGTTGGGCCTATTTATCGGAGGAATCCGACAAAGCAATTCTTATTGGGGGCCATCTGAAACCACCTTTTCTTTTTTCGGGTGGATTTTTGCCACATTTGTCTTATTACTTCTAAGCGCAATGGGTCTTACAACCGCCGGAAAATTCTTAAAAGGCAACCTGATGGCTTTCATTTACGTTGAAGCCAATATGTTTGACGCCGAAGATATCACCGCGATGAGTTTTTCAGTTCACAAAACCATTCTACGGGCTTTAGATCAATCTGGAATTGATGTTTCAAAACTACGGCTCAAACAAACCTTCAAGGGTGGCCGTAAGGGTGATGAGGTTTAAGAATTAGAACTACTCAATAGCAGATGTGCCAGTTCCCTTACAGCCGTGGTGAAGTCACATTTCTGCATCTTCATCCAAAAATCAATGATGCTGCCACCTCCGCAACCGGCAAAACAGTGCCAGTAGTTTTCGGTTGCATTTACTGCAAAACTGTGTACCCGATCCTCATGAAAAGGGCACAATCCCCGGCCGTTTGCGGTTAGTTGCACATATTGCCCGACAAAGTCATACACAGAAATGCTGTTCTTAATTCGTGCAGAGAGGGTTGGTCCCTCACCTGCAATGGTTTTCGGCGCCGTCTTATGCAATATTGGATTGGTTTCGATTGAGCAATAGAAATCAATCACAGGCTCAGGAATAACCTTAGGCGAGCACAACCATTGCACCTGGTCCGACAAACTAAGCGGCAATGATCCCAGCATTGGTGATAAAAAGCCATAGCGTTGTCCTGTACGCCTGTGAATACCAAATGGCAGACGAATCAGGGAACCGGGGCCATCCTTAAGGCAATCCTGTTTGGGAAATATTTCCATACCACACAGGTCAAATTTTTTCGCAAGACCAGCGCTAAACTTTCGTGCAATTTTTCCAGGCAGGGCATAAGGCAAGAAAAGCCAGAGATGCCCACCCCGGCGGCTGGCTTCAAGATATGCAGGAATATCTTCGCTTGCCAGGTTGTTATACATGGCGGTCAGCGATAGGAATTGGGTATCGTCATCAGCATCGAAGATTACAAAACGTGCCTGACTGCGCTGGTCCAAAATATACGTCCCAAGCGTCAGATCGCCATGCAAATGGGCCAGGATATGGTTAATTGTGAGGGGCCGTTGGATGCATACATAGCGGCCGTCATCCAGTTGGCGCGCATAAAGATCGCGGCGCTGAAAAAATGTGTTCAAAACGCCATTTGCCAGATGAGTTAATTCCGGGTAAGAAATTTTGACTTCTTTTGAAAGCATAAGCACCACCCTTCAATTTCGTTTGGAAACAAAATAGCACGGGGAGCAAACAGAAGTCATGCGGTAAGTTAGCCTTTAATGAGCAAACATTCAGGACGGGGAGGTATAAATAAAAATTTTGCGCTGCAAGCGCTACCTTAGCTTTCTGTAAGGACGCCGGAGTAGGCCGGGAGACGCCGGCGTCCGCACGCGTCGGCGGCGAAGACGCCGACTGCCAACGCGGTAGTGAGGTCAGTGTGCCGCCACCTCGGGTCATTCCTGAACCCGCGGGAGTGGCATGGCGGCACTCTGGCCGAGCGTAGCGCTGAGATGCTGGCTTTGCCAGCAACGAAGGTACCCTGGGCACCGACCGAAGGGACGGAACCAGGGCGCAGCGTTGGCAGTCGGGGTCAGTCCGCAGGCAACGACCTAGCGGATCGACCACCGACGCGCTGGCTTGACGAGCGGGGGGTCTGGACAAAATAGTCCGTTTTAAGCGATTCTTAGCTCAAAAACGGTCTATGGAGGACATGGCCTCCCCAAGAAAAGCCAGATCTCCCGGCTCCGTCCCAGGGCTCAATGCCCGCCGGGCGGAGAAAAACCCCGGTTGAGTCAACCGGGGTGCTGCCTGGGGTTTTGCGTGGGGATACAACAAACATGGGATATTGAATAATGAATTCTACGACGTAATTTTAAAGATTTTTTGTTTGAAATTAAAAAAATATTTTATCTGTTTCTTAGTTGTCTGTTTATTATTCACTGCATAATATTAGCGTGCCAAATTAACATTTCTAGTGGTGTAACAATGGCACCACAAGACATGCCAATTTGGCACATCTGCCTGAAATAATTATTTGTTCTTCCTCCAAAATGATGCTTTCAGGTGGATCGTATAAAGATTTGGGCGGCCCTGTCCCCGGCGCTTGATTGAGATAAGGCTGACGTCCTCAAGTTCAGAAATGTAGCGAACGACAGAACGCAATCCACATCCCATATCCTTTGCCAGTCGTTCTTGCCCTGGGAAGCACTCATCCATCTCCCGTGCATATTTCAACAGCATGGCATAGGTCAGCTTTGCACCAACAGAAATATGTTTACTTTCCAGAATAAAATTGGGAACACCGGTCCATCCACGTTGCGTGGCAATATCAGCACCATGTAGGCGCAGATTACGGTCACGAAATATTGTAGTATCGCCCAGGCGTTGCATAAAAGAAACCGGTTCTAGGATTATCCTAATAATTCAGAATCTTTTCGTCAATGGGCACTTGCAATTTTCAAAATCAAATTTTTCCTATTCTTGAGAAATAGGTAAAATTAAAAAAAACCGAACGTTGGATTAGGTGGGAAAATGCCTCATTCATTATCAAATCGCCAGAAAGAAATACTTACATATTTGCGGTCTTATGTAGCCAAAAATGAGAGCTCACCCAGGTTGGATGAGATTGCCAATCAATTTAACATCAAACCACCCACGGTGCATAAAATCCTTGAAGCACTCCAAAGTAAAGGTTACCTTTATTTTGGGCGTGATAGCGTTTCTGGATTTTTTATCCGGCTCATAGAAAGAGCAGGCACATCTGAAGTGGTTGCAGAAATTACAATTTCTGGAAAGGTCAACCAATATGGGGAAGTTTATGAATTTCCACAAAAGCTTGGACATTTTTCCACGGTGTTCATAGGCTCAAAACCTGACGAGGTATTTGCTTTATACCTAACAGCGGATATTCCTCAAATCAGTATGTGCTCTCAGGATTTAATTATTTTTGATATTGGAAAAAAACCACAGCCAGGGGATATTTGCCTTGCCCCCATCGGCAGCCGTATCTTTTTGATTCAGATTGGCAGCAAAACCTTTGATGAAAGAACCACTTCATTATTGGTTGCACAGCAATACCCGGTTCCAAATGACCTTATCAATCCAGATATCCAACAAGACCTTAATTGGTATCCACTGGCATATAACGAAGAAAGCCATCAATACTTCATAAGCGTGGCCGAAGAAGAAAACTGGCCGATCAAACCAATATCTTCGGGTCTGGTGATTGCAACTGCATTGCGTTTAATTCGCCAACTGGCATTTTAGGCGAACTTAAGGCTAATCTAAATAAGGGAAAAAGACCTCCAACTCCTTACGATAATGACAGAAACAATAGACTATCTGGAAAAGGAGCATTGGTATGGAAAACGTTCCCTTAACTACAGTTTTGCTAAAAGCTACTGAAGTGGCAAAAATACTCAACATTAGCCGTGCAATGGCGTACTTGCTGATGCAACGGGGTGAGATTCGCACTGTACGCATCGGTACTGCCCGGCGAGTTCGTAAAGAAGATTTGAATCAATACATCCTGGAAAACATCTCTCCAATTTCACCCATGGTTCAAAAGTAACCCGCTAGTTTAGACCCGAACAACCTGGATATAATAAAATGCAGAATACTTGGAACCTTACCAACAGAAAAAAGTGCCAAATTATCATTCCTGTTGCTTCAAGATAGGAAGGCAGGAAGAATATGGCAAGAAGACGTGGAAACCAAGAGGGAACAATCTACCAACGCAGTTCAGGAAGCTGGCTAGCGCAGGTCACAATCCAGGGTCATAGACTATCAAAGTCATTTTCAACACAAAAAGAGTGCCGCCTTTGGATTAAGAAGATGCAAGAGCAAATCGACAATGGGTTGAGCTTTTCAGGAGTCCGCATTACCTTTGGTCAATATCTTCAATCGTGGTTGGAATATACAAAAGGAACGGTCCGTCCCAAAACATGGCAGCAATACGAAGGTATCGTCCGCAACCATCTAACCCCGGCATTGGGGAAAATCCGGCTGAGTGAGTTACAACCCAATCACATTCAGAATTTTTATGGCCAGTTAATCGAAGGTGAACATAGTCATCGGACGATCCAGTTAATCCACACCATCATCCACAGAGCATTGGTCATTGCACAACAACAAGGGTTAACAGGAAGAAATTCAGCTCAATTGGTCACGCCCCCACGATATTCAAAAACTGAAATGCAGGTGCTCACAGATTTCCAGAGCCGCCAGTTGCTTATTACAGCCCAAGGGTTACGTAACGAAGCGCTTTACCATTTAGCAATCACAACGGGCATGCGCCAGGGCGAACTACTGGGATTAAAGTGGAAGGATATCGATTGGGCCGGGTGCGCCCTATATGTTCGCCGTCAGGCACAGCGTATCAGCGGGAAAGGCATTCAATTATGTGAGCCCAAAACCGCATCGAGCATTCGCCTAATTCAGTTCGGTAATGAGACTCTGCGGCAGTTATCTGCTCACCGTAAACGGCAGGATATCGAACGGTTGATCCCAGGTTGGCAAGAGAATGATATGGTATTTCCAAGTTTGATTGGCACCCCGTTGGATCAACGAAACCTTCATCGAGAATTTAAGGGTCTCCTTATAGCAGCGGGAATACCAGAGATCCGATTTCATGACCTGCGTCACACGGCAGCTACTCTCATGCTTTCAAATGGAATCCCTTTGCTTGTGGTCTCGCGTCGGTTAGGGCATGCCAAACCAAGCATCACATTGGATATTTATGGGCACTATCTTCCCGGTATGCAATCTGAAGCTGCGGCGTTAATGGATGAGCTGGTTACACCAATTGCAGCAGAATTGCAGCAGAGGCTTAGATAAACAAGAGTGCTTTGCCCACTTAACAGCACATGTGGCGGTCACATTACTGTTAACCGCCACATACTGGCGCCCCCGGCGCGATTCGAACGCGCAACCTACTGATTCGAAGTCAGGCGCTCTGTCCATTGAGCTACGAGGGCAAGTAATGGTATTATACTCGAATTTTATTTTTGAGGTAACAAGTTCGCCAAATTTTTTACAACCCGATATTTCAGCTTGCATTTCTCCCACGCTGCCTTACAATCATGCACAGGAGTTGCAGATGAACATCGTCATGGTCGGCAGTGGTGAATATCTTGAGCCCATCAGCGCGCTGGACCGGGAACTGCTTTCACGGCTGAGCGAGCCCCCGCAGGTCGTTTGCCTGCCAACGGCTGCCGGCACCGAAGGCAAAGAGCGCATCGCATACTGGTCCAACCTGGGGGTTCAGCACTTTTCCCGCCTGGGAGCAGAAGTTGAAGCGCTGCCGGTCATTAACCCGCAGTCTGCCAACGACCCGGTTCTGGCCGAACGGGTCGCGGCGGCCAATTTTGTCTACCTTTCCGGCGGAAAACCCGCCTACCTGCATCACTGTCTCGAAAATAGTCTGGTATGGAATGCCATCCAGCAAGTTCTGGCGCGCGGCGGAGTTCTGGCGGGCTGCAGTGCCGGGGCGATGGTGTTTGGCGAAAAGTTCCTGGGGTTTCCCGGGTTAAAGTCTGGGTTCAACCTGGCTCCGGGGGTGGTCATTATCCCGC
>CAZQLE010000024.1:0-26283 GCA_964593905.1 uncultured Anaerolineaceae bacterium | reverse complement strand
GGTGCAGCCACGCGGTCAGCCGCTCTGCGGGCCAGGTGTTGATGACACTTTCGGGGGTGACCCAGGCGCGCCGGGCCACGGCCGCGCCCAGGGCGGCATCTGCAAAATTATCGGGGCTGTGCGCATCGGTGTTGATGGCCAGCGGAATGCCCAGCTCGACCGCGCGGCGGGCGCGCACTTCGTCCAGATCCAGGCGCTGGGTGCTGGCGTTAATCTCCAGCGCGGTGCCGTGTGCACGGGCGGCGGCAAAGACGGCCTCCCAGTCCAGGTCGGCGCCAGGGCGGTCGGGTAGCAGACGGCCGGAGGGATGGCCGATGAGATCGACATGCGGGTTGCGGATGGCGTTGATCAGCCGCGTGGTGATCTGTTCGCGCGGTTGGCGCAGGCTGGAATGCAGTGAGGCGATCACCAGGTCCAGTTCGGCCAGCACCTCGTCCGGGTAGTCCAGCGCTCCATCTGCGCGAATCTCCACCTCGGCACCCTGCAATAAGAGCAGGCTGTCGCCCAACTCGGTCTGCACCTGGCGGATCTCTGCGCGCTGGGCGCGCAGCCGTTCGGGGGTCAGGCCGTTGGCGATGCCCAGGCTCATTGAATGGTCGGTAATGGCCAGGGTTTTCAACCCGCGGGCGCGGGCCGCCAGGGCCATCTCGCCGATGGACAGCGCCCCATCCGACCAGTTGCTGTGACAGTGCAGCTCGGCGCGCAGATCGGCGGTTTGCAGCAGTTGCGGCAGGCGGTGCTCCAGCGCGGCTTCCACCTCGCCGCGGTCTTCGCGCAGCTCTGGCAGAATCCAGTCCAATCCGAGGGTCTGGTAGACCAGTTCTTCGGTCGGCATGGGGGTGAAGGTCTCTTCGGCGGCCAGAAAACCGCGTTCAGAGAGCGAAAGACCACGTTTCTGGGCCAGTTCGCGCAGACGCACATTGTGCGCTTTGGAGCCGGTGGCATACAGCCACAGCGCGCCAAACGACTCGGGTGGCTGCGACCAGAGCTGAATGCGCAGCCCGTTGGTCAGTTCGACCGAGGTCTTGTTTTTGCCCTCGCCCACCACACGGCTGACCTCGCTGTGACCGCTGAGCGCCTGCATGATGGGGGCCGAATCTTGCGCCGCGATCACCAGATCCAGGTCGCCGATGGTTTCTTTCATGCGCCGCAGCGAGCCGGCCGGTTCGGCGCGCAGCACGCCCGGTTGGGCGCGCAGCCAGGTTAGCCAGGTTTCGGCATGACGCAGGGCCGTGCCCAGCAGCAGCCGGTCGCTGCGCTGGGCGAGCGACTGCAGACCCTGCACGATGCGCTGTACCGATTGGTCGCCCATGCCTGGCAGTTCGCGCAGGGCGCCGGTCTGCGCCGCGGCAGCGAGATGGTCCAGGGTGGTTACATTGGCCTGTTTCCAGAACAGGGCCGCTTTTTTAGGCCCCACTCCCGGCACGCGCAGCAGATCGAGCAGAGAGGGCGGCACTTCTTCTTCCAACTTTTGTAAAAATTCGAGCTGACCGGTTTCGAGCAGCTCGCCAATTTTGGCAGCGATGGCGGCCCCCACCCCGGGGATATCTCCCAGGCGGTTTTCGCGGTGCATGACGTTGACATCCTCGCCCAGCACGCGCAGCGATTCGGCCGCCCGCTGGTAGGCGCGGATCTTAAACACCACCTCGCCCTGAATTTCCATCAGGCTGGCGATGCGTTCAAATACCCCGGCAATGTCTTCATTTTTCATAGCCATATTATAGACTGTTTAAGTCGGGTTCAAACAGGCGTGCAAAACCATCGTAGGGCGCCAGCGGGATCAACTCAAAGGTGATCAGCCCGGCTGCGACCAGCGGCAGCGAATTTAACACCTGCTGTGCCGCCCCTGCGTCGGCGCATTCCAGCATAATGACCGCTGTGTGATGGCGGTCATCAAAATACAGCTCGCGAAATATGCCCTGCCGGGTTAGCTCCCAGGCGCGGGCGGCTTCGGCGCGCAAATGCGGGGCGAAATCGGCGGCGGTCAGGCCGTTTTGTTCCCGTTCCAGTGCCAGAAATTTCATCAGGGGTCCCCCTTTAAAACAGGCTCAACTGCTCTTGTTGCGGCGGGTTGAAGGGCGGTACGCACATGCCCAGCCCCAGTTCCTTCATCTGCGCTTCCAGGCGGGTATACAGGTGCTGCGCGCCGCGCGCCGGGCAAAAATACTGTTCACCAAAGGCGCGTTCATAGCGCGCCCGCATACCGGGGAACAGCCGGTCCAACTGCTGATAAAAATGGTCGCGTTGGCGGTCGCGCAGCGTCACCCCCAGCCAGGGCACGATAAACGATCCGCCGTTGGCGGCTGTCAGGCTCACAATCTGCTGCAACTGCTGCGGGTCATCCTCCAAAAAAGGCAGCACCGGCATCAACGTGACGCCCACCGGCAGACCTGCCTCGGCCAGGGCGCGCATGGCGGCAAAACGTGCCGAAGGCGGCGGTGCGCCCGGTTCCAACCGGCGCGCCAGATCATCAGCGGGGGTGGTGATGGTGAAGCACACCGTCGCGCGCACCCGGTTAACTGCCCGCAGCACATCGATATCGCGCAGAATGCGGTCGCTTTTGGTGGTGAGATGGGCCGGAAACTCGTGCCGCGCCAGCACTTCCAGCGCCCGGCGGGTGAGACCGGTTTTCATTTCGGTCGGGGTATAGGGGTCGCTCATTGCGCCAAAGCCAATCACCCCCACCTTGCGGCGGCGGCTGGCGAGCGCCTGCTCGAGCAGTTCAATGGCGTTGACCTTGACCTGCACGTCTGCAAAGCCCTCAATGCCGTAACACTGGCTGCGCGAATCGCAGTAAATGCAGCCGTGTTCACAGCCGCGGTACAGGTTGACCGTGTAGGTCTGGGCAAAGACCCGGTCTTCACCGCGGACGCGGGTAAGCAGGGTGCGGGCCAGAATCTCGCGCATCAGAGCGGTTCGGGGTTCCACTGCTCCACTTCGATGCCGGCGTCGCGGACAAACTGGAGGGCAATATCGCTCACGCGGTAGGGTTCGGCATACACGATGCGCACCACACCGGCGTTAATCAGCGTCTTGGCGCAGTTGATGCACGGAAAATGGGTGACATAACAGGTGGCGCCGCGGGTCGAAACCCCGTGCAGCGCGGCCTGGATGATGGCATTGGTCTCGGCGTGAATGGTGCGCACGCAGTGCCCCTCCACCAGCAAATGACCCTCCTCGTCGCAGTGCGCCAGGCCGGCCGGCGAACCGTTGAACCCGGTGGTGAGGATGCGCTTCTCTAGCACGATGATTGCGCCCACAAAAGCCCGGTCGCAGGTGCTGCGCTCGGCCACAACCCGAGCGATGTTCATAAAGTAAGTGTCCCAGTTTGGGCGCATGGGGGGCCTCCGATGGATGGATTTTATTTATTATATCGATTTCAGCAGCGCTTCAATCGTCCTTTTTTCTCCACCCCACCCGCGCTTCAAAGGCACGTTCGCCGTCGGCTTTAACCCCCACCAGCACGTCGCAGACCGGGTTTGCGGGGTCAGTCCCCCGGCGCAGTTCAACCGTCTCGCCGGGCAGCACTTCTTTGCTGTAATTGATGTGCAGTGAGGCCAGGTGGTGGTGGCGGTAGTGTTCGAGCGGGTAGCAATCGCAGATCCACTCGATATAACGGGCGTTGTTGACATGCCCCATCACGTCCACGTCGCTGAACGCGGCGGTGCGTGTGCTGCACAGGGTCAGGTCTTGGGGCGGGAGGATCTTCTCCAGGGTTTCATCCAGCGCCCGGCGGCCGCCGTCGGGCAGGGCAATGCTGCGCATCTGCGGGGGCACAATGCGCCGCGCCGAAGGGCTGATCAGCAGCCAGGCCGAGGTGGCGCGCGCCAGCCGGGAACTGCCGTTGAAAAATTCAAATTCGCGCCGGTAAAAAATTTTCTGTTCAATGCCGTGCGGCCAGGTGATGACTTTTACCTCGTCGCCGGTGAGCGGGAAGACATCCCATTCTATTTTTAAGCGGGATAAGACCCACACTTCATCGCGCGCCTGCATGGAAAGAAAGTCATAGCCCAGGGCGGCGGCGTGGGTTGCTGCGGCCTGCTGCATGTTTTGAAAAAACGCGGTGGGTTTCCACCGGGCTGAAAAATCGGCCTCAAAAGCACGAACAGTGGTGCAGCCAGACCAGATTGGATCGGGTTCCATCATGATATTTCACCTCTAAGCAGAAAAGATGCTGGTTCTGATTATAGGCCAAAAGGCGGTCTTCTTCCACGGTTCGGGCCGCCCGCCGCCCATAAACTGCGCAAGAATCGGGTGTTTATCTGTCCGGTTGCCCCCTATAATAAAGGCATGATGGAAAGGAAGCAGGCGATGAATTTTTATCAAACCGATGATCAGCAAATGATGGAAGATTACCGTCGTATTGAGCGGGCCATTCATTTTCTGGAAGAAAATTTTCGGCGCCAGCCCGAATTGGAAGAAATTGCCGCCAGTGTCAGTCTGAGCGTTTATCATTTTCAGCGTCTGTTTACCCGCTGGGTGGGCATCAGCCCCAAGCGTTTTTTACAGTACCTGACCAAGGAATATGCCAAAGAGCTGTTGCACCGCTCGGAGAATTTGCTGGCGGTCACCTATGAAAGTGGGCTTTCCAGCCCCGGCCGGCTGCACGATCTGTTTGTCGCCACTGAGGCGGTCACGCCGGGTGAGTTTAAGACCCACGGGGCCGGGCTGACCATTCAATATGGTTTTCATCCCACCCCGTTTGGCGAGGTGCTCATTGCGCGCACCCCGCGCGGCATTTGTAACCTGTCATTTGTAGGCGGCGAACGGCGCCCTTTGGTGATGGAGCAGTTCTTTCAACGCTGGGGCAAAGCCGAGATGCACGAAGACCCCGGGGCGACCCGTTCGCTGGTGGAGAAGGTCTTCAACCGCACCCAGATTCAGCCAGGTGAAATCAATGTCGTTCTGGCCGGAACCAATTTTCAAATCAAGGTCTGGGAGGCTTTGCTGCGCATTCCCAGCGGGGCGGTGGTCAGTTATGAAGATGTGGCCGTGATGATCGGAATGCCCCTGGCTGCGCGCGCGGTGAGCAACGCGGTGGCCAGCAACCCGATTGCCGTGCTGGTGCCATGTCACCGCGTTATCCGCAAAGACGGTGATTTTGGCGGTTACTCGGCCGGCAAAATTCGCAAAAAAGCGCTGCTGGGCTGGGAGCAGGCGCTGCAAGAACGGGCAGCAGCCCGCATATAACCGTATTTGTGCCAAAGGAAGTGTGTGATGAGAAACTTATCGACCAACAGGGCGCGCAATGCTCTGATCTGGGCCGCGCTGCTCAGTGTGTATATT
Source organism: uncultured Anaerolineaceae bacterium (assembly GCA_964593905.1). GTDB lineage: Bacteria > Chloroflexota > Anaerolineae > Anaerolineales > Anaerolineaceae > CAZQLE01. Next base: position 20,997 of record CAZQLE010000024.1, on the reverse strand, counting down.
ATCTGGGGTTCAACCTATCTGGCCATCCGTTTTGCCATCGAGACCCTGCCCCCGTTTTTAATGGCGTCTTTTCGGTTTTTTACCGCCGGGCTGCTGATGTTTGCCTGGCGCCGGTTCAGCGGTGATGCGCTGCCCACCGCCCGCCAGTGGCGGGATACGGCAGTGGTGGGCCTGTTTTTGCTGCTGGGCGGCAATGGGCTGGTGGTGTGGGCCGAACAGTATGTTTCATCCAGCATTGCCGCGCTGATGGTGGCTTCGGTGCCGCTGTGGATTGTGCTGCTGCAATGGCTGCGTTCGCTGCGCGGGAAGGAAAAACGCCCTGCGCTGCTGACCGTGGTGGGGGTGTTGATCGGTTTTGGCGGGATCTTCATCCTGGTTGGCCCTTCTCAGGGCAGCCTGTCGGTTGCCCCGCTGGGGGCGCTCGCGCTGCTGGCGGCGACTTTTTTGTGGGCGTTTGGCTCGCTCTACAGCCGCACGGCTGACCTGCCGTCTTCACCGCTCATGGGCACTGCCGCCGAAATGTTGTGGGGCGGGGCGGGCCTGCTGGTGGCCGGAACGCTGAACGGTGAATGGGCGCGCCTGGATGTGGCGGCTGCCTCACCCCGTTCGTTGATCGGGCTGGGGTATCTGATCTTTTTTGGTTCGTTGATCGCCTTCACGGCCTATACCTGGCTGCTGCGCAATGTTTCCACCAGCCTGGTGGCGACCTATGCGTATGTCAACCCGGTGGTGGCCATCTTTTTGGGCGCGTGGCTGGCCAGCGAACCGCTCACCCCGCGCACCTTTGTGGCCGCGGCGGTCATTCTGGGTGCGGTGATTTTGATCTCGGTTGCCCAGAACTCAGCCAAAAAGGCGGCTGCCCGTCTGGCGGCTGAGAGCGCCCCGGCCGATTAAACGACCGCTGCAGCTTAACCAGAGGTCCCCATCGTTCACCGGTGGGGACCTTTTTATCCATGTTACCCAAATTTTCGCTCAGGGGCTGCGCTTGAATACCAGCCCGTACTCGTTTTCAAATACCAGCCGGTAGCCTTGCAGCGTGTTCAGGCTGGCGTCGCGGTAAAAGGCATGGGTCAACTGCATATTGCCGGAGTTCACAGCCTGCTCGATCACAGCGGGCTGCGAATAGAGGTTTACATTCTCGCGTTCCAGCAAGATCAGGTCCGGGTTCAGGTCTTCGATATAAGGGTAACTGGCCATCTGCCAGTTCATCTCCACCCGGCGGTCGGGCGCAGCGGGGAAGTAAATGCGCCAATCGCGGTATGCGGTCAGCGGCCCCGGCGGGAACCCTGTCAGCACTTCCTGCTCCACCTGCCGGTAAAACTGGATGGGGGCCGAACTGGTTTCGCGCGCCAGTTGGGTGCGGAGGATGCCCGCATCGGTGCGGATAAACGCGCCCCACTGTACCAAAACCCCCAGTGCCAGCAGCCCCAGAATGGCTTTCGCCGGACGGCTTTTGCCCCAGGCGCTCACTGCCGGGGGCAGATAGGCCGGGGCCAGGTTGGCCAGGCAGGAGATGAGCGGCAATAAAATTGGGAAATAATAATGGGTGCGGCGGGTGGCTGCGCTTAACACGGCCCACCCGGCCGGGATGACCCAGGCCAGAATGAGCGCGCTCAAACGCCGCCGGTCGGGACGGAAAAAGCCCAGCGCCAGGCCGGCCAGCGCCAGCAGCAAAAAGAGCGGCTCGCCGTAATGCACCCGCACATCTGCCGGAAACCGCCCGTCTTCAAAAAACGAGGCGCGGTTGACCAGAATTTGCCCGGTGTTAATCTCGCGGAAGAGGGTTTGCTGGGTGCGGATGATTTCGGCGCGTTCCTGCGGCAGCAGCAGCAGCGGGTTGGTCAACACCAGCCCGGCTGCCATTAACCCCACAAACATCCCTGCCAGCAGCGCAGCCCGCCCGGCGCGGATGCGCCGCACCGCCAGCCCCCAGATGAGGAGCAGCGGCACCGCCAGCACAAAAAACAACCCCTGAAACTTCATCCCCACGGCCGCGCCGCATACCAGCCCGGCCAGCACAAAATTCCGGCCGAAGCTTAACCGGTCGCGGTCCAGAAAAAACAGGGTGAGGGTCACCAGTAGAAAAGACAGGCTGTCGGGGTGCCACCACAGATGGTTGACCACCACCCCCGGCACGCTCAGCAGTAAAATATACAGCCCAACCGCCAGCCTGCCCGGTTTAAAGCGGGTTTGCATCCACACCAGCAGGCCGGCCGAAAGCAGCATGGGCAACACGCTGACCATCTCGCGCAGCACGGTCACGATCACACGGGTGGCATCTTGCCAGCCGCCGCCCAGAACCAGGCTGACCGGCAGCAAAGAAAGCGCCGAAAAGAAATAAAAAGGATAACCGTAGAAATAATGCAGGTAAATGACGAAATTGCGCAGTGTCTGGTAGGGGGTGTCGCCGGGGGTGAGCATGCGCAGCACATGCGGGTACTGGGCGTATTCATCCACTTCGAACAGCGCCAGCATATTGGCGTCTTTTGCTCCGGCCGCGTTGACCGGAATGAGCGCCAGCAGCACCAGCACACCCAGGCCGATCAGAATGTACAGCACCTTTTTTTGTGCAGGGGTCATGCGGCGATTATAACAAAAGGCGCGCGAAACTGCTCGGACTGCTCTCTACAATCAGGCTGCGGCCCCGACCCGGCTGGTTTGAAAGATCGCCACCGATGGTTCTGGCCGCCCGATGGTTAAGCCGCTTTTTCCTGAAAAAATATCGCCCAGATTGTGCAGTGTGGTGATGATGACCTGCTCTCCACCGTTGTGCAAAAATTTTGAGGCCGCCAGCAATTTGTTATGCACCGTGGTGGAGGGGAAAGTCTCCTCTTTGAGCATCCGGTCCAGCGCTTCAAGGCTCATCCAGTTTTTGTTTATAATATCCAACCCGGACTGGGTAAATTTGTGGTCACTTTCAATCACGTTCAGCAGGATATTGGCTTTTAATTGTTTTGCCATTAATACGGCCACCTGTCCGGTATCCAATACGGCTTCGATGCCTTCAAAATCACCGGCCGCATTTTTAACCACCGGCACGCCGCCGCCCCCGCCGGCAATTACGATGGCTTTCATATCCACCAACTGCCGGATTCCCTCAAATTCCATAATCTCTTCAGGCGGCAGGGAGGGAACCGCCCGGCGGTAACCATGCCCCGGCTCTTCCACCATCATCCAGCCGCGCGTCTGACGGTACTGGTCGGCTTTTTCGCGGTCATAGCAAGGGCCGATGGCCTTGAGTTTGGATTTGTGAAAAGAGGTTTTTTTGACCCTGGTCTGGGTGACCACACACATGACTTTGCGGCGCAGTTTGTTTCTGCGCAGCACGTTCGAAAACGCCTGCAACAGCATGAACCCCGTTGCGCCCTGGGTATCGGCCCCGCAAACATCCAGCGGAATTCCATGCAGCACGTGGCTGGTCAGTTCGGAACGGAACAACACGTAACCCACCTGGGGCTTGTTGCCGTGCATGATGACCACTTTTGTGTCGCTGGCAAAAAGCGGTAACAGGCCCCTGGCTAATTGAGCTGCATTCTCTCTTTGACAGGCGATATCTGTGCCCTGATCATTGGCAAGGACTTCTCCAGTAACAAATACGACCACTGCTCCGCTCATAAGAATACGCCTTTATGGTAAGTGTTTACCCAAATGAAAGCCCTTTTTCGGTACCCGGTCAACGAGCGTTATTTAAAATTTACTCTGTCCTGGTTATGGAATAATGGGCCATAGGTGGCTTGATAATTTTTGATTGTAGAAAAAATGTGTTGTAGTATTTGAAGATTACCAAATTAACCATCAAGAATGCATAAAGAAGGTATAAAGATTACCGTTTAATTTTTAAAACCTGCTTTTCATCCTCATTTTTCTGGCACCAAGACCAGAGAATCTGACGATTCTCACACCGTTCAGTGAATAACCGGGTTTATAATGTTATTACTCAGTGGTTCATATCCAGGCTGTTTAAACAAGGTGTTCGCCTTATGAAATACAAAATCATCGCCAATCCAACTGCCGCAAAAGGTGAAAGCATTCGGGCGCTGCCGCTGCTGGAACGTGAGCTGAAACGGCGCGGTCTGGCCTATGATGTGGTTGTGACGCGCAACCCCTGGCATGCCGCAGACCTTGCGCAGCAGGCGGTGGTGACCGGGTATGATGTGGTTGTCGCCGCCGGCGGTGATGGCACGGTTAATGAGGTGATGAACGGGTTGATCTTGGCGCGGGATGCCGGCCTGGGAGAGGCTGCGTTGGGTGTGGCGCCCATTGGCCGGGGCAATGATTTTGCCTTTGGCATGGGCATTTCGCAGCGTGTGCGCGTGATGGTTGATGTGTTGGCTGCCAACGAACGCCGCATCATCGATGTGGGCCGCATCAGCGGCGGGCTTTACCCCGGGGGGCGTTATTTTGGTAATGGGGTTGGCATTGGTCTGGATGCTTCAGTGAATTTTGTGGCGGCCAGCAAGAAAAAAATGGCCGGCTTTGCAGCCAACCTCTCGGCCGTGCTGCAGACCATCGCATTTGATTTTTCAATTCCCAAAGTTGAAATTACCCTGGATGATCGCATCACCTTCAGCCAGGCGGCGCTTTTAATCTCGGTCATGAATGGTCAGCGTCTGGGAGGGGGGTTTTATCTGGCGCCGGGCAACCGCCCGGATGATGGCCAGTTTGTGGTGACGATTGTGAACCAGATCAGCCGCGCGCGCGCCCTGACGATTTTACCCAGCCTGTTCAACGGGTCGCATTTGCGCCACCCTGAAATCAACAGCCGGTTGTGTCACAAGGTCAGTGTGCTTGCCCTGGAAGGCTGCCTGCCTGTGCACGCCGACGGCGAAGTGATCGGTGTGCAAACCCGTGAGGTGACGGTGGAGTTGTTCCCGGCGAAAATTGAGCTGGTGGCGCCGTTGAATGGCCCCAAACCGACCGCAAAAAAGAAAATCTTCTCGCGTATAAAAAAGAAGTCAAATATTCAGCCTGCGTAAAAAGAACGCCTTGGCGCTGCGCCGCGAGGCGGGCCCGGCCCTGTTTGTAAGGCAGGTTTTGCCCCCTACTTTTGAACAGCCCGCAAAAACGCCGGGCTGTTTAGCCCACGTTCCAGAAGATAGGTCAGATAGTTTTGCAGCAGCGTCTCCAACTCGGGGCGCACACCGGCGGGAATGCCCGCCCGCCGCACCTCAGGGTAATTGCTGCGCTGCAGATGGCGCAGGTACTTTAACGCCTCCATGGATACTGCGCGCAGTTCGCCGCTTTGCCGGCTGCATGTCGGGCACACCACCCCGCCCTGTTCCATTGAAAAGAACTGGTCCTGCGCCTGAATTTCTTTTCCACAGCGCACACATTCGAATAACTGTGGACGAAACCCGAGCAGGTCCAGCAGCCGCACTTCGTAATAACGCACGGCCGGCACGACATCTGTCTCGCTGGCGATCAGCGGCAGGGTCTGGATCACCAGTTGATACAGCGCCCGGTTTTCGCCTTCTTCATAGCTAAAGCGGTCCAACAATTCGAGCACATAAGCGGCATAACCGGTGCGCAGCAGATCATCGCGCAGGGGCAGGTAGGCCTCAACGGTTTCTGCCTGGGTGATGATCCACATATCCCGGCCGTGGGCCAATTGCAGCGCCACGCGGGTAAACGGTTCGAGATGCCCGGCTTTGCGCGAACGCAAGCGGCGGGCGCCCTTAGCGTTGGCGCGCAATTTTCCCTGTTCGCGGGTATAGAGTGTGATCATCCGGTCGGCCTCACCCCAGTTGGAGTGACGCAGCACCACGGCCTCGACCCGGATTGAACGCTCTCTGGATGGCATTGGTTCAGGTCTGGGGGAGATTGTCGGGGGTAAATGCGCCGGGCAGCAGTTGGCCCACGGTTAACTCGTGATGGATCTTGCCTTGCGTGTCAGCAATCAGCACCACGGTATCCAGACCAAACTCAGCCAACACCTGACGGCAGCTTCCGCAGGGGGTGCCGCCGTTGGAGGTGGCAACTGCGATGGCTTCAAACAGGTGTTCGCCCTCTGAGACGGCTTTAAACACCGCCACGCGCTCGGCGCAGATGGTGGTGGGGTAGGCGGCATTTTCAATGTTCACCCCGTCATAGATCTTGCCCGAGGCGGTCAGCAGCGCCGCGCCGACCGAATATTTTGAATAAGGCACATAGGCCCACTGTCGGGCCTGAATGGCCAGGTCCACCAGCCTGTGTCGCATATCATCGTTCAGCGTCATTGCTTTTCTCCTCTTCGGGTGAAAGGGATGGCTTGGGCAGGGCGCGCACACGGCGAATGCGCCGGCCATTCACCTGTTCGATGGTTAATAACCAGTCTTCAACCTCAAAGGTGTCGCCGTTGGCGGGCACGCGGTTGAACTCGGCATAAATGTACCCGCCCAGTGTGTCGGCCAGGTCTTTGGTCAGGTGGGTGCCCAACAGCTCGTTCACATCTTCAAGATCGATCCGACCGTGAAAAACGAACTCCTGCGGGCCAATGATCTGCACGGGGTGTTCTTCGGCCTGGTCATATTCATCGCGAATTTCACCCACGATCTCTTCCACAATATCTTCCAGCGTCACCAGGCCGGCTGTGCCGCCATATTCATCGACCACCACCACCATATGCACGCCGCGCGCCTGCATCTCATTCAACAATTCATCCACCTTTTTGGCCTCGGGCACAAAATAAGCCGGGCGAATCACATCGCGCAGCGAGGTGATGGTGTGGTTTTCTTCTACCAGCAGGCGCAGCAGGTCTTTCACATACAACAGGCCGATGATGTTATCGATGGTTTCATCAAACACCGGCACGCGTGAATGGCCGGATGCCAGCGATGTTTGCGCTGCTTCAGAAAGCGAGGTGTTTACATCAAAGGCAAACATGTCGATGCGCGGCACCATAATCTCACGGCACAGCGTATCGCTGAAATGGAAAATGGAGTAGATCATCTTCCGTTCGCCTTTTTCAAGGCTGCCCTCAAGCTGGCCTTCTTCAACCCAACTGCGCAGCTCGTCTTCGGTGACTGAACCCAGCGAGCGCTGCAGCGCCTCGGTGGGGCCTAGCAAGCGCATCAACAGCCAGGTGACCGGGCGGAAAAAGATATCCAGACCCATCACCAGCCCCGAAAGCCGGATGGCCGAACGTTCCGGGTCGCGCAGAACAACCCCCTCCAGGGCAAATTCCAACACCAACAGCAGCACGGTCAACCCCAGTAAAACAGCCACCATCACCGTTGCGTTGGGCGTTATCAGCGCCAGGTAGGGCCCTATCAACAGCCACATCAGAGCCCCAAACTGAATGTGCATCACCGCCACCCCGATTCTGAGTGTGGCCGGTAAAAAGGGGCGTTCCAACAGCCGCAGGGTGCGTTCGACCCCGGCGTGATTTTCATCTCTTAAATTGACCAGATGGGGGACGCGCACATGCACAAAGCTGGCCCGCACGGCCACAAAGATCAGGTCGAGCAATAAAAACAAGCCCAGCAATGCCCAGGTTGATTGTTCCAACTTACTCCTTACACACCTCAAAAGGGCCCAGCTTCGAATTGGCGGGGAGGTCCCGCCCTTCAACATGTGATTGGATGATCTGACAATTTGCCCCGATTCGGGCGTTGACCAGCACGGTGCCAGGCCCCAGCACACAGCCTTCGCCCACCACGGTGTTTCCGCGCAGTGTTGTGTTGGGGTGCAGCACGGTGTCGCGCCCGATCTGAACATTGGGTTCAATGTAGGTTGCTGCCGGGTCGATCATGGTGACCCCCGCCAGAAGCCAGCGCCGGTTGATCTGAGCGCGCAGAATCGCTTCGGCCTCGGCCAGATGTTGGCGGTTGTTGATGCCCAGCGCTTCAAACGGGTCATCCAGGCTTAGCGCTTCAACCCGCAGGCCGGCCGCAGAGGCCATTTCGACCAGATCGGTCAGATAATACTCGCCTTTGGGTGAGACCTTCACCGCGCGCAGGGCATTCCACAGCCAGTCGGAACGAAAACAATAGACCCCCGCGTTCAGTTCGCGAATCTCAAGTTGTTCGGGGGTGGCCTGGGCTTCTTCCACAATGGCCATCACACTGCCATCGGTGCGGCGAACCACCCGGCCAAAGCCGTGCGAATCTTCAAAAGTGACGGTCAACATTGAAAAAGGCCCGCTGTTTTTCAATTGCAGCGCGGTCAGTTTTTCGAGCGTGTTTCCGGTCAGCAGGGGCATATCGGCGTAAGTGACCACCACCAGATCGGTCTGGCCTTCGGCCAGTTCGGCCGCAGCGCGCACGGCATCGGCCGTGCCCAGTTGTTTTTCTTGCACGGCAAAACGGGCCTGGCTGCCTACTGCCGCCCGAACGGCCCCTGCGCCGTGCCCAACCACCACTACCGGCAGCTCGGTGCCCACCCTGGCGGCGGCATCCAGCGCCCATTGAATCAACGGCTTACCGCCGATGCAGTGCAGCACCTTGGGTAAATCCGATTTCATGCGGGTTCCCTGTCCGGCGGCCAGAATAATCGGGGTGATTTTCATACCATCTCCACACATAGGATTAAAAAAATTCAGGCTCTATGCTGCCCCGGGGCAGCATAGAGCCCAATGCCACAGACGGCAGCGCAAATTGTTAGCTGGGGCACCTGGATTCGAACCAAGATCCACAGATCCAAAGTCTGGTGTGCTGCCATTGCACCATGCCCCACTGATTTTTCACCACAGCCGGCTGAAATTTTAACACAGAAACAGCGAATTCACCAGTGCACACGAACTTCTTTCGTTTTTTGTGCTTGCTGTGATATTTCTAAAACAAAACATTTATGCTATATTTAACCAACCTATTCATTTTTTTGTTTTTATGAACCCAATCGCTGTGTATCTACTTGCGTTTTTGGCATTGACCTGTTCCATCTATTTCTTTCGACCAACGCGAATATCGACGCGGGCCGGTCTTTTTAATGCCCGCAGCTTTGTTCTTTAATGAGACTGGGTCTGGCGCACGGCTGCCGAAACTGGCGCCCGCCTGATCCTTTTATTATCGCAGGTTAACGATATACAATATACTATGTATATCGAGCCGATCGCTTCCGTCTGCGGGATGGCGGGTTTGATTCTGCCATCGAAGTGACGGCGCCGCTGCAAACCATAAATGCCCGGCGTATGTTCCCTATCTGTTTTGTTTCACCCATTTCAAGGAGGCGTTCCAAATGACTCGCAACAAGATGTGGTTTTTGACCAGTGTGTTGTTGGTTGTCGCCATGCTGCTGGCTGCCTGCGCACCAGCGGCTGCCCCGACCCCCATCGTGCAAACAGTGGTGGTGGAAGGCGAAGCCAAAGAAGTAGTTGTGGTGGCCACCCCTGAACCCGAAGCCGCCCCGGCTGCCGAAAAGAAAGTGCTGCGGCTGGCCTGGGGACCCGGCGACGTGCCGACCCTCGATACAGCGATGGCTGTGGATGTCATCTCGATTCAGTTGATCGATTCGATGACGGTGGGTTTGACCCGCCAGAACGAGCAGACCGCCGAGTTGGAAAACGCCATGGCGACCGATGTGAAAGCTTCGGAAGACGGTCTTACCTTCACCTTCACCCTCAAAGAGGGCGTTCCCTGGGTGAAGTATGATGCCGTTAAAGGCGAAGTGGTGAAAGTGGCCGACTGCGAAGGCAATGACCGCATGGTCACCGCCCAGGATTTTGCATACGGGCTTCTGCGCACCCTGTCTCCGGCGACGGGTTCGGAATATGCGTATGTGCTGCTTGGGATCGATGGTTCGGGCGCTTATAACTCTGGTGAAGTTGAAGATGTGACCACAGTGGGCGTGAAGGCCATTGATGACAAGACGCTGGAGATTAAATTCAGCGAACCTGCGGTTTACAACCTTAACATCGCGGGTCTGTGGGTTGCCCACGCGCAGCCGAGCTGGCTGATCGATGGCGACGACTGCACCGAAGGCCGCGGCGATAAATGGGTTGAAACCGGGTTCTATCAGGGTTATGGTCCTTTCACCCTTAAGGAATGGGTGCATGATGCTGAACTGACCCTGGTGAAGAACCCCTTCTGGCCGGGCGACGAAGTCACCCCCACCGCCAAGATCGACGAAATTCACTATGCGTTGATCAGCACCGAAGCCAGCCTGGCCGAATTTGAAGCCGGGAATCTGGATGTATCTGATATTCCTTCGGGCGACCTGGACCGTATTGTGGCCGACCCGGTCTATAAAGATCTGGTGGTCAATGTCTTTACGCTGGGCACCGAATCTTATGGTTTCAACACCCAGTTGGCCCCCACCGATGATGCCCGCGTCCGCAAGGCCTTAAGCCTGGCGATCGACCGTGAAGCGTTGTTGACCAATGTTACCAAGACCGGTCAGCCGGCCAAATGGTTTACCCACCCCGGTGTGGCTGCTGGCCCGAAACCCGAGAAATATCCCGACCTGGGCGCCAAGTACGACCCCGAACAGGCCAAAGCCCTGCTGCAAGAATATCTGGATGAGAAGGGCAAGAAAGCCGAAGATTTGACCCTGGTGCTGATCTTTAACACCAGTGAAGCCCACAAGAAACGCGCCGAAGCCGTGCAGGCCATGTGGCAAGATACCCTGGGAATTAAGGTTGAATTGACCAACCAGGAAACCAAAGTCTACTTTGCCCAGCGCTCTGAAGGCAAAGAGAATATCTATCGGCTCTCCTGGGTGCAAGACTACCCGGATGCCAATAACTTCCTGCGCGAAGTTTACAGCGACAGCAACGGCAGCGCCGGCGGGCACCAGAACGTGGTCGACTGGCCGGTGGCTGATATGAAGACCTACAAAGAAGGCGACAACCCGAGCTATGATGCCTTCAAGCAGTTGCTGCTGGATGCCGCGAAAGAGACCGATGCTGACAAGCGTATGGATCTCTACGCCCAGGCCGAGAAGATCTTCATCGAAGATGAGGCCGTGGTCAGCCCGCTGCACTGGTATGCCAACAAGAAGTTGGTGGGTGCCAATGTGCAGGCTACCGAATCGCTGACCGGTTATGACCGCTATGAGAAATGGGATATCACCCAGTAGTCACTGGTTGATTTCGCCCGGTTAATGGCTGCCGCCGGTGGAGATTCCTCCACCGGCGGCAGTTTTTTGGCGTTTATTTTATGAAGGCCCCCCCTCCAACCGATTCAGGCTTCTGTCTCTGGCTGTATTTTTACCCGGCTTAATAGCACTACTGCCAGCAAATATAGCCCCACTGAAACAGCCGCATTCCATGCAAAACCGTGCTTAAACAAATAGGGCGCCGCCAGGTCGGCCAGGGCGCGCCCGCCTGCATAAGAGGCAACGTTAACCGCCATCAGAGTGGCACGGGCGGCGGGTAACACCTGGCTGATTAATGGCAGACTGCTGACCAGGGTGAATTCAAAGGTCAGGTAAAACAAAAACAGGCCGGTCAGCGCCCCCACCAGCCCCATTTGCCCCAGAATGGGCAGCAGCCCGGCTGCCAGGGCGGCCAGGAGCATGCCTGCCCGCACGGCGCGTTCCTTGCCCAGGCGGTCTACCAGCGCCGCCGACCCACCCTCGCCGCTCAGTTCAGAGAGACCGATTACTGCGGCGGCGGCCCCCAACCCGGCGATTTTCAGGCCAAATGAGCCTTCCATCCACACCCCAAACATGACGTTGACCATCTCGTTGGCGCCAGAGATGCACATGCCCATTAATAACCCGGCCACGGCCGCCGGGGTGGTAAACACAGTGCGCAGCGGGTTGACCAGGCCGGGGGTATGTTGAATGCGGGGCGGGGTTTTGGGTACGGTCCATAAGATTGCAATGAGCATTGCCAGCCCCAGCCCGGCCAGCGCTGCAAACGGCGCACGCCAGCCGCCGCCAGAGAGCAGCACCCCGACCAGGGGCATGCCCAGAATGTAAGATAACGACCAACCCAGCTCGGTAACTGCCATTACCCGCCCGCGCTGCTGGTAGGCAATATGTTCGCCCAGATAAGACTGCATGGCAGAGATGAAGACATTGACCCCCAGCAGCCCCAGGCTGAGCGCCACGATTAATCCGCCAAAGGAGGGAAAAAAGGTGATCCAGCCCATGCCCACCGAAAAAATTCCCAGCCCCAGCGCCATGCCGATGCGGCAGCCAAAGCGGTCTGAGATCGGCGCTAAAAACGGTGCAATGCCGCTGACCAGCGAGCGGGTGGAAAGCGCCAGCGAAAACTGTTCCACCGAAACCCCAAGCCCGCGGGCAAACACGGCCAGAAATGGGTAGACCATGCGCACATTGATGCTGAGCACCACGCGGGCAAAGGTGAACAAGCCCACCTGCGGCCACGGGACGGCATTTCGTTCGGTTAAACGGGTTGTTTCTTCAGCCATAAGGTCACCTGTAGGGCAAGGATGAAAACCAGAAAGAACAGACCGGCAAAATAGAATTGCAGCATTGCCGAGCCAGACTGCATAACCGGAGAATCGGGGTGCAAAATATTTTGCGCGACGCCCAGCCGCAGCCAGAGTGCCGCACCAAAGGCCAGATTGCCCAGCGAGGTGAGGCGCGGCTGGTGCAAAATATGCAGCCCGATTTGCAGCAGCACCCCCACCACCGCCAGGGTGAACGGAACCTGCCAGCGCGGCTCGTCAAAGAACAACCCGCCCCAGTTGAGCTGCATGACCACCAGCGACATGGGAAGATAGGTCAACCAGAAGATCAACCCGGCCCATCCCAGCGCGCGCGACCAGTCATGCAGCCGCGCTGCACCCAGCAGGGCCATCAGCCCGGCCAGCCCGGCCAGCGCAAACAGGGTCTTGCCGGTCCACACCCAGGCCCCGTGCAGCAGCACCAGACGTAAATTATCGCCCAGTGATTTTTCTGCCGGGCCGAACCAGGTGATTAACGCAATAAACACCAGGGTCAGCGGAATTAAGCGGAGAAACCAACTTTTGCTTGCTGCGCGCGCTTGATTGAGCATTTTCTGGCTCCAAGGTTTTTCGGGTTGTGGGGTGGGTTAAATGACCGGCCGGACAGGCCCGCCCACATGATTTTAACCGATCTGCCGCCGGTCAAATAAATATGGGTGTGATTGCCGCTCATGATGAGGCAATCACACCCATATCCGTCTCCCGCAGAACAGCGGAAGGATAGGGTTTGTTAGGCTTTTACAGCAGCTTTGTCAACAAACTGGGCAAATGAAGTGTTGCGCAGCCGCGCAACCAGTTCGGCCTGGGCTTCGCACCATAAATCGCGGATCATGCACTCATCGCCAAAGGGGCATTCGCCGCCTTCGCCGGTGCATTCGTTGAGCGTGATAGGCCCATCAATCGCCTCTACCACTTCAAGGACCGAAATATCACTTGCAGTACGCGCCAGCGATACACCGCCGCGCGCGCCGCGCGAAGTGTGGATCAGTCCGGCGATGGAAAGCTGGGATATGATTTTTGCCAAGAATGAAGGCGGGATTCGCTGTTCTTCTGCAATTTGACTGGTGGCTGCGCGTTGATTAGGCTCAAGTCGTGCCAGATAATGCATCGCCCTTAATGCATAATCTGCCTGGCGAGTTATTTGCATGACGAACTTCCTCTAAGAATTTAAGATAATATTCCTCTGGTTATAAATAAGTCTATTCCAATCCAAATTGACCAACAAGTGACAGAGGTCATCCATAAACAATGACCTTTGACGTTGACAATGTCCATTGTACCCGATAACACAGCCAGATGCCCCTTTTGCTGCTTTTCTGCCTGTTTTAGCGGCAAGGTGGGTGCGGCCGGGAGAATTTTTTCTTTCCTTATGGCAGCGTTTAGGGGTGGGTGGCCCATTGGCCATCTTCACCCGCAATGCGCTGGTATAATCGGGGTATGCCTCCCTTCCGCTTTTCAACACCCATTCAAGTGCGTTATTCCGATCTGGATGTGCAGTGGCATGTGAACAATGCCCGTTTTCTGTCTTTTCTGGAACAGGCCCGTTTTGAATATCTCATTCAGCTTGGCCTGTTTGACGGCCAATCTTTTCATGAAATCGGCATGATTCTGGCCGACATGCATATTGCCTATCTGAACCCGATTGATCCCGGACAAAAGATCGAGGTCGCTTTGCGGGTCAGCCGCCTGGGTAACAAATCGATCCATTTTGCTTATGAAATTCGAGACGCCGAAAGCGGCCAGGTTAAAGCGCGGGCCGAGTCGGTTAATGTGGCCTATAATTATCATACCCGCACCAGCCAGCCGGTTCCGGCCTTATGGCGCGACCGCATCAGCCAGTTTGAAGAAATCTCCTCCGAGATCTAAAATCTTCTGTTTGCGAGGTCAGACATGGCGCTTCCCAAGATCGAACCATCCTATTTACTGGAATTTCTCACCGCTTTGCTCAATTCTCCCAGCCCGACCGGTTTTGCCGGGGCAGCCATCGGCTGCGCTGAAGAGACATTTGGCAGCATTGCCGGTTTAACTTTGCAGCGCACCCGCAAAGGGGCGCTGCTCATTACCCTGCCGGGCGAACGGGAAGATGCCCCGCGTATGATCACCGCCCATGTGGATACCCTGGGCGCGATGGTCAAAGAGATTAAACCCAATGGACGCCTGATTTTGACCCATATCGGCGGTTTCCCGAATCATCTGATCGAAGGCGAGGGCTGCACGGTGTTCACCAACGACGGCCGGCGCATTCGCGGCAGCATTTTGCTGCAATATGCTTCGGTGCATGTCTATGGCGACCGGGTGGAAAAAACCGAACGCAGCAGTGAGAATATGGAAGTGCGCCTGGATGCGCGCACGGCCAGCGCAGCCGAAACCCGCGCCCTGGGCATTGAAGTGGGTGATTTTATTGCCTTTGACCCGCGGGTTGAGTTGAACAACGGTTTCATCCGCTCGCGGCATCTGGATGACAAAGCCTGTGTGGCCTGCCTGGCAGCGGCCGCCCACGCGTTGGATGAAGCCGGCCTTAAACCCCGCCAGAAAACCTATTTTTTGATCGCCAACTGTGAAGAACACGGTCACGGTGCGGCGGGCGTGCCCGAAGATGTAACCGAATTTTTGGTGGCCGATATGGCAGCGGTTGGCAATGGGCAGACCTCTGATGAGTTTCATGCCACGCTGTGTGTCAAAGATTCCAGCGGGCCCTATCATCACGGGTTAAGCCAGCGTCTGCGCCGCCTGGCCGAAGAAAACGGCATTGAGTATCGGGTGGATATCTACCCGTATTACGGCTCCGACGGCTCGGCATTGCAGCGCACCGGGCGCGATGTGGCAGTGGCGTTGATTGGCCCCGGTGTGGATGCCTCGCATAATTATGAGCGCACCCATCTGGATGCGCTGATCGATACCACGCGCTGGGTGCTGGCTTACCTGCTCAACGATTAAGCCCTTATGAAGCGCCTTCTGACCGCCCTCTTCAATTTGCTAAACCGGCTGCTGCACGGGCTGGTTGAACCCGCCGGCAGCCGGCTGCCGGCCTGGTTTAATCTGGGAATGGGCGCCGGCTTTTACACTGCCGGCCTTGCGCTGTGGGGCAAGTTCCTTAACTGGGGGCGCATCCCGTTTGATTTTCATGACTGGGCCGAGGTGAACGCCGCCCGGTTGGCCTTCACCCGCGACGCGGTGCTTAAAGGCGTGCTGCCGCTGCACATGCCCGATGCCTCGGCGCTGCGCGGCATTACCGACCGTTTTATGGCCCTGCCCGATGTCATCCTCTCGCCTCAGGTCTATCTGATGAAGTGGATGGATGTGGGCACGTTTGTGCTGGTCGATACACTGTTGTTTTACAGCCTGGGTTTTCTTGGGCTGCTGCTGCTCAAGCGCCGCTTCGGGTTGGGCTGGCTGGTGTTTAGCGTGTTGTTCCTCACCTTTAACTTTAACGGCCACATTCTGCTGCATTACAGCATCGGGCATGTCACCTGGGCGGGTTACTTTCTCTTTCCGCTGGTGATTGTGCTGCTCTTTCAACTGTTGGATGGCGATGCTTCGTGGGCCTGGGCGGCGCGCATGGCGCTGCTGCTGTTCGCAATGTATTTGCAGGGGTCGTTTCACCAGTTTGTGTGGGTGCTGCTCTTTTTGGGGCTGCTGGCGCTGGGTGCGCCGAAATTCTGGGTGCCGGTGTTGAAAGCCGGGTTGTTTGCTGTGCTGCTCAGCCTGGTGCGCATTCTACCCCCCGTGCTGCACTTTCGTGAATTTGACAGCGAGTTTCTGGGCGGTTACCCCACCCTGCAGGATGCCTGGCGCGCGCTGGTGGAACTGCGCTTTCCGGCCCAGGCGCTGGATGGGCGCAACATGTTCACTTCGCTGGGCTGGTGGGAGTTTAGCCTGTATCTCGGCCTGGCCGGGACGCTCTTTTTGCTTGGTTTTGGCGTAATGGCATGGCTTAAGCACCGCCGCCCCGCAAGCGGCTACCCGGCTTTGCTGCTGCCGGTGGTGGGGGTGAGCCTGTTCTCGCTGGGCTGGGTCTACCGTCTTGTGCGTCTGATCCCGATCCCCTTGCTTTCGGGTGAGCGGGCGAGCATTCGCATGCTCATTCTGCCGGTTGTGGTGCTGCTGGTGCTCGCCGCGTTGGAACTGCAAACCTGGCTGAACACGCGCAAATGGGTCACGGTTGAGCGAATTGCGCTGCTGGCCTTTCCGGTGGTGATCTTCCACGACCTGTGGCAGAATTTGAAAGCCTGGCAGGTGACCAACGCTTTTGCTGCTTTTCCCAATACCCCGGTCAACCTGGCGATTAAAACGGTTGCCAACCACCCCGACCCGCAGTATACCGGTCTGGTGGCGGTTGGTGCGGCAGCCAGCCTGGTGAGCCTGCTGGTCTTGCTGGGGCTGGTGTGGCGTGAAAGACGCCAGAAAGAGAGGCAGTGATGAAAACACCCCTTACCCGCCGGATTCCCGGCTCGATTGCTTTTGCATTAATTTTGATTGCGCTGGGCGTTTATTATCTGGCGATTGAAATTTCGCCCGCGGTGCGCGCCTTTGTCTATGGTCGCGCCACCTGGCCGTATCAAATTCTGGGTCTGGGCGCGCTGCTGGGCGTGATCGGGCTGATCACCTTCAAACCCGGTCTCTTTGTTCCGGCGGCCATCATTGGCGGCGTCGGCGGAATTTTGTACTATTGCAACCTCACCGGCAACTGGGAAGCCTGGTCGTATCTGTGGACGTTGATCCCCGGTTTTGTGGGTGTTGGCCTGCTTTTGCTGGGGGTGTTTGTTGGCAGCCGCGGGACGATCTTTGGCGGTTTGTGGACCCTGGTGAGCAGCGCAATTTTATTTGGCATTTTTGGCTTTGCCTTCGGCGACGACCTTTCGCTGGCGCGTTTTGTGTGGCCGGTGGGGTTGATCTTGTTGGGGCTCATGTTCTTTCTCATGCCGCTTTTCAAACGAACGCGCAAAGAGAAAACCGAAGCCAACAATTCTGACAACTGAAACTGCTTGACAAATCAACCCCGGTTTGCTATTGTCAGCATATGACCGTGGGGGAAGAATGGGCTCACCCGTACGATGACCATGGAAAAGGGGTAAACCGGATGTTTGACCTGGGCGCAAAGAGTCGTAGCAAAGATTTTTCAGAATACATTGTCACACTCGCCTATGTAGCTGAATACAAGGAGTGGGATAATCGCGCGCATCTCGAGCGGATTCGCCGCTATTGCAACCATCTGGCGAATGGCCTGGGTATTTCGTCTGGTGAAAGCGAAACCATCGCACATGCCAGCCAACTGCACGACGTGGGGAAGATCTTCATCCCTGAGGCGCTATTAAAAAAACAGGGCAATTATGAAGATGTCGAATGGCAGATTGTGGAGCGGCATACCCTGGAAGGCGCAAAAATTCTGGCAGACAACAACTCGTCGGCCCTGCTGACGATGGCCAGCACGATTGCACAAAGCCACCACGAACGCTGGGACGGCAGCGGTTACCCGGCCGGGCTGAAGGGTGATCAGATTCCGCTGCTGGGGCGGATTGTGGCCCTGGCGGATGTATATGATGCCCTGACCACGCACCGCTCGTATAAAGTGACGCTAAGCAGCAGCGAGGCCTACAATTTGATTGTTGGCGCGAGTGGTACGTTGTTTGACCCCGAGCTGGTGCAGGTGTTTACCCGGTTGCGCGAAGATTTTAGCAAAATCAGACAGGCACTGCCCGATTAAGACTCTCTACGGGGTGAATTGATAAAACCGTTCGGTGATTTGATCCACATAGGTCTCACCGCGGATACATTGCTCCCCGCGAATGAAATTGCGAATATTTCTCCAGCCCATCCCACCGGGGAAGGTTTCATAGGCTTCATTCACAGCCTCGTACACACAATTGGGGCCGGCGTTATAGCTGAGCAGGGTCAGCTTCCAGATGGTGGCGTAATCGACCACCGAACTGGAAGGGATGCCGGCCACGTTATAAACCACCTGTGACACCTGGTAACAATGCCCCAGCAGCACCTCGGCCAGATAATGTACACTGCGCCGGGCGCGTTCAAGATCAATTTTAAACGTGCAGGTCGGGCAGGTGACATCCATCAGTGAAAGCAGCGTCATCGCCTGAATATCAATGAGCGGGCTGCCGCAATCACCCGAGATTGCGCAGATTTCGGCGCGCAAAGGCGGATAAAAGGTTAAGCCGGTGACTGCGCCGTAATAGGTCAGGTGCCCCAGCCCATGATGGCTGTCGCCAAATTGTCCCGGCCAGAATTGACTTTCATAACGGATCAGTTGTTTTAGCATTACCGGCGGCACGCCTGTATCCAGCCAGGCCTGAAGAATGGCCTCGTCATACATGTTTTGAACCTGGTCGGTGTAGGGTTTTGCGACCGCCAGACCGCACGGATTGGCATAACCATCCGATTGCAAGCCGCCAGCCGGGCAGTTGCTGGCATCGACAACGCCATTTTGAATTAGCTGACCGGCCAGAAATGCATAGGGCAGTGAGGTTTGTAATTGCCCGGCTGTTTCGGGCACAAACAACCAGTCCATATCTTCTTCTTGCACATTGACCCGGTTTTTACAGGGGGATAAAGCCTGCTGTGCTGGAGGGGCGGGGGCCGGGGCAAGCCGGGGCAGCCCGGCGCTGCGCGCCTGCACCGGGGCAGCCGGAACAAGCATGGTCAGGATGAACAGAGCCAAAAGCCAATTAAGGCAGCGTTGTCTTGTCAAAACCTTCCCCCTCGATGAAGGATAATTGGGATAGGTATAGCATACATAAATTTTCCCATTCGTTCAATTCAGCAGATAATAATGACGAGTTGTCACATCGTTGTGTCGTACACAATTTCGGGTAGATCGACGCCAAAAGCTCTGAATTTTGAGGTAAATTTGGGGCGCAGACCGGTTGAACGCAGGCTGCCGACCACCCGTCCATCCTGAATATGGCTTTGTTCATACAGGAAAATATCCTGCATCACAATCGTATCCCCTTCCAACCCCTGCACTTCAGAAACCTGGACCACTCTGCGGCTGCCATCCTTCATTCGTTCCAGATGGACAATCAGCTCTATCGAAGAGGCAATCTGCTCGCGCACGGCTTTAAGCGGCAGATCCATCCCGGCCATCAACACCATAACCTCAATGCGGCGCATGGCATCGCGCGGCCCGTTGGAGTGGATGGTGGTCATCGAACCATCGTGGCCGGTGTTCATGGCTTGCAGCATATCCAGCGCCTCGCTGCCGCGGCACTCGCCGACGATGATACGGTCGGGGCGCATCCGCAGCGCGTTAATCACCAGTTGGCGAATGGTGACTTCGCCGCGGCCTTCAATGTTGGGGGGGCGTTTTTCAAGGCGGACGACATGCCTCTGGTTAAGGGCCAGTTCGGCCGTATCTTCAATGGTGATGATGCGTTCTTTGTCTGGGATGAAGGTTGAGAGCACGTTGAGCAGGGTGGTTTTTCCGGTGCCGGTGCCGCCCGAGATGACCATATTAATGCGCGCCTCAACACAGGCATGCAGGAACATAACCAGATTGGAAGACAGCGAGGCATTCACCACCAGGTCTTGCGCCGTAAAAGGCCGCGAGGCAAATTTACGAATGGTGAGTGTGGGCCCCACCAGCGACAGCGGCGGGATGGTGACGTTTACGCGGTAGCCGTTTGGCAGACGCGCATCGACCATCGGAGAAGATTCATCCACCCGCCGGCCGATGGGCGATACGATCCGGTCGATGATGCGGCGCAGGTGCGCATCACTTTCAAATTTCACCGGGGTTTCATCAATCAGGCCAAATCGTTCAACATAGATATCTTTTGCACCGTTAACCATGATCTCAGTGATATCCGGGTCTTTCAGCAGCGGTTCGAGCGGCCCATAACCCACAATATCATCAATCAGATATTCCAACATTTGCAGACGGGCCTCACGGCTGTAGAGCAGGTTCTTTTCGACCAGAACCTCGTTAAACAGCGAAGTGAGCACCCGCTTGATCTTCTCGCGGTCTTCAAAATCGGTTTCGCCGTTATAGTCGGCCAACAGTCGGTGTTGTACGGCATCGCGGATGGTAATAAAATCGTCTTTACTGTTGTCAGAAAGATTGGCGCTCCCGGTAACGGATGAGCGCTGGTTGTCTTCCTGTCGTTTCATGGCCGGGCGATTTGAGAACATGGCTGAAAACCCCTTTCTTTGATGAAGCCCCTCCCGGCTTATTGCGGGAGCTGCGGCACCAGTAAGGTCTGGTTATATTGAATTTGCAGCGAGTTGGGCAAATTGTTTGCTTTGCGCAGTGCGTGCAGGGTTGAGTTGTTGATGCTGGCGATGTAGACCAGGTTGTCACCCGAGCGGACCTCCACATTTTGCTGGGGGATCTGCCCGTTGAAGGAGTTCAACGCCTCTGTGTAAACCTGAAAGGCATCGTAGAATTGTTCGCCGACGTAGGCCTCATTGCCTTTGGCAATTAAAGTGCGCTGTTCGGGGGTGATTTTTACATCCTTGCTGCCTGCAAAGAGCGCAACCGCATATTTAAAATATCCGGCCGCACTTTTATAATCATCCAGTTTTCCCATGGTGTAACCAATGTTCTCTTGCGCTTCGAACAGGCGCATTTGATTTTTGGTATCCTGCCAGGCAACAGTTTCGGCTGCCTGAAAATTATTCAGCGCATCGCGGTAAAAACCACCCTGGTAATAGT
>CAZQLE010000023.1:0-27681 GCA_964593905.1 uncultured Anaerolineaceae bacterium | reverse complement strand
GTCGAATTCGACCCAGCGCATTGTCATTGCGGCGATACTGGTGGTGACGGCCGGGGTGCTGGTGACCATTCTGCTGCTGGCCGGAAAACGCGGCTGGCGGCCGCTGCGCATTGGCCGCAAGGAACGCTTGTGGAAAGACCCGGTCAGCCAGCCTGTGGTGGAGAAAAAACGGGTTTCAAATGCCCCGGTCACCACCCTGCCGCGCGCTGCCTATGGCGTGGCGGTTTCGGCCGTGTTGGTTACCCTGGATGCAGATGGTAACCCCGACCATGAACAGGTGGTTGAAATTAGCCGCACTGAAATGACCTTTGGCCGCGACGGCCGGCGGGTGGTGTGCCAGTTGGATGATCCCTCCATTGCCGGCCTGCATGCCCGTTTGTTATGCACCCCCGATGGGCGGTATAATTTGACAGACTGCGGTTCTGCTGCAGGAACCTGGGTTAATTATGAATTGGCGCCTGGAGAGGGATTTGACTTGAAACATGGCGACCGTGTTAATTTTGGCCGCACGGCTTTCCGCTTTGAACTGGCTGAACCAGGGACAATTGCCCAGCCGGTGATTGAGCCCTATGAGGAGGATGCGCTTTGAACCGCACTGAAACCTCCTTTTATCCCACTGCTGCGGTCAGCCATCCCGGAATGAGTGGAAAAAATAATGAAGACCGGTTTGCCGTCTCGGCTTACCGGGTTGAAAACGACGCGCCTTCTCTGTTTGCGGTTCTGTGTGATGGCATTGGCGGGCATCGTGCCGGTGAAATTGCCGCCGAAATGGCGGTCAATATCATCAGTCAGGATGTGGGCCGCTCTGATGCCTCGGATCCATGCGCGATCATGAGTGAAGCAATTGTCGATGCCAGCAGCCGCATCAACCTGGCCGCCCAGCAGGATAACGGGCGCTATGGGATGGGCGCCACCTGTGTATGCGCCTGGATTATTGATTGGCGGCTTTATGGCGCCGCGGTGGGTGATTCGCGCATGTATTTGCTGCGCGACCGGCAGTTAATTCGCCTGACCAAAGACCATACCTGGATTCAGGAAGCATTGGATGCCGGTATGATCACCCCGACTGAGGCGAATGGGCACCCCAATGCGCATGTCATTCGGCGCTATCTGGGTTCGCTGCACCCGCCAGAAGTGGATCTGCGGCTGCGATTGAATGAAGAAGAAAGCGATGAACTGGCGGTTGCCAACCAGGGCCTGCCGCTGTTGAGCGGCGACCGGCTGTTGTTATGCAGCGATGGCCTGACCGATCTGGTGAAGGATGATGAAATTGCGCAAATGCTGGCAGATGCCAGCATGGAAACGGCCTTGCAGCGGCTGGTTAACCAGGCCAATGCGCGCGGCGGACACGATAACATCACCCTGGTCGCAATTCAGGTTCCGCCGCAGCCCAAACCTGTCAGAGCCAAAAAGCGCACCCCGCTGGGTTGTGCGGCTGCAATCGCCGCTGTCACCCTGCTGCTGGCCGCGTTGGTGATTGGCGGGCTATGGCTGCGCGGGCGAGATGTGTTGAAAACCGCAACCCCCACGCCGAACCTGGCCATTGAGGGAACTCTGCCCGTTCTGCCGCCGACGGTTGAAAACGGGCCGCAAATCGCCACGCTGGCCGCACCCACCCGCAGCGTGCTGCCCACCCAGGCCCCCTGGGTGCCCGATTTGTTGGAAAACGGCGCCACACTGACGCCCTGGCCGACCAATACCCGCCCGGCAGACGGGTTAACAAACACCCCGACGCCTGCCGCGCAATGAACATAAGACCCACCCGCGAGCTGCCCGAAAACTATCACCGCATCGGGACCCTGGATATCACCCAGGATCGGGGTCTTCTGGTGCGCATGAATATCTTTGGCACCGGTTTGTTTTTCTTTTTTGCGCTGTTTTTTGCCATAATCGGGTTGTGGCTGCGCAGCGCTGCCGGAGATCATTCGATTTCGCTGGCGCTGACGGTGGGGTTGGATAATTCGCTGCGCTTTGCCCTGGTTGCGCTGGGTTCAACCGCATTGATGATCGTGCTGCACGAAGGGGTGCACGGCTTCTTCTTCTGGTGCTATACCGGCACCCGCCCGGTCTTTACCTTTCACTGGTATTATGCCAGCGCCTCGGCTCCGGGCTGGTATTTGCCGCGCAATCCGTTTTTAATAACCACACTGGCCCCTTTTGTGCTCTTGAGCGCAGCATCGGTTGTGCTGTTTGTGGCGGCCCCCATTGCCTGGCTGCCCTGGGTGTGGGCGACGGCAACGTTCAATGCCAGCGGGTCAATCGGTGATTTAATGGTGGCGGTCTGGTTGTTCAGGCAGCCCAGAAACTGCCTGGCTTTGGATCAAGGCTACGCGGTGACGCTGTTTAGCCCCCGATAAAAAAAGAGACCCTGGCGGGGTCTTTTTTTTATCGGGCAGGATCGTGCGTCTCTGGCAATGACGGTGGTGGGGCATTTGCTGCCAATTATGATTTCGCCTTGCGTTTCATATACTGGCGAATGGATGGAATGAAGGAAGGAATATCCAACGGCTTGGAAAGATAACCGTCGCAGCCCGATTCCAGGGCGCGCTGGCGGTCTCCGGGCAGGGTGTGTGCGGTCAGGGCGACCACGGGGATATCCATGGTTAGCTGGTCTCCCTTAAGCTGCTGCGCCAGGCTCCAGCCGTCAATTTCGGGCAGGGTTAAATCGGTTAAGATCAAATCGGGCAGGATCATCCGTGCAACCGAAAGACCCTCCAGCCCGTCATGAGCTGCAACTACTGAAAAACCGGCATTTTCCAACAAGAAACGCACCAGTTCCAGGTTATCAAAATTGTCTTCAATGACCAGAACACGTCCTTCAGTCATAAGGCCATCCTTGTTTTGCTTTGTGGCGGGTTTCCCCCCTGATTAACTATACCCAATTTGTAATAAAAGAAAACGACGCAGACAGTTGTTTTTGTTTTCAATTCTGCAAGGGCGGTGTGATCTGTTTTTTTATCGAAACCGGTGCAGAGAAAGGCGCACCTACCTGGATGAATGGGTGATCTTGCAGATCGGCTCAGCGTGACACGAACAACAGATGTCATGCTGAGCCGGTGTGCCGCGTTTTGTCGGCACAGCGTGCACCGCAGGTGCGCAGAGCGCGAAGAATCCCTACTTACGCAGGCAGCTCTTGCCCTGATTGCGCGAATTGTGTATGTTATAATCGATACTGGTGAATTACCTATGCTGAAGAAAATTTCTCTCATTACCATTTTTGCACTGTTCATCGGCCTGTTGGCCTGGCTGACCCGGCCAGAGACCATTGGACAGGCGCAGGTCTATTATCAGACCCCAACCGCCAATGCAGAAGGTCGTATTCTCTATGTTGTCAAAGCCGGAGATACCTGTTTAAGCGTTTCGCTGATCACCGGCGCCGACATTAACGAACTGCGCCGGCTGAATAACCTGGATGAGAACTGCACCCTGGTTGAAGGAGCTCAACTTTTGCTGGGGATTTTCCAGACCCCCACGGTTACTCCCGGCCCACCGCCCACCGCCACGCCGGTTCTACCCACGCCCACGCCCTTTAATGGGAACGGGCGAATTTGTGTGGAACTGTTTGAAGATCTAAACGGCAATGGCCTGGCCGAAACGGGCGAAGCGATGATCATCGGCGGCGCAGTGAGTATTGGCGATCGGGTTGGCAAATATTCGGTAACCGCCGAAACGGTGGATGCAGTTGAACCGTTGTGCTTTGAAGAAGTTCCCGAAGGCGATTACAATGTCAGTGTGGCCCCGCCCGAAGGCTATAATGCCACCACCACGATGAACTACCCGCTGAAAATGCAGGCGGGTGATCAGGCAACCCTTGATTTTGGCGCGCAGACCTCCTCTGAAATCACCAGTCCGGGTGCAGTAGACCCGGAAGGCGGTCGTTCGCCGCTGCTGGCGATTGTGGGCGGGGTGTTGATTGTGGGTGGCATTGGCGTTGCCATTTATATGACCCGCAAGCGGTCATAGAGTAAGGGCACAGTGTTGTTTTCATCAGGGCTGACTCGATCGGGGGTTAGCCCTGTCTGTTTAACCGTTGGCAGGGTGTGGGTCGGTTTTGAAATCTGGGCCCTGCATGACAAATTGACTGTAAAAAGTAAACAAAAACAGTTGTCTGACAAAGGCCAAAGTGATAGAATCAGCGGGCAGTTGAGACACAGTAGTATTTGATCTTTCCCCATCTTTAGGAGGTTTGCATGACGCAGGCAGTTGGAACTTTTGCGGTAAAAAAGGGTTTGGCTCAGATGTTAAAAGGCGGCGTGATCATGGATGTGGTCACTCCCGAGCATGCTCGCATTGCTGAAGAAGCGGGCGCTTGCGCGGTGATGGCGCTGGAACGTGTTCCGGCCGATATTCGCGCCGATGGCGGCGTAGCCCGTATGAGCGACCCCGATCTGATCCTCAAGATCATGGATACGGTGACCATTCCAGTGATGGCAAAATGCCGCATTGGTCATTTTGTTGAGGCGCAAATTCTGGAATCGATCGGTGTGGATTATATCGACGAGTCTGAGGTATTGACCCCGGCCGATGAAGAACACCATATCTTCAAGCATGATTTCAAGGTCCCATTTGTGTGCGGTGCACGCAACCTGGGTGAGGCCCTGCGGCGCGTGGGGGAAGGCGCTGCAATGATCCGCACCAAGGGCGAAGCGGGGACCGGTGATGTTGTCGAAGCTGTGCGCCACGCGCGCCGTGTGTTGGGCGATATTCGCCATTTGCAGAGCCTGCGCGAAGAAGAGTTGATGGCGTTTGCCAAAGAATTGGGCGCCCCCTATGAACTGCTGGTAGAGACCCGTGAACTGGGCCGTCTGCCGGTGGTGAATTTTGCTGCGGGTGGTGTTGCCACCCCGGCGGACGCCGCGCTGATGATGCAGCTCGGCGTGGACGGCGTGTTTGTTGGCTCGGGTATCTTTAAGTCGGGTGAACCGGCCAAACGCGCTGCGGCGATTGTCAAATCGGTCACCCATTATCAAGATGCTGCGATTCTGGCCGAAGTTAGCCGCAATCTGGGCGAACCCATGGTGGGCCGTAATATTACCTCCATCCCCGAGAATGAGCTGATCGCCAAACGGGGCTGGTAAAACATGAAGGTTGGTGTTCTTGCGCTGCAAGGCGCCTTTGCCGAGCATGAGGCCCGGCTGCGTGCACTTGGGGTGGATGTGGTGCAGGTGCGGCTGCCCGCTCATCTAGAGGGGCTGTCTGGCCTGATCATCCCGGGCGGCGAATCGACCACCATCGGCAAGCTGGCGGTGGCCTTCGGTCTGATGGAACCGCTGCGCATGTTTGCGCGCGAACACGCCATCTGGGGCACCTGCG
Source organism: uncultured Anaerolineaceae bacterium (assembly GCA_964593905.1). Taxonomy (GTDB): domain Bacteria; phylum Chloroflexota; class Anaerolineae; order Anaerolineales; family Anaerolineaceae; genus CAZQLE01. The sequence continues at coordinate 22,368 of CAZQLE010000023.1, read as the reverse complement.
CCGGGGCGATTTTTCTCTCCAAAAATATTCACCGCGACCAGCCGCTGCTGTCGTTGATGGATACGACGATTGCGCGCAATGCCTTTGGCCGTCAGGTGGAAAGCTTTGAAGTGGATATCGATGTGCCGGCGCTGGCGAAAGTAAATCGTGATAACCCGCCGTATCACGCGGTGTTTATCCGTGCGCCGTTGTTTGAAAGTGTGAGCGCAGATGCGCAGGTGCTGGCCGCGCTGCAAGACGGGCGAATTGTGGCCGCCCGGCAGGGCCGGCTGCTGGCGACTTCTTTTCATCCTGAGCTCACCCTGGATGACCGTTTCCATCGTTATTTTTTGACGCTGGCCGAAGAATAAGCACTGTTTTTAATCGGTTTATGGCGCAAAACGCGGTTTTTACCGTTGTTTTGCGCCATTTTTTGTTGCGAATGCTGCTTCCCTGCCCGCTGAAGGCGGAAGGCCGGAATGGGGGCGGCAGACCGGTGATGGTCGATTCGGGCTGCCCCGGCGCAGCGGGCGGCTGTGCGTTTTTGTACCTCATTCGTTAAAAAAACTCTAACATTGCACCCCCTGTACAGACCGCCTGAGCCGTTGAATGCAGCGGTGGCGCGTGGTAGAATCTTCTTTAACCACGCCCCGCGCAGTTTATGGCGGCGTGATTGGGAGTTGAGGCTATCGACGTTCGTCCCTTATCCTGGCAAGACCTGGCAGCTTTCTACCGGTTTCGCAGCCAGGTGATTTATCTTGATAATGCTCTGGCGCTGACGCGGAGAAATTCAGCCGGACTTCCTCAGATATTGTTAAATCTGGATCCGGCTATTGGTAGTTTTACTGGAATTTCACCCGCAGCCAGCGGTATCACCGCCTGGATTGGTCAGATGATTTACCGTTTGGGGCGGCGTTCTGCGCGGCTGTCTTACCTTTTGCCCGAAGATGGCGGCAATCTGCATAATTTGCCCGCGTTGTTAGAGGGGTTGACCGTTCAGGCGGGTGCGTGGGGGGCTTTTAACCTGATTGCAGAAATTGAAGAGGGCAGCCTGCTTTTTGAGCCGTTTCGGCAAGTGGGTTTTTTTGTCTATTCACGCCAGGAAGTCTGGCGAATTGACCGTCCGTTGGCAGCGCCGGCGGGCGAGGCTGGTTTGTGGCGCGCTGCAGGAGATGAAGATGGTCAGGTCATTCGAAATTTATATAATTGTTTAATGCCGCCGCTGGTGCAAAGCGCAGACCCCCCGGCGGCTGCGCCGAATGGGTTGCTATTTGCCCAGGATGGTGAACCCCTGGCTTATACCGAGGTCGCCAGCGGTTCGCGCGGGGTTTATCTGGTTCCGCTGGTGCACCCCAGTGTAGACCGGGTGGATAAGCTGCTGACCGGTCTGGTGCAGCGCTTCAACCCATCTGTGCAAAGGCCGGTCTATGTGGCGGTGCGCTCGTATCAGGCCGGGTTGGATAACGCGCTTGAGGCGCTTGGGGCGCAGATTGCGCCGCGGCAGGTCTTAATGGTCAAGCGGCTGGCTCATCTGCAACCGGCCGAGGTGCGCAACGGCCGCCGGGTGATGTTGGAACATCGCCAGCCCGAGGCCAGTGCGCCGATCTTGCAGCATATTTCACCGGGAACAGAACCGCCCCCGGCCGATGGTCGTATATGAAATCATCTGTAACGACTCAGGCGAAAGAGAGCCTCCATTTTCTCTGCCAGATTGAGCTGTTACAATAAGTTGGGGTGCACCCGTTGACCGGGCCGCCCTTTATAAAAGAAAAACTATGACACAGAGACGAATAACTGACGATTTACATGCTTTATTGAGTGTTTTGCCTCCCGATATCACCCAGGCCGTTGTTAAAGCCGATCATAGCGACCGGCTGCTTGAGATTGTAATGGACCTGGGGCGTGTTCCGATGGCCCGTTTTGTGGAAGGTGATGTGGCGCTGCTGGAGCGTGAAGTTGCCCGCGCCGATCTCGATTATGTTACCGAGCGGATTGGCGATTTTGACGCGGATAACCGCGCCGGAATGGAACGCACCCTGCACCGCATTTCAGCGATTCGCAACCGGCGCGGGGCCATTGTGGGCCTGACCTGCCGGGTGGGCCGCGCGGTGTATGGTACGCTGGATATCATCGAAGACCTGGTGAAATCGGGGCAGAGCATTCTCATTCTGGGGAAACCCGGAATTGGTAAAACCACCATGCTGCGTGAGGCGGCGCGCGTGCTGGCCGAAAGCCACCGCGTGGTGATTGTGGATACTTCCAATGAAATTGGCGGCGATGGCGATGTGCCGCACCCGGCAGTTGGTCGGGCGCGCCGTATGCAGGTTGCCATGCCTTCATTACAGCATGAAGTGATGATTGAGGCGGTTGAAAACCACAACCCCGAAGTTGTCGTGATTGATGAAATTGGTCGAGAGCTTGAGGCGCTGGCCGCGCGCACCATTGCCGAGCGCGGGGTGCAGTTGATTGGCACCGCGCACGGCCGTACGCTGGAAAATCTGCTGCTTAACCCCACCCTGTCGGATCTGGTGGGCGGCATTGAGTCGGTGACGCTGTCAGATGAAGAAGCGCGGCGGCGCGGAACACAGAAAACCGTGTTGGAACGGCGCGCCCCACCCACCTTTGATGTGCTGATTGAGATCATGGATCGTGATCGGCTGGTGGTGCACCCGGATGTTTCGGCAGCGGTGGATGCGCTGGTAAGAGGGATTCCCCTCCAGCCGCAGGTGCGCTTCCGCGATGAGAACGGCGAAGTGCGCTCTGAACGCGCCCCTGCGCCGGTGATGCAGTCGCCGCAGTTTAACCGCAACCAGCAGGGCCAACAGGGATACCGGCGCAGCAACGGCGGCAGCGGTCTGGGCCCGCAGCAACCCGGCCCCGAGCCGGCGCAATCGCAGCCCACGCGGCGCTCGCGGCGCAGCCCGGTTGAGGCTGCCGCGGGCGGAATGTATCCCTCTGACTCTGCTGAACAGACTCCGGCCGGCAGCGGGCGGTTGAGCGCGTTGCGCATCTTCCCCTATGGGGTGGCGCGCAACCGGCTGACCCAGGCGGCCAAACGTCTGGGCGTGCCGGCGGTGGTGGTGCGCGAGCCTTCGGAGGCCGAGGTGCTGATGACCCTGCGGCCCTATTATCGCAGCCGGCAGCAAACCATTCTGGAGGCCGAAGAGCGCGGAATGCCGATTTATGTGCTGCGCGCTAACACGGTGAACCAGATGGAACAGTCGCTGGCCGAGATGTTTAATGTGGCCGTGGAGCAGCCGGCGGTTAACAACTGGGAAGACGTGACCGATGAAACCCAGGCGGCTATTTCGGCTGTGCTCAACGGCCAGCGCTGGGTGGATCTGCCCCCGGCCAATGCGGCGGTACGCCGCATTCAGCACGAGTTGGCGCGCCAGGCCGAACTGGTCTCTCACTCGTATGGCAAAGATCCGAACCGCCGCGTTCGCATCTTTCGCGAGTAAAATAGAAGGATGACCTGCCCCCTCCGATGGCTGCTGCGAAAGACCACAGCGCAGGGTGGGACGGTTGTTAAGTGAACCGATATCAACACACCACAGGGCGCACACTGCCTGGCAGCCTGTGACATCCCCTGTGGTGACCATTTTTAACCGGCTTTGATCTTGCCATTGATACTGCGGCAAGATCGTGGAGGAGCCACGTGTTCATCACTCTGGAAGGGCCCGATGGAAGCGGCAAGACAACCCAGATTCCACGCCTGGCAGAACATTTGCGAGCCCGCGGGCTGCAGGTGCTCACCACGCGTGAGCCCGGCGGCACACCGATCAGCGATCAGGTGCGCCAGGTGATCATGAGCATGAAAAATCAGGAAATGGACCCGCGCACCGAGATTTTGCTTTTTTGCGCAGCACGCGCCCAACTGGTGAACCAACTGGTACGCCCGTCTTTAGAGAAGGGCATGGTGGTCATCAGCGACCGCTATGCCGATTCCACCCTGGCTTATCAGGGCTACGGGCACGGTTATGACCGCGATTTTCTGCGCCAGTTGCTCCATTTTGCCACCGGCGGGTTGGTCCCCAATTTAACCTGTTACATCGATGTGGATGTGGAGACCGGCCTTTCGCGCCGCAAGCAGGGCGGAGAATGGAACCGGATGGATGCTTATCAATTGGAATTTCACCGCCGGGTGCGGCTGGGCTATCTGGAGATGGCCGCTGAAGAGCCGCAGCGCTGGGTGGTGATTGATGGCTCTCAGCCCATTGTGGCAGTGCAGGCTGCACTGCAACAGGCAGTGGATGAACGGTTAAAGTTAATTTCAAATCCTTAGGAGTTCGTATGCGAAAGTACTGGATTCTCGTTCTTGTTCTGGCGGTCGCGTTGACTGCCTGTGCCCCTCAGGCGGCTGCGCCGGCAGCCACCACCGAAGTTAAGCCCGCCGCGACCGCCTCTGAAGCTGCGGCGACCGAAGCGGCCACGGCTGTGCCTGAAGATGAAACAGCGGCCGCCGAACCGGTGCAGACCGGCCCGGCCGTCTGCACCCCGCAGAGCAATCGCATTGAGCCCAACCCGACCGTGGCCGCCGTTTTTGGTGCGCCAACCGATACCGATTGGTCTGAAGGCCCGGCGGATGCTGCGATTACCATCATTGAATACAGTGATTTTCAATGCCCCTATTGTTCTGAATTTGCTGAAACGCTGGTGCAACTGCGTGAGGCTTATCCCGATACTGTGCGGGTCATCTTCCGCCATTTCCCGCTCGAATTTCACGATAAAGCGCTGCTGGCTTCTCAGGGCGCCGAAGCAGCCGGCAAGCAGGGCAAGTTTTTTGAATTTGGCGATGTCTTGTTTGCTTCTCAGGCTGAATGGGCAGACCAGACCCTGGCAGACTTTGAGAAAACCCTGACCCAGACGGCAGAAGGCCTGGAACTGGATATGACCGCCTTTGCAGCGGATTTGAAAGACCCCAAAATTAAGGCCAAGGTCGAAGCCGATGTTGCCAAAGGAATTGAAATTGGCATTCCCGGCACGCCGTTTGCGCTGATTAACATGAATGTTTATCAGGGCCCGCGCGATCTGGACAGTATGAAGTCGATCATCGATCTGATTAACCTGGAAGCACGCCAGTTTGAGCAGTGCCCCGAAATGACGGTGGACCCGACCAAAGATTACACGGCCACCATCAAGACCGAAAAAGGCGATATCGTGATGAAGCTGTTTGCCGATAAAGCGCCGATGGCGGTCAACTCTTTCATCTTCCTGGCGCGCAATGGCTGGTTTGATGACACCCCGTTCCATCGCGTCATCCCCGGTTTTGTCGCCCAGGGCGGCGACCCGTCGGGTTCGGGCATGGGCGGCCCCGGCTATTACTTTAGCAATGAATTGAACGATCTGAAGTTTGATAAAGCCGGCATGGTCGGAATGGCAAATTCGGGCCCCGACACCAACGGCAGCCAGTTCTTCATCGCTTTTAACCAGCTTGCCCAGCTTGACGGTGGTTACACCATTTTTGCCCAGGTGGTTGAGGGCCTGGAGGTGGCCGAAAAACTGAACGAGCGGGTGCCCGAAGAGGGCAAGGTTTCGAGCGTGGCAGACCGGATCATTACCGTGACCATTGAGGAAAAATAATGTCTGCACGTAAGCTGCACATTCCCTCAGTGTTGCAGTTGTTGGTGAGCGCCCTGGGTCTGATCACCCTGATTCCGGCGGCGGGCGGTCTGGCGTTGTTTGGAATGATTTCAGCCGTGAATGACCGCAGCGCCGGCGGCCAGACGGTGGCGCTGTTTAACGCAGCATGGATCGCGCTGATTAGCGCGGCGCTGTTGACGCCTTCATTAATCCAAAGTGTGCAGCGGTTAAGCGGCAAGCCGCCGCTGCACCTTTCTCTTCACAACCCGATGAAAGTGGTCAGCCTGCTGCTGGTGATGTGGGCCGCACTGCTGCTGCTGGGGGCGCGGGTTTCGCAAAGTGCGCTGGCCTGGGTCTTCTTCCCGCCGCTGCTGCTTGCGGTGGTTTTCATCCCTTTGTGGTGGGTGATCGAATTTGCCCGGCGCGGGCTGCCGGGTTTGAAGCCGCAGCACGAATGGGGGCTGGTTGGCTTTTCGCTGGCCGCCACAATGCCCTTGATCTTGCTGGTCGAGACCCTGATCATCATCGCCGGGATCACGGCGGGGGTGGTTTATGTCATCTCGCAGCCTGAGCTGGCTGAATCACTGCTGCTGCTGGCGCAGCGCATCAGCAATGTGCAAACCGACCCCGAGGCTTTGCTGCGCATTTTGCAGCCCTATTTGCGCAACCCGACCTTTATTTTTATTGCCATCCTCTTCACCGCCGGCGTGGTTCCGTTTATTGAAGAGCTGTTCAAGCCGCTGGCGCTGTGGTTTATCGCTGACCGCCAGTTGACACCCGCTGCCGGGTTTATCGGCGGGGTGATCTGCGGCGCGGTATTTGCGCTGTTGGAGACCCTGGCGGCTTTATCTGCGCCTACCGGAAACAGCTGGGCAATGACCGCCGCGGCGCGGCTGGGCACCGGGCTGCTGCATACGGCTGCCTCGGGCCTGGTGGGCTGGGGGCTGGCTTCGGCGTGGGCTTCGGGTGAATATCTGCGCCTGGCCGGGGCTTACCTGGCAGCGGTGGCCTTTCATGGTATCTGGAATATTTTTGGTATACTATTGGGGCTTAGCAGTGTGGTGAATTTTCTACCCGAGAGTTTGTTGGGGCGGCTTTCGCAGGCGGCGCCGCTGGTGCTGCCGGTTTTGGCGGTCATCTTGCTGACCTTCCTGTTTGCTGCAAACCGTCTTTTGCGCAAGTCGTCTCCGATAGAAAAAATCGGGCAGCCCGCCGCACCGGCAATCTTTCAACAGGAATGAATAACGCATGAGTTTTGATCTTGGACAAATTCTGAATATCATCAAAGACTGGGTCTTGACAGTGATCGACACTCTGGGATATCCCGGCCTGGCGCTGGTGATGTTCCTGGAGAATATTTTTCCGCCCATCCCTTCCGAGGTGATCTTACCGCTGGCGGGTTTTCGCACCATCACGGGCGAGTTCAATGTGGTCACCGTGGTGCTGGTGGCGATGCTGGGCGCGGTGGCCGGCGCCTGGGTGTTTTACGGGGTGGGCCGCCTGTTGGATGAGGCCCGCATTCGCTGGCTGATTCAGCATTATGGCAAGTGGCTGCTGCTGCAAGAGAGCGACCTGGATAAAGCGTTGGAGTGGTTTCACCACTACGGCGATACCGTAATCTTTTTTGGCCGTCTGGTGCCGATTGTGCGCAGTTTAATCTCCATTCCGGCCGGCACGGCGAAGATGAACCCGCTGCGGTTTACCTTTTTTACTGCCCTGGGCACGGGGCTTTGGAATGTGGTGCTGGTGATTGCCGGCCGTCTGCTGGGCCAGAATTGGGGCAAGGTGGTCGATTTTGTAAGCGCCTATCAGAATGTGATTCTGGTGCTGGGCGTGATCGCGGTGGTGTGGTTTGTGGTCAAACGGCTTGCACCGCGGTTGAGACCGGCCGCAACTCATAAGTAAGCCGGGCACACCGCGCAAAAATTATCGGCAAGGGCTTCGAGGAGAACCTGTATGAAACGGGAAACGCTAAAGAGCATTATGCGCTTTCTGCTCCGCACGCTGACCAGTCTGGAATTTCAGGGAATCGAGCATGTTCCCCCGACCGGGGCGGCGTTGATTGCGACCAACCATCTCAGCCGGGTGGATATCCCCGTGTTGTTTGTCATGCCTGTCCGCGAAGATCTAACCGCCCTGGTAGCGGATAAGTATCAACGCTATCCGCTGTTCCGTTGGTTTACCAACACGGCGCAGGGCATCTGGCTGGACCGCACCAAGGCCGATTTTTCAGCGTTCAAGGCCTCGTTTGAGCTGCTAAAACAGGGCAAGGCGCTGGGGATTTCTCCTGAGGGAACGCGCAGCGAGACCGGGCAGCTTTTGGAAGGAAAGGCTGGCACGGTGCTGCTCGCCAGCAAGGCGGGTGTGCCGGTGGTGCCGGTGGCAATTACTGGCACAGAAGATGTGTTTAAGAAGTTGTCGCGCTTTCAGCGGCCCAAAATCATCGCCCGCTTTGGCCCGGCGTTGCACGTTCCGCCGCTGGACCGCGACCGGCGGGAAGAGCAGATGGCAGAATATACCACCGAAATCATGTGCCGCCTGGCGGCCTTGCTGCCTGAATCGTATCGCGGCTTTTACCGTGATTATCCGCGCGTGGCCGAGTTGCGCAGCGAGTGGGGTTTGGAGCATTAAACGGCTCAAAAAGAATTTTCTCCCCTCATGACGGTGTTTTTGCCGCAGGGAGGAGCGGGGTGGGTCTCTCGAAGTTGTTCAGCCCCGGCAATTGGGCTGAACAACATGGCAGCAGCCGAAAGTTTTGTGGTAAAATCCTGGCGATGAATGAGACACTGTTTGTTCTGGTAATTAGCATGAGCGAGATGCGGGGGCCTTCTGGAATCGCGCCTGCGGACAAATAAGTTAACCGAAGTTAAGTAAAAAATCAGGTTTACCGCCGGCGTCATTGGATGTCGGCGGTTTTTTTATTTTGGTCAGGAAACAAACGATGAAACAAACATGGCGAAATTTTTTGGTGTTTTGGGGCAGTCAGTCGCTTTCAATTCTGGGGACGAGCATGACCCAGTTTGCACTGTTGATCTGGATTTATGAACGGGGCGGGTCGGTGACCGCGGTGACTTTGCTGGGGTTCGTTGCCTGTCTCACCTATGTGCTGGCCAGCCCGGTGGCAGGGGTGATGGTGGATCGTTGGGACCGGCGGCGGGTGATGCTGTTGGCCGACCTGGGTGCCGGGGTGACAACGGCGGTTTTGCTGGGCCTAAACCTGGGCGGACACCTGGAGGTCTGGCATCTTTATCTGGCGCGGGGCATCTCGGGTATTTTTGAGGCATTTCAAGAACCGGCTTTTTCTGCATCGATCAGCCTGATGGTGGACCGTGACCAGTATACTCGCGCCAACGGGTTGATGGGGCTGGGGCGGTCGGCAGCGCGGATGTTTGCCCCGGCTGCGGCTGGTTTGTTAATTGGCCTGCCGCAGGGGTTGACGCTGGTGATGGCGGTGGATCTGTTTACGCTGAGTTTAAGTGTGATCACCCTGCTGCGGGTGCAGATTCCGCGCCCGGCGGTTGGCGCGGCGGGCCCGCTGGCTTTTGGCAGTTTTGGCGCCGAGCTGCGCTTTGGTGCGCGTTATATCTGGCAGCGCCCCGGTTTGCGCGGGTTGTTGGCGACCTTTTTTCTGGTGAATCTGTTTGGCACCATTACCTATCTAAGCATCCTTTCACCCATGATTCTGGCGCGCACCGGCGGTGATGAGGCCGGGCTGGGCATCGTGCGCACGGTGATGGGTCTGGGCGGGATTGCGGGCGGCATTGTCATCAGCAGTGTGTGGCGCGGGACGCGCCGCAAGACCCGCCTGTACCTGTTGAGTACGGCCATCTCTTTTGCGGTGTGCGATTTTATGACGGCGGTCAGCCGCAGCGTGCCCGGCTGGGCCGCAGCGGGTTTTTTGTCGGAGCTGGCCATTCCATGGATCGTCAGCCCGTATCTGGCGTTGTGGCAGGAGCATGTGCCGCCCGAAGTGCAGGGCAAGGTTTTTTCGGCGCGAGAAATGATCCAGGTCACCTCGCAGCCAGTGGGCTACCTGTTGGGCGGTCTGCTGGCCGATCATCTGTTTGAACCGCTGTTGCAAAGCGGGCAGGGTCTGGGGGCGACGCTGGCTGTGTTGGTGGGCAGCGGCACAGGCGCTGGCATGGCAGCCATGTTTCTGTTTACCAGCCTGCTGGGCGGGTTGACCGGCCTGTGGGGACTGCGCAGCCCGGCCATTCGCCGGTTGGATGAGGGCAGTGTTCTGTCGCCCGGCCTGGAGGGCAGCAGCGGCTGAGGCTGGCGCTGCCCGCTGCGAGGTTTTTACCCGCTCATGACGGCGTTTTTTGCCGTTGAGAGGGCGGGGTGGGTTATTCGCACGTCAGGATCTCTGTCCAATGTGGAAGAAATGTTCTAAAATAAGCAGATGATGATTCATCTCAATACCCACTCCTACCACTCTCTGCTGGAAGGGCTGCCCGCTCCGGCCGACCTGGCGCGCACAGCGGCCGAGCTGGGGCTGCCTGCGCTGGCGCTGACCGATCATCATTCGGCCGGCGGCGCGGTGGAATTTACCCTGGCCTGCCGTAAAGTGGGCGTGCGGCCTATCATCGGGGCGGAGATTGACCTGGCCTGGGGGGTGGAAACCGGACGGGTGGTGCTGCTGTTGGAAGAAGACCGCGGCTGGGCCAGTTTGTGCCGTTTGCTCAGCACGGCCAACCTGCGCGAGGGTGAGACACGGGTGCGCTGGGAGGAACTGGCCGCCTGGAACGACGGTCTGATCGCCCTGGCCGACTTGCAGGGCGACCCTGGCGGGCGTCGTTTGCAGCAGTTGGCCGATCTGTTTGCGGGGCGTTGTTATGCTGCGCTGCACACCCTGCCCGATCTGGATCTCACCGCCGAAACGGCGCAGCGGTTGAAGATTCCGGCCGCGGCGGTTCACCCGGTCTATTTTCTGGCTGCCGCACAGGCCGGTTTGCAGCGTGTGGTCGAGGCCATCCGGCGGGTGACCCCGCTGGCCAAGCTGCCGCCGGCGCACCCCCTGACGGCGCGCGGCTTTTTTGCCCCGCCGGGTGAAGCCGCGCTGCGTTTTAACCGCTGGCCCGCTGCGGTGGCCTGTACGCAGGAAATTGCCGGCCGCTGCCAGGGCAAACTGCCGCTGGGAGAGCCTCATTTTCCGCGGGTGAGCATCCCGGCCGGGTTGAGCGTGCAAGAATATCTGCGCCGTCAGGCCGAAGAAGGCGCGCGCCGTTATTATGGGCAGATCACCCCGGCCATTCACGCCCGCCTGGAGCACGAGCTGGAAGTCATCTCGCGCAAGGGATATGAGCCGATTTTTTTGATTGTGCAGGAAATCATTCAGTACGCCCGGCGCGAGGGCATTCCGACCGCTTCACGCGGGTCGGCTTCTTCGTCGCTGGTGGCGCACTGTCTGGATATCACCACCCCCGATCCGCTGGCGCTGGACCTGTATTTTGAGCGCTTTCTCAATGAGGCGCGCTCTTCACCGCCCGATATTGACACCGACATCTGTTCGCAAGGACGCGACCGGGTGATTCGGCATGTGTTTGAAACCTATGGCAGCGAGCGCACTGCAATGGTGGGCACCATCAACCGCTTCGCGCCGCGTTCGGCCTTTTCAGATACCGCCAAAGCCCACGGCCTGCCGCCAGAAAAGATCCGCGAGATTGCCAATGGGCTGCCGGGGGCATTCTTCGGCCGCCGTTTTGGCAAGGGCGACGACGACCCATATGCCGAATATGCAGCCCGCTATCCCCAGTACCGCGAGGTGTTTACCCAGGCCCGCGCCCTGTTCGAGGTTCCGCGCCATCTCTCGGTCCATGCCGGGGGGCTGGTGGTGGCTCCGGGCCGGTTGGATGAACTGGCACCCGTGACCCGCTCGGGTTCCAAGGGTATCTCGATCACCCAGTTGGATCTGGATTCGGTGGAAGAGCTGGGGCTGGTGAAGATTGATCTGCTGGGCATCCGCGGGCTGACCGTGCTGGGGGATGTGGCGCGCGCCATTCATTCCTGGCAGCGCAAGGAATATTCCCGCCCGCTGGCGGTGCTGGATGCGATTGCGGAAGATGATCTGCAAACGGCCGACACCGTGGAACACGGGCGCACCATCGGGTGTTTTCAAATCGAAAGCCCGGGGATGCGCGCCGTGCTGCGCGAGATTCGCGCCCGCACCCCGCGGGATGTGATGGCAGCCCTGGCCCTCTATCGGCCGGGCCCGCTGCAAGGCGGGCTGCGCGATGCCTTTGTGCGCCGTTTTCGCGGCGAAGAGGCGGTGGCGCATCTTCACCCGGCGCTATCCACCCTGCTGGCCGAAACCTACGGGGTCATCCTGTATCAAGAGCAGGTGCTGCGCATTGCACACCAGTTGGCCGGTATGACGTTGAGCGAGGCCGATCTGCTGCGCCGTGCGATGAGCCATTTTGACCCCGGCAAAGAGATGCAGAATCTCAAAAAAAGGTTTATCGCCGGGGCTGAAGCGGTGAGCGGCATTCCGGCTGAGACCGGCGAGCGGGTGTGGGAGATGATGGCGGCTTTTGCCGGGTATGGCTTCCCTAAGGCGCATGCGGCCTCTTATGCGGTTGCGGCCTGGCGCTCGGCCTGGTGCAAAACCTATTTTCCGGCTGAATTTCTGGCGGCTGTGCTGGCAAACTGGGGCGGCTATTACAGTCAGCGGGTCTACCTGATGGAAGCCCGCCGGCTGGGGCTGCGCGTATATCCGCCGCATATCAACCATTCGCGCCGCCAGTTTAGCGCCGCTTACCCGCAGGGCGAGCCGGTGTTGTATATGGGGCTCGACCAGGTGCGCGACCTGACCCACCGCACTCAGGAGCGGATTATGCGTTTGCGTCCCTTTGCCTCGGCTGAAGATTTTCTGGCGCGGGTTGACCCGCGCCGCCAGGAGGCCGAAGCGCTGGTGCAGGTGGGTGCGCTGGAAGGGTTGGGGACAATTCCGAACCTGCTGGAGCGGGTGGTGCGCGGTGTGGGTTGGCGGCCGGGACAGATGAGCCTGTTTGGCTGGTCTGAAAGCGGCGGCGAAGATTGGAGCCTTGAAGAACGGGTGGCAGCTCAGCAGCGGCTGCTGGGCATCAGCCTGGATGCACACCCGCTGGATCTGGCCGCCGGGCAGATTGCCGCGGCGGGGGCCATCACCACCGCTGAGGCGGCGGCGCGCATCGGCCAGCGGGTGACGGTGGCCGGGGTGCGCCAGTCGGGTCACCGCAGCCGGACCGCCAGGGGTGAGGCTATGATGTTTATGACCCTGGAAGATCTGGATGGTATGCTGGATGCCGTGTTGTTCCCCGACATATACCGCCGGGTGCGCGCATTTATTCATTCAGCGCAGCCGCTGCTGCTGAGCGGAATGATGGAAATGGATGAGAGCCGCGGCGAGCCGCTGCTGCGGGTGGAGCGAGCCGCACTGCTGGCCGGCGGGTGAGCACTGACCGCGGCCGCCATAACCAGCGCTGAAAATTATGCCATCACAACTTGATTTCGTCCCTGTCGTTTGGCAATGTACATGGCTCTGTCAGCGGCCTCACTCAATGCCAGCGGGCTTTTTTCTTCAGGGAACGCGGCGATGCCGCAGCTAAAGGTGACATGAAATTCGACGCCATCGGTTACATGAACGATCTGGGCAAATGATTCACGCATCTCGTTCATTAGCGCCAGGGCAGTCTCTTTTGTGGTGTTTGGGAAGATGATGATAAATTCTTCTCCGCCATAGCGCCCAATAATATCGGTGCGGCGCAAGCGGCGGGTGAGCATGAGTGATAGCGATCTTAATACCTTATCGCCGGTGGTGTGCCCGTGGGTATCGTTGACCTTTTTGAAAAAATCAATATCAATCATGGCAATTGAGAACGGCTGATCGATTCGATTGGCGCGGTTCACTTCTTGAATCAGATATTCTCTCATGGTGGTGTGGTTATACAGACCGGTCAGGCCGTCGCGCACCATCAGGGTTTGAAGCTGCCGGTAGCGCTCAATGCGCGAAGTGACCGCCGAGACGAGGTGATCGGGCCGGATCGGCTTGGTCAAAAAGTCATCGGCGCCCTGTTCAACAGCCGATAATTGTTTTTCGCGGTCTGTTTCTGAAGAGAGATACACAATGGGGAGAATGATATAAGCTTTGATCTGGCGTATCATTTGTGCCAGCTCCCGGCCTGTGTAGTCGGGCAGATACAGATCCAGGAGGAGAAGATCGGGCCTGAAATTTTTAAGCTGATCCAATATATCTTCTGCCTGAGTGAGAACCAGCGTTTCAATATTTGCTTTGCGCAAATGCAGCGCATTGGTTTTTGCCTGTATTTCAGAATCATCCACAATCATGACCCGATAAGCCTGTGAATCTGTGCTCATGGTCAGTTTGTTAATATCATCCATTAACGCATTAATATCCACCGGTTTTAAGAAATAGCCCTTCCCGCCGGCGCGAATCGCTTGAATGCGTGCGATGACATCATCGCGAACAGATATAAAATAGATTGGCAGGTCTTCACCGAACTCACGGCGCAGTTTAAGGCTCTCGTCGATCCCGGTCGATTCGCCTTCGGGAAAAACAATATCCATCAGGATGGCGGTTGGAATTTGCTCACGCAGCCCGGCGCGCATTTCAGCAATGCGGGTAAAGATGTGCACCTTATAGCCAAAACGGCTTACCTGGGCGGCCAGGTTCTCGGCCTGGGCAAGATCATCTTCAACAATGTAGATCATTCCATTCGAATTTGCATCCTGTGAATGGAAAAAGATCCGATTGGATTGTGCAATCTGCTGCGAGTTAACCTTATCGGCCTTGCAATCGGCAATGGCGATTTTTAAATCATGGAACCTGGTTTGCAGGGTCTCCCAATCGGGCCCGGCTTTTACATCTCTGAGTGCAATTTCCAATCGCTGGGCGGCATTGCCAATGTCGCTGTACCCGATGGTCAGCGCTGCGCCGGCCAGCCGGTGAATGGCATGAAAAAGCAGGGTGGATTTTTCAACATCCCAATCGGCTGCCCGCAGAGAGCCCCATAGCGCCTCGATTCGTGCCTGATCTTCGCCAAGCTGCTTTAGAAATGAATCGATTAATTCTTTTTCGTTCATGGCAACATTTCCTTAAGAATATTGGGGAGCTCAACCCGCACGCGGGTATATTCAGACTGTGCCTGCGCCAGTATTTCGGGTGCGCCATCCAGAACCCCCGATTTGCCAATCGCTTCCATTTCTTTGCAAAGCGCTGAGAAGGTCTTTGCGCCAAAAGATAGACAGGCGCCTTTAATGGTGTGGGCAGTGACGCTGAAAGCCAGATGATCTCCTTTTCGAAGGTGCTCCTCAAGCCGGTTCATTCGCTCATCGGTATCCACAATGAATTCCTGCGCAAGTTCAATCACAATCTTGATATCTTCGCCCTCATAGGGAAAATATTCCTTCAACAGCGCAATATCAATTGAACCTGATGCTGGCTCTGGCGCGCCGGACGCGGATGAAGAAACGGGCTGCATCTGAAGAGCAGGGTCCACATTTTCAATATTAATCGGCATGCATTTTTCCAGTGCTTCGCGCATTTGCAAAACATTGAAAGGTTTGCTCAAATAATCGTCCATCCCCGCGGCAATATACTCGTCTCGCTCAACCCCCAGGGCGTTGGCGGTAAGGGCGATGATGCGGGGCTGTTGACCGGTTTCGAGCAGGGTGCGCAGTTGTTGGGTAGCCTGAATGCCGTTAAGCTCTGGCATCTGAATATCCATCAACACCACATCATAAAGCTGCCGGTGAAAAGCTTCGATCACCTCCAGGCCGTTGCCAACAACATCTGCGCGATACCCAAGGCGTTCAAGCATGAGCCGCACCACCTTCTGGTTGACAGGGTGGTCTTCGGCGAGCAAAATGTGCAAGGGGTGCCGTGCGCCCATCCGGCTGTCAAAGATCTCTTCGGTTTCGGCGGCAGTCTGCTGCTCTATCAACACAGCGCACAGGGTTTCATATAGATTGGAGGGCTTGATCGGTTTGTGAAGATAGGCGATGTTCATTCCCTCGGGCAGGTCGATATGTGAACCGATGGAGCTTAAGATGATGGTGGGGATCTGCTTGCCGGTTTGCCGCCGCAGTTCGGCCTCCAGGGTCAGGCCGTCCATCTCCGGCATTTGAACATCCAGCAAAACTGCGTCCACCATCAATCCGGCTGAAATTTTTTCGAGCGTTTCTTTACCCGAGGCGCAAACCACGGGTCTCATCCCCCACGAAGCGGTCATCCGCGAGAGGATGAATAAATTGGTGGGGTTGTCATCAACGATCAGCACGGTTTTGCCTTGCAAGTGCAAACGCGGCTGAGCATAGGTGGAGCGGTGGGGCTCTTTTGAAATGCCAAACGTAAGTGTGAAATAAAAGGTCGTCCCCTCACCGGGGGTTCCTTTGCTTTCAACCCAGATGCGCCCGCCCATCAATTCGGTCAGCCGTTTGCAGATCGAAAGGCCCAGTCCTGTTCCTCCAAAACGGCGCGTGGTCGAGGCATCCACCTGTGAAAAACTCAGAAACAGGCGATTGATTTGTTCATGTGAGATGCCGATGCCGGTATCGCGCACAGCAAAGCGCAGGGTGATCGAATCGGGGGTGCTGTCTTCTTTAACCGCCGATACCTCAACTTCGCCCTTCTCGGTAAATTTAACCGCATTGCCAAGCAGGTTGGCAATGATCTGGCGCACACGGGTCATATCGCCGATTACATAATTGGGGATGCTTTCTTCAATATTGTAGAGCAGCTCCAATTCTTTCACCGAGGCCTGGTAAGCCACCAGATCCACCGCCGATTCAACACATTCGCGCAGATCAAAGGAATGCACTTCCAGTTCGAGCTTGCCGGCTTCGATCTTGGAAAAATCCAGAATATCGTTGATGATCGCCAGCAGTGTTTCGCCGCTCTTGCGAATGGTTTCGGCATATTCTCGTTGTTCGGTGTTTAAGGGGGTATCCAACAAAAGACTGGTCATGCCAATTACGCCGTTCATTGGGGTGCGAATCTCGTGGCTCATGTTTGCCAGAAAATCGCTCTTGGCCTGACTCGCCGCCAGAGCATCTTGCCGCGCCCGTTGCAATTCAGTAATGTCATGATAAATTGCCATAAAATCGGTTATCTCTGCATTATCTGAATAAATTGGCACGCCGAGTACTTCAACATCCACAAGATGCCCTTCCTTGTGCACTCGTTTGGTGGTGATGCGGATCGATTCGCGCTGTTTTGTTTTTTGTGAAAAGGAGACAGCCTCAGAATGGATTTCTTCGTTGGTGATGAGCCGGTCAATATTTTTGCCGATTGCTTCAGCACTGGTGTACCCGAAGAGTTTCTCGGCCGCCGGATTCCATTCGCGGATGATGAAATCTTGATTGATTACCACAATGGCAACCGGGCTGTTGTTGATAACGGCTTCGTAATATTTTTTTTCTTTGCCAGATGGCTGGCTGAATGGTTGTGGTGCTGTTGTTGGATCGATGCTTGGCGATGGATTGCCGGGTTTTGATTCGTCGTTATCCACAGGTAACGCCCGTTTTTTCATCTATGCTGCTCCTGAAAGGCCTGTATCACTCATACCCGATGTTCCCTATTGTAATGGATTTTGCCATGCTATGCTCTCTGGTACATTTGGCCTGGCAGAGCTTTCGAATTTGTGAGGCGAAAAATTCCGCTCAGGGCATATTGCCCTGAAACCTCGAAGAAGACAGGTCATTTTGCTTGACCGGTATAAAAATCGGTATATAAACAATAGTAGAGATATTTTTCCTCGAAACCAAAGGAGAACAATTAAAAGCCATGACAGCCTTTTCCCGTATGCCCAATTATGATATCCGCAACGATGGCGCCGGTCCGTATGCCATCTTTCACTGTGATCTGTGCGGCCGCGAATTTCGCAGTCAGCCCGATGTGGCAAACACCCTTAGCCAGGATATTGGCCGCAACGCGGTCAGCGGTTTGCTGCGCAAGGTGCCGCTGGTGGGCAGCGCGGTGGCCGATAATGTTCTGGGTGAAGACCCGCGGTACAGCTATAAAATGACCCCGGCGCAGATCGAATCGGCCTGGAAACAGGTGCAGCAGCATTTTCGCGAATGCCCGACCTGTCAGCGAATTGTGTGCTTATCCGATTTTGATGTTCAGAGCGGCTTTTGTCAGGAAGACAGTCCGCGCACCTCTGAAATAGCCGAGTCGCGCGGCGCGCAGGCGGGCGCAGCGATTAAGGGTTTTGCGGCGGCCTTTGGCCTGGGCGATGTGTTATCTGACGTTGGCAAGGCTGCTGAAGCTGCACAGCGCGCAGGAGAGCAGTTGGCCCGCTGCCCGAAAGACGGCACGGTTGCCGCACCTGGCACCAAATTCTGCCCCGAATGCGGCAGCCCCATGGTGCAGCCGGCAGCGAAAAAATGTTCGCAGTGTGGCACCGACACCGGCGGCGCCAAATTCTGCCCCAACTGTGGTGCAAAGGTGGAGCAAGAAGCCCCTTCCACCTGCCCCAACTGCGGTGCAGCGGCCAAAGGGATGAAATTCTGCGCTGAATGCGGCACGAAAATTCAGTGATGTGCGTTGTTGCAGTTATTTCAGTATTGACAGAAATAACAAAAACACCTATAATTCATACGGTTGAGAGCAGCTAAAAATTTCTGGTTGCTCTGCTTTTGACGGGAGATCGCCTGGTTTTGCAGGCTGGGGCGTATAAAGCGCCGGGGTAAGCCGCAAAACCATCGCCTTTCTCGCAAGGGCGGTAAAGTCAGTTTTTTCTTCTATGGATGAAGGAGCATTTTGATGGAGCAGGAAAGCTCGGATAATTCTGCGGACCAATCTGATCCCCTGTTAGGGGACCGTCCGGGGTTATCCCAGTTCGTTGAAAATATGGGGCTGCACTATCAGGAGTACGGGCTTACCCGTATTGCCGGTCGGATCATCGGTTTGCTCCTGATTTCCCCCAAACCCATTTCTTCCGAGGAGATGGCCGAGGCTTTGCAAGTCAGCCGAAGCAGCATTTCCACCAACATCCGCACCTTGCTTGTGTGGGAGCTGGTGGAAAAAGTGTCTCTCCCCGGTGACCGGGTGGACTATTATGTCCTCGGTGCCGAGAGTTGGCAGAAGTCGCTTGAAATGCGGCTGGCAGCCGTTTTGCCGCTGCGTGATGTGGCAGAAGACGGCCTGGAGGGTCTTGAAGAAGACCACCCGGCCCGGCCAAGGCTGAATGCGATGATCGCCTGGGTGGAAATGGTGGAAGATTTTGTGCAGCGCTTGCAGAATGAATGGCAGTCTTATCAAGAGGCGCCAGCCTGACCTGTCAGGTTGACATACCGCGGTAGCCCCGCCGGCTGGCTCTCTTGAGTGCAGCCGGCGTTTTCTTTTTGCACGTTCGGGTAAATTCTCTGGTGTTGTGAGAAGCTGTCCGAAAAACGTGATCAGGAGGCTACCATGCGGTACAGGATCATTCGCACTGAACAATTAACCAAATCGTTTGGCCGCACTGCTGCGGTGAATGGTTTGACCTTTGAGGTGGAACCGGGAGAGATCTACGGGTTATTGGGCGCGCCCGGTGCGGGCAAGACCACCACCCTGCAGATGCTGCTGGATTTTATCCGCCCCACTACGGGCCGTGCACTGGTATTAAACCTGGACAGCCGCAAGAACAGCCTTGAAATTCGCCGTCAAACCGGGTATCTGCCGGCAAATTTTGATCTGGATGTAAGCCTGACCGTGGAAGAAACCCTGCGCTGGTTGGCGCGGCTGCGCCGCGGGGTCGATTGGGCGTTGGCGCAGGCGCTGGCCGCTGATTTCCATCTGCCGCTGAATCAGAAGGTGGGGGCTTTATCTGCTGCCGACCGGCGCAAGATCGGTCTGGTGCAGGCCTTTATGCACCGTCCCGACCTTGTCATTCTGGATGAGCCTTTGCGCGGGCTGGATCTGGACGCACAGCAGGTGTTTTATCAACTGGCGGCCGCGGCGCGGTCGGATGGCCGTTCGGTGTTTTTTGCTACTTCGGCAGTGAACGAAGTGGAGCGCATTTGTGACCGGGCTGCGGTGCTGCAGCGGGGCGAAATCATTGCCATTGAGCGGGGTGTGCACCTGCGCGCCCGGGCCTTGCGCCGGGTGGAAATGCGTTTTGCAGGCCCTGTGCCGCGCGATGCTTTTTCCTCTGTTCCCAATTTGCAAGAACTGCACATGACGGATAATATCGTCAGTTGTGTGTTGCGCGGCGACCCTGACCTGTTGTTAAAAACCGCCAGCCAGTTTCGGGTGACCGATTTTGTCAGCCAGACCCTGGGTGTTGAAGATATTTTCGCGACCGCAGGAGCGGCTGGCCGTGTCTGATGTGTTTGTGCATACCCTGTACCGGCAGCGGATTTTTGGCCGCATCTGGTTGGGCGCTGTGACGGCACTGTGCGGGCTGTGGATGATCTTTCTGCCGGAAGCATGGGTGGCAGAGTTGCAGCGTGCGGCGGGATTGCTGCTGCTGTCGTCTGGCGGCCTGCGCTTTGCCAGCCTTTTTGCGCTGGCGCTGCCGGTTTTGAATGCCATTTTTGCGGTGGTGCTGGGCGCGCGTTTGATCGCCGGTGAACACGAATCGGGCGGCCTGGTGCTGCTGCTATCGCAACCGGTTTCGCGGCGGCGGCTGTTTTTTGAAAAAATTTTGACCCTGCCGGTCTGGCTGGTTGCGGTTGTTCTTCCCCCCCTGTTTCTGGGCATCTTGCTGCGTGTTCCGGCTGCCCGGCTGGGCATGGCGGGCGGGGTGTTGTGGTTTCAGGGGATGTTGTTTGCCCTGGTGAGTTGTCTGGCCGGGGTTGCAACCGGCAGAGGGCGCGTGGCATGGGCCGTGGGCGGGCTTTTTATCCTGTTGAGCGGGGGTGCCTTCTGGCTGCCGGCGAACACTGGCTGGGTGCGGGCGTTGCGCGCTTTTTCGCCGTTGGTCTGGGGGGTAGACCGTCAGCCGTTGGCGGTCGAACCGCACTGGGGAGCGCTGGGGTACTGCGCGGCGGCTGTGCTGCTGTTGGCGATGCTCTCGGGCTATCTGTTTGAGCGCCGTGATCTTGAATGATCGGGGCCTGGACCCAATAAAATTGCGCGCGGTATGGCCTGTTTATGGCTTGAGCACCGGGTGACGCATCCGAAACACCGCTGGCTGAGCGCGTTGCCCTCGCGGGATGATACAATCACTTGCACTCCAATTTTATACCCAAGGCGGTAAGCCCCTTTTGGACGAACAACCCAGGATCTCCTGTAAATATTGTGGTAAGTTGATTTCACCTGAGACGAATTTTTGCTGGTACTGCACCCGCGAACTGGTTGCCCGGCCCGAGCGCCCCGAAATGTCGCACCCGGCGCCGAAACACGGCCTGGTGTGGGTTTTGCTGGCCCTGGCCGGGGTGGTCGGAATTATCCTGGTTTTGGCGCGGTCTGGGTGAGCGCGCTTAACCATTTTTCATCATTTCGCCGGTTCCACAGGTAAGCGGCTGTGGTCATTAACGCCACCATCACCGCGAACAACAGGGTGGTCACTGCGGGGCCAAACAGCCCGTATTGTCCCTGAAATGAGCGCCCGGTGGCCCAGCCCAGCAGCAGATAAAGCCGGTAGCCGACCAGATGATGAAATACATACAGCATCATCGAGGCTTTTCCCATCTCTTCCAATGCCCACAGCGTCCACGAATGGCTGAGCAGCCGGTCGGTGGTCCACCATGCGGCTGCGGTCAGCCAGAAAAGGATGGCCGTGGAAAAACACAAAAACACCGGGCGCGGGTGGCGATACCCCAGGGCAGGGTTCAGCAACGGCACCCCGGCCAGAATAAGCAGCCCCAGCAGGGTTAGAATCTGCATAAAGCGCTGTGTTTTTGGGGCGGCTGCGTAGGCTTTTCCGATGGTTAACCCCAGCCAGGCATAGGGGAACCAGACCAGCAGCGGAAAATAGCTGCCCACGGTGCTGTGCCCGGTTAGAAAGGCCGCCAGACCATCGGGCAGCACGGCTGTTGCGCCCAACCACTGCCCACCGGCAACGCCGGCCAAAGTGAGCAAACCGGTGAGCCAGAAGGGTAGTTTTACCAGCGGCAGACATACGATCAGGCTTAATCCGATGGCGGGCAAGACATCCACCGCCATGATATCCTGCGGGTTGCGGCCGTTAAAATATACCAGGAAGTTGATCAGGTATCCGGCCAGCACCAGGGTTAGACCGCGCTGCACCACATGCAGCGCCTTATGAAAAAAGGCCCCGCTGCGCCCGAAGGAAAGCGCCAGCCCGAACCCGGCCAGAAACAAAAACAGGGGTGCGGCCAGCGTTCCCAGAAAATGGGTCAGGCCAAATACCGTTCCGCTGCGCGAGGCTTCGTCCAGCAGCCAGTCGTAAACATGGTCGATCACCATCAACAGAATGGCAACCCCTCGTAAAACATCGACAAAGGCTACACGTTTCATGGCAACACCTCATAAACTCGAACCTGATCAATTGTTTCGATCAGTTTCAGGCGTGATTGTTGCGCCAGTGCATCCCAGAAGGGGTCTGCAAAGGCGATATCGCGTTCATCCACCAGCACCAGGCGCACCCCCGCTGACTGCGGGTCGATATCGGTTCCCCAGGTCGCCAGGCGGTTTAGCGCCGCATCAGACGGGAAGTCGGCCAGCTCGGGGTAGCGTTCTTTAAAGAGCAGCGGCAGATAAGTGCCATATCCGCTGGCGATGGGATGCTGGTGTTAGAGGGTGTAATACATCTGCGGTCCGCTAAGCGCAGACAGCAGGGGCATCTGGATGATGAGTTCGCGCTGCGGACGGGCCGCCAGCCACTGGTCCACCGGACGCGGGGCCGGGGTGATGAGCTG